>NZ_PZPL01000001.1:2578678-2901012 GCF_003044275.1 Rathayibacter caricis DSM 15933 | reverse complement strand
AGGGCACGGGTAGTAAGAGGAGATCGAAACGTTCCTTCGCTGGCATGACCCAGATCAGGTTCGACGGTCGAAGGCTGAAAGCCTTCCTCTCAGTCCGGTGCACCGGACTCCCGTGTTCGTCAGCAATCATAGACAGCATGCTGTGGTCGGTGGTCGTCGTTCTCGCCGTCCTGCTGCTCCTGCTGCTGCAGGTGCTCGTCCATGAGCGGCGACGACGCCTCCGCCGCGAGCTGCTGGCACAGGGCAGGCGAGTCCGCGGGCGCGTGATCGCGGACGACCCGGGAGCGCGGGCCGGGCGTCTGCTCGTCGCCTACCGGCTCGAGAACGGCGAGGAGCGGCGCGCTCTGAAGACGCCGCAGCGTCGAGGGGACGCGTGGATGGCGGGCGAGCCCGTCGTCGTCGTGTACGACCCGCGACGCCCGACCGACGCGGAGCGACTCGTCGTCGGATTCGGCCGCACCAAGACGACCTGGTTCACCGCGCGCCCGATCCGGACGCGCTGAGCGCCCCTACTTCTTCAGGGCCCGCACGATGCGTGCGAGCGCCTTGCCGGTCACCCACACGAACGGGATGCCGACAGCGAGCACCGACACGATGTTGGGCTGGAAGCGCAGGCCGAGGTCGTCCTTGATGTAGGCGCCGATCGGCATGACCGCACCGCCGCCGCCACCACCGCCCTCCTGACCGTCCTCGGATCCGCTGCCCCCGCCGAAGCCGAACCAGCGGAGGGCGACCGGGACCATCGTGGCGCCGTCGACGCTCACGGGCTCCCCGTAGATCGTCGCGGTACCCGCGGAGGTGACTTTGTCGGCCAGGGACACGGCGATGTTGGGCATGCCCGAACGCTACTCCGCGGCTCTCGGCGGCGACAACCGCCGCGCGGGCGCGCACAGCACTCCCCCATCCCGGTCGAGGGAGCCGATGCGATGATCGAGGATGCCTTCCCGCCCCCGCCGTCGACACCCGGTCCGCTCGACCGCGGTCGCGGTGGCGAGCACGGGGCTGGCCGCGTTCCTCGCCTTCCACCGCGTGCTCCCGGAGGCGTCGGGCTGGTTGTCGGTCGTCGAGACCGCGATCCCGTGGTCCGGACTCGCGGTGCTCCTGCTCGTCGCCTCGGCCGTCGCCCTGCGCTCGCGCGGTGCCGGTGCGGCCGTGACGGTGCTCGCGATGGTCTACGGGGTGCTCGTCCTGCCCGTCGCGGTGCCTGCTGCCGCTGTGCGCTCCGGTTCGTTCACGGTCGTCAGCCAGAACATCGGCGGCAGCGGCGAGGCCGGCGCCGCCGCGGCGGAGCTCGCCTCTGCCGAGCCCGACGTGATCGCGCTGCAGGAGTTGACCGCCGACGCGCGCGACGCGGTCGACGACGAGCTGTCGGAGGCCTACCCGCACTCCTACGTCGTCGGGACAGTGGGCGTCTGGAGTCGGGGAGTGCTCTCGAACGGCGAGCCGCTGGATCTGGGGCTCGGCTGGGACCGCGCGCTCGCGGTCGACATCGGCACCACGCTGGGCACGACCCGGCTCTTCGTCGTGCATCTGGCGTCGTTCCGACTGGGCGACCACGAGGAGCGCGATGCGACACTCGCCGGTCTGGCCGATGCCCTCGCGGCGGACGAGTCCCCGAGGACTCTCGTCGTGGGCGACTTCAACACGGCGACCGACGACCACCTGCTCGCCCCGGTGCTCGAGCAGGCCGGGCTCGTGCGCACCTCGGGCATCGGGTTCCCTGCCACGTGGCCGTCGCTCCTCCCGCTGGTCGGCCTCGACCACGCCCTCGCCGACGGCGTGCCCGCGGCGACCGTCGAGGTCCTGCCGCCCAACGGATCGGATCACCGGCCCGTCAGTCTGACGATCGGCTCCGCGTAGCGAGCGTGTCGCTGAGGTCGATGCCCTTCGCCGACTCCGGCGCCGAACGCGCCAGCAGCGAGGCGGGTCGGACCGCCCCCGTGCCGAAGCGTGCCGCGACCCCGTCGACGGCGAGCTCGGCGTCGCGCCAGTCGTCGGAGTCGTTCCAGAGCGAGAAGGCGACCTCGTCGCCGTCGACGAGCTGCTCGCCGCGCACGCCGATGAGGCGCACGGGTCGGCGCATCGGGTTCGCCGCCTCCAGCAGTGCCGACGACGCCTCGTAGAGGACCCGCGCCACGTCCGTCGCCTCGGGCAGCGTCCGGGAGCGGGTGAGCGTGCTGAAGTCGCCGAAGCGCACCTTGACCGCCACCGTGCGGCAGCGCACTCCGCCGCGACGCAGGCGGACCGCGACCTTGTCGCAGAGCCTCAGGAGCTCGCGACGGACCAGCTCGGGGTCGGCGACGTCGTCGGCGAAGGTGATCTCGTGGCCCGCGCTCTTCTCGACGACGCGGGTGTCGACGGGGCGCGGGTCCACTCCGTTCGACAGGGCGTGCAGGCGGCGACCGGTCGCCTCGCCGAGCGAGGAGATCAACACGGCCAGCGGGGTCGCGGCGACGCCGGCGACGGTGGTCAATCCGCGGCGCAGCAGCGCCTCCTCCGTGCTCGCTCCGACGCCCCAGAGTGCGCTCACGGGCAGCGGATCGAGGAACTCGCGCACGCCGTCGGACGGCACGACGAGCAGGCCGTCGGGTTTCGAGCGTCCGGAGGCCAGCTTAGCGACGAACTTCGTGCTGGCGATCCCGACGGAGCAGGTGAGGCCGAGCTCCGAGTGGACGCGCTCGCGGATCGCGGTGCCGATGGCGAAGGGCGTGCCGGACAGGCGACGCGCTCCCGCCACGTCGAGGAACGCCTCGTCGATGCTCAGCCGCTCGACGAGCGGGGTGAAGGAGTCGAAGATGGCCATGACCCGCCGGGACGCCTCGCGGTAGCGGTCCATGTGCGGCTCGAGCACGACGGCCTGCGGGCAGCGGCGGAGCGCCACGGCCATGGGCATCGCCGAGTTGACCCCGTAGCGCCGGGCCTCGTAGGTCGCGGCGGTGACGACGGACCGGGAGCCGATGTGCCCGACGATCACCGGGCGACCGCGCAGGTCGGGTCGCTCGAGCAGCTCGACGGAGGCGAAGAACGCGTCCATGTCGATGTGCAGGATGCTGGCGCGCGGATCGTCGACGGGGTCGAGCGTGACCTGTCGGCCGCTTCCGTCCTGTTTGCTCACGTGCCGTCCTGCTCGCCCTCTACCGATGCCGTCCTGACATGCTCGCACGCACCTCCGACACGGCGCTCGGCGACGAGCGAGGAGGAGGCTCCCATCCGCTGCGGGAATGGCCCGGTGCCGATCCGGGTTGTCCCGAGCACCGACGACGACGCTCCGGAGAAGACATGACGCACGAGCCCGCCTCCCCCACCGCCACCGAGATGAGCCGCTGGCTCGACCTGCAGCAGCGCGCGCACGCCGCCTTCGAGAGCCGCCTGGCCGCCGTCGTGGACTGGTCGGCGCCGACGCCCGACACCGAATGGGACACCCGCGCGCTCGTGCTGCACGTCGTCCGCGAGCAGCAGCGCGCGCACACGCTGCTGTCCGGCGGAGACGAGTCCCCGATCCGCCTCGAGCCGGTCGGCAGCGACCTGCGCAGCGAGTGGAGCCGGGTCACTGCCGACACGCGTGCAGCCGCCTCCTCCGCCCGACCGGAGGCCGTCCTGCGCCTCGGTCGCGACTCCGTCACGGCGCTCGAGCTGGTCCGGGAGCAGGTGTCGGACGTCACCATCCACGCCTGGGACCTCGCCCGCGCCACCGGGACCGACGAGACGCTCGACGAGGAGCTCGTGGCGGCCGTCTGGGAGCTGTTCGCGCCGCAGGAGGAGACGCTGCGCGCGAGCGGGCTGTTCGCCGCTCCCGTCCCCGTCGGCGAGGACGCACCGCTGCAGACGCGCCTGCTCGCCGTCACCGGGCGCGACGACCGCCTGGCAGCCTGAACGCCACTCCCATCCGCCGCAGGCAGGATGGGGCCACCGCCGCCGCGGCGGAGGAAGCACCGGGGCCCCGCGCCCCGCCGAGGAGAGGAACACGCATGGCACGAGTCGCCGTCATCGGAGCCCACGGCAAGGTGGGTCAGCAGATCCTGCACCTGCTCTACGACGCCGGACACGAGTCCGTCGGAGTGATCAGGAACCCCGAGCACGCCGAGGACATCGTGCGACTGGGCGGCGATCCGCTCGTCCACGACCTCGAGAACTCGAGCGCCGAGGAGTTCGCGGCGCTGCTCGAGGGCGTCGACGCCCTCGTCTTCACCGCCGGCGCCGGCCCCGACTCGGGGATCGAACGCAAGCGGACCGTCGACCTGGGCGCCTCCGTGCTCAGCCAGGAGGCCGCGGCCGCGGCCGGAATCCGCCGCTTCGTCCAGATCAGCGCGATCGGCGTCGACGAGCCGCTGGCCGAGGACACCGAGAAGGTCTGGCGCGCCTACGTCGAGGCCAAGCGCGACGCCGACACCGCACTGAGGAACACCGATCTCGACTGGACCATCCTGCGTCCGGGCGGGCTCACGACCGACGAGGGCACCGGCCGGGTCGAGCTGGGTGAGACCGTCGAGCGCGGCAGCATCCCCCGCGAGGACGTCGCAGCCGTGGTCGTCGCCGTGCTCGAGCAGCCCGCGTCCATCGGACGGACCTGGGAGCTCGTCTCGGGTGACGTGCCCGTCGAGGACGCGGTCGCCCGAGCCTGACGCCGGTGGCCGGCGCCCGCCCGAGGGGCGGCGTCGGCCCGTGCGCCTAGAGTGGTGCGGGTGAGCAGCCCCGCGCCCCGTCCCTGGATCCGCAGCTACGCACCCGGAGTGCCGGCGGAGCTCGAGCCCCCCGAGGGCTCGCTCCTCGACATCGTGACGGAGTCGGCGGCGCAGTACCCCGAGAAGGTCGCGCTGGAGTTCTTCGGCCGTGCGACCAGCTACGCCCAGCTCGCGGATGATGTGGAGCGCGTGGCCGAGGGCCTGCGCCGACTGGGCGTCCGCGAGGGCGATCCGGTCGCCCTGATCCTGCCCAACTGCCCCCAGCACGTGGTCGCCTTCTACGCCGTCCTCCGGCTGGGAGCGGTGGTCGTCGAGCACAACCCGCTCTACACGCCGCGGGAGCTGCGGCACCAGTTCGAGGATCACGGCGCGCGCGTCGCGATCGCCTGGGATCGCATCGTGCCCCTGGTCCAGGAGCTGCCCGCCGATCTCGGGGTCGAGACCGTCGTAGCGGTCGACCTCACCAGGGCGATGCCCGCGCCGATGCGCGCGGCCCTCCGCCTGCCGATCCGCAAGGCGCGCGAATCCCGCGCCGCTCTCACCGGGCGCGTGCGCGGCGCGATCGAGTGGGACTCGCTGCTGCGTCGCCGGATCGACCCCGCTCACCCGCGTCCGACCACCGACGACCTCGCGGTGATCCAGTACACGAGCGGGACCACCGGCACTCCCAAGGGCGCCGAACTCACGCACCGCAATCTGACGGCGAACGCCGCGCAGTCCCGCTCCTGGGTGCCGACGGTGCGCCGCGGCGACTGCGTGGTCTACGCGGTGCTGCCGATGTTCCACGCCTACGGCCTCACCCTCTGCCTCACCTTCGCGATGAGCATGGGGGCGCGGCTGGTGCTGTTCCCCAAGTTCGACCCCGACCTCGTGCTGAAGGTCGTGCGCAAGCACCCCGCGACGTTCCTGCCTGCCGTTCCTCCGATCGCCGAGCGGCTCGCCGCGCGGGCCCGCGAGAAGGGCGTCTCGCTGCAGGGCATCGAGATCGCCATCTCGGGGGCGATGCCGCTGGACCCCGCGCTCGTCGCCCGCTTCGAGCAGGAGACGGGAGGCACCCTCGTCGAGGGCTACGGCCTGTCCGAGACCTCGCCGGTCCTGATGGCGAATCCGGTCGGCCCCACTCGGCGCGCCGGGACCGTCGGCCTGCCGCTGCCCGGGACGGACGTGCGCATCGTCGACCCGGAGGACCCCTCCGTCGACGTCGCGCTCGGCGAGCAGGGCGAACTCGTGGTCCGAGGCCCGCAGGTGTTCCGCGGATACCACCGGAAGCCGCAGGAGACCGCGGACTCGTTCACCTCGGACGGCTGGTTCCGCACCGGCGACATCGCCACGATGGACGGGGACGGCTTCATCAGCCTCGTCGACCGCATCAAGGAGCTCATCATCACCGGCGGCTTCAACGTCGCTCCGTCCGAGGTCGAGGAGGTCCTGCGCCGGCTCCCCTCGGTCAGGGACGCGGCGGTCGTCGGCCTCCCCGACGCCCGCAGCGGCGAGATGGTCGCGGCCGCCGTCGTGCTCGAGCCCGGCGCGCACTTCGACGAGTCGGAGGCGCGCGCGCTCGTCCGCGAGGCGCTCACGCCCTACAAGGTGCCGCGGAGGATCGTCGTCATCGACGAGCTGCCGACCAACATGATCGGCAAGGTGCTGCGCCGCGAGGTGAAGGCGACGCTGCTCGACGAGAGCTGAGCGCCCCGGACAGCACAGAGCCCCCGGTCCCGCTCGCGCGGTCCGGGGGCTCCGTCGTACAGTCACATGTCGAAGCCGCCGCCGAAGTCTCCGCCTCCGAAGTCGCCTCCGCCGAAATCCCCACCTCCGCCGTAGTCGCCTCCGCCGTAGTCGCCCCCCGCGTCCGCACCGGCGTCACCACCGTCTGCTCCCGCCTCGCCGTCGCCGCCCTCACCGCCGGCGTAGTCGCCGCCGACGTCCGGGAGGAACGCACCGGCGATCGCCGAGCCGATGGCGAATCCGGCGATCGTGCCGAGCATCGACGAGGCCAGGACCCCGCCGAAGCCCATCCCGCCCGCGCCGCCGCCGGCGAACCGGCGCTCCATGAAGCCGGGCTGCCGCAGCTCGCTACGGGTCGCGGACTGGGCGAGTGCCTGGGGGTCGTCGCTCCGCGGGGCGTCGCCGACGGGTGCGCCCTCGCTCAGCTCGCGGAAGACCTGCTGGCGCTGCTCCGGAGTCAGCTGCTCGAAAGCTTCACGGTGCACCTGCTCCAGCGCCTCAGGCGGCGCGGTGCGCAGGAGGTATCGGTACCGCTCGATCGCGATCTCGTCCTCGCTGCGGGCGGAGCGTCCGGGCGGGGTGCCGTAGGCGGGCTGCTGCCCGTCCGGCCGTCCCGAATCGCGTCGTGCGTTCTCGGCGGGCTCTTCGCGTCCCAGCAGTCGGTCCAGGAATCCCATGATCTCCTCCTCGGCGCCGCGTGGAAGCGGTCGCTCAGCGACACGCTAGGACGCTCGCACGCATGACTCCTGAACGCGCGCTCAGAGTGCGCTCCACACGGGAGCGCGGAATCACCTCTGCTTCGGGATCACGATCCACAGGATGATGTAGGCGATGATCTGCGGTCCCGGCAGCAGGCACGAGAGCACGAAGAGCAGACGGACCAGAAACGGGCTCCAGCCGAAGCGGTGGGCGAGCGCGGCGCAGACGCCGGCGATGATCGTGCCCCGACGGGGGCGAGTGAGAGTGGCCATGGATCCACTCTGTCGCAGCACTCCTGGGAGCGGCATCCGGGGAACCCCCGAGAGTGGGGGCCGGGACCCCGAGTCGGCCTAGTCCGGGAGCGCCGCGGCGGCGGATGTCGCGAAGGCGGCGGCGCGATCAGCGGCGGCCTGCGGCCACACGACCCGGAAGCGCTCGAACACGACCCCCTCGAGCTCGGACTCCGGGTCCTCGCGAGCGAAGTAGCGCCGATGCCCGGACAGCCAGGCCTCGCGGGTGCGATCGCCCTCCCCCTCGGCCCAGGCGAACGCCTCGTCGACCGAGTCGAGCGGTCCGATCCTGACGTCGTCATCGCGCAGGACGAGCCGCGGTGCGCCGGTCCCGTCGCAGACGATCCAGTGATCGCCGGCCGCGGGAACCGGATCGTCGCCGACCAGGGACGCGGTCGCGGTCTTCACTCCGCGCGCGACCAGTGCGAGCAGCTCGTCGGCCAACTCGACGGAGTCGCCGAAGGACTCGACCGGCGGCAGCGGATGCGGTCCGGAGCCCGGGTACTCGGACCAGAGCCGCCGCGCGGCGTCGAGGTCGGGCTCCGGCAGGGGCGTGCGCTGCGGGGCGTCGGGCAGCACCGCGAGGATGTTCGCTCCGGCCAGAGCCGCCGGGTCCTCGGGGTGGTTGTCCGGAGTCTCGACGGAATCGAACGGCCACCGTGTCAGCAGCCAGCGACGCGCGAACGCATCGAACTCCTCCTCGCTGCGCGATCCGCGCAGCTCCGGGAGGACCCACCAGGACGCGGTCGCCGTGCGCCCCTCGCCGGGCACGACGCTCAACGCTCCTCGCACCGTGGTCCAGGAGTCGTCGACGAGGACGAACGCGTGCGCCCGGCCCGCGCGGGCAGCGCCCTCGACGAGCCGGAGAGCCTCCACATCGTCATGCGGATCGGCCCCTCCTGGGAGGAGCGCTTCGAGCCACGCGCGGCGCTCCCCGATCGCCGCACCGAGGAGGTCGGCGTCGCTCGACACCAGGGGACGGAGGAAGTCACCACTCGGCAGATCGAGCCGCGCGGGGACGGAGTCGTCGGGCCGGTCGCTCACCGTCTCCTCCGCTCCCCGCGCACCGGCTCAGCCGGCGGCGCGCTCCAGCACGAGCTCGCGCACGCGGGCGGCGTCGGCCTGGCCCTTCATCGCCTTCATGACGGCGCCGATGACGGCACCGGCGGCCTGCACCTTGCCGTCGCGGATCTTCGCGAGGACGTCGGGCTGCGCGGCGAGGGCGGTGTCGATCGCCTCGATGAGCGCACCGTCGTCCGAGACGACCGCGAGCCCGCGGGCGTCGACGACCTCCTGCGGTGAGCCCTCGCCGGCGACGACGCCCTGCAGCACCTCGCGGGCGAGCCGATCCGTCAGCGTGCCGCTCTCGACGAGACCGGCGAGCTCGGCGACCTGGGTCGGAGTGACCAGGGCCGCCGGGTCCTGCCCAGCCGCGTTGGCGAGACGGGCGATCTCGCCGGTCCACCACTTGCGGGCGGCCTGAGGCGTCGCTCCGGCCGCGACCGTATCGATGATCTCGACCAGCAGGCCGCTGTTGGCGACGTCCTGGAACTCGAGGTCGGTGAAGCCCCAGTCGGCCTTCAGCCGCCGACGGCGGGCAGCGGGCTTCTCGGGGAGCGCGGCGCGCAGCTCCTCGATCAGCTCGGGTGCGGGCACCACCGGGAGCAGGTCGGGCTCGGGGAAGTAGCGGTAGTCGTCGGCGTCGCTCTTGGGGCGGCCGGCGGAGGTGCGGCCGGTGTCCTCGTGCCAGTGGCGCGTCTCCTGCGTGATCGTGCCGCCCGCAGCGAGGATCGCCGCCTGGCGCTGGATCTCGTAGCGCACGGCGCGCTCGACCGAGCGGAGCGAGTTGACGTTCTTGGTCTCGGTGCGGGTGCCGAGCTTCTCCTGGCCCCACGGGCGGAGGGAGACGTTGGCGTCGCAGCGGAGGTTGCCGCGCTCCATCTTCGCGTCGGAGATGCCGAGGGCGAGGACGATGTCGCGGATGGTCGCCACGTACGCCTTGGCGAACTCCGGTGCGTTTTCCCCGGCTCCGAAGATCGGCTTCGTGACGATCTCGACGAGCGGGACCCCCGCGCGGTTGTAGTCGACGAGCGAGTACTCGGCGCCCTGGATGCGGCCGGTGGAGCCGCCCACGTGCGTGAGCTTGCCCGCGTCCTCCTCCATGTGCGCGCGCTCGATCGGGATGTCGACCAGTGTGCCGTCGGCCAGCTCGACCTCGACCGAGCCCTCGAAGGCGATCGGCTCGTCGAACTGCGAGATCTGGTAGTTCTTCGCGAGGTCCGGGTAGAAGTAGTTCTTCCGGGCGA
Source organism: Rathayibacter caricis DSM 15933 (assembly GCF_003044275.1). Taxonomy (NCBI): domain Bacteria; kingdom Bacillati; phylum Actinomycetota; class Actinomycetes; order Micrococcales; family Microbacteriaceae; genus Rathayibacter; species Rathayibacter caricis. The sequence continues at coordinate 2,891,310 of NZ_PZPL01000001.1, read as the reverse complement.
AGCGGCTCGACGGCGCGATCGAGCAGCCCAGCGCGAGGCCGAGGCTGATCGAGTAGCGCACGGCCTGCTCGTTGACGACCGGGAGCGAGCCCGGCAGCCCCAGGTCGACCGGGGTGACGTTGGTGTTGGGCTCGGAGCCGAACTCGTTCGGCGCGTCCGAGAACATCTTGGTCCTGGTGTTGAGCTCGACGTGCACCTCGAAGCCGAGGACCGGCTCGAAGCGCTCGAAGACCTCGTCGTAGTCCATGAGCTCGGGGACGGACGTGTGCGCGGAGGCCATCAGACGGCACCTTCCTCGGAGGCGAACTGCTCGGCGGGAGCGAGATCGGGGGCCTTCGCGAGGAGCGGGTGACCCCACGACTCCTCGAGCAGGGCCTCGAGCGCTCCGCCGACGGTGTAGAGGCGGACGTCCTCGCGGGCGGGAGCGAGGAACTGGATGCCGACGGGCAGCCCGTCCTCGTCGGCCAGCCCCGCGGGGACCGAGATGCCGGGGATGCCGGCGAGATTCGCCGGGATCGTCGCGATGTCGCCGCGGTACATCGCCAGCGGGTCGTCGAGCTTCTCGCCGAGACGGTAGGCGGTGGTCGGCGCGGTCGGCGAGGCGATGACGTCGACCGAGGCGAAGGCCCGGTCGAAGTCGCGCTGCACGAGCGTGCGCACCTTCTGCGCGCTGCCGTAGTAGGCGTCGTAGTAGCCGGCCGAGAGGGCGTAGGTGCCCAGGATGATGCGGCGCTTGACCTCCGGGCCGAAGCCCTGCTCGCGCGTGGCCGCCATGACCTGCTCGACGGTGCCGCCGCCCTTCGGCGTGACCCGCAGGCCGAAGCGGACGGAGTCGAACTTGGCGAGGTTGCTGGACGCCTCGGCGGGGAGGATCAGGTAGTAGGCGGCGACCGCGTGCTCGATGCTGGGGGCGCTCACCTCGACGATCTCGGCTCCGGCGCCCTCGAGCACCGCGAGCGCCTCGTGGAAGCGCGCGAGGACGCCGGGCTGGAAGCCCTCTCCGCCGTCGAGCTCCTTGAGCACTCCGATGCGGAGGCCCTTCACGTCGGCGCGGCGGACCGCATCGGCGAAGGAGGGCCAGGTGTCGCGCAGCGACGTCGAGTCGCGCGGGTCGTGCCCGGCGATCACGTCGTGCAGCAGGGCGGAGTCGAGGACGGTCCGCGAGACGGGTCCGATCTGGTCGAGGCTCGAGGCGAGTGCGATCGCTCCGTAGCGCGAGACGCCGCCGTAGGTCGGCTTGACGCCGACGGTGCCCGTGACGTGAGCGGGCTGGCGGATCGAGCCGCCGGTGTCGGAGCCGAGGGCCAGCGGCGCCTCGTAGCTCGCGACCGCCGCGGCGGAGCCGCCGCCCGAGCCGCCGGGGATGCGGTCGAGGTCCCACGGGTTGTGGGTCGGGCCGTACGCGGAGCGCTCGGTGGTCGAGCCCATCGCGAACTCGTCCATGTTGGTCTTGCCGATCGGCACGAGGCCGGCGGCGCGGACCTTCGTCATGACCGTCGCGTCGTACGGCGGACGCCAGCCCTCGAGGATCCTCGACCCGCTCGTGGTCGGCATGTCGTTCGTGACGATGACGTCCTTGACGGCCAGCGGGATCCCCGCCAGCGGGTGCAGGGACTCGCCGGCGGCGCGACGGCGGTCGATGTCGGCGGCGGTGCCGACGGCGGACTCCTCTGCCACGTGCAGGAACGCGTGCACCGCGGAGTCGACCGACGCGATGCGGTCGAGGTGGGCGCGGGTCGCCTCCGTCGACGAGATCGACCCGTCGACGAGCTTCTCGGAGAGCGCGGAGGCGCTCAGGCGGATGATCTCCGCTCCGTGGGCGCTCACTGCTCCTCCCCCAGGATCGCGGACACCTGGAAGCGGCTGCCGTCGTGCTCGGGGGCACCGGACAGGGCCTGCTCACGGGTGAGGGTCTCGCCGACCACGTCGGGGCGGAAGACGTTCTCGAGCGGGATGGGGTGGCTGGTCGCGGGCACATCGGGGGTGGCGACGGCCTGGACGGCGGCCACGGAGTCGACGATCTGGCCGAGCTCCCGGGTCATGGTCTGGATCTCCTCTGGGGTGAGGTCGATCCTGGCCAGCTGGGCCAGATGGGCGACCGTCTCGGCCGTGATCTCGGACATACGTCTCCGTCGGTGGTTCGTGAGGATGCGGCGTCCAGTGTACCGAGCGGCTCCGCGCCGCTCGGCCAGCCGTGGTGCGGACACCGACGCGGGTCAAGACTCGTCGGACGACTCCGCGGCGTCGGGCTCGGCCTCGCCGGGTGCGGAGGACTCGGCGTCCTCCTCGGGTGGAGCGATCGCCGCGGGCCCCTCGGTGACGAGCAGGTGGAACTGCGCGGCGTCGATGATGCGGACGCCGAGCTGCTCCGCCTTGCCGAGCTTGCTGCCCGCACCGGGCCCGGCCGCCACGTAGTCGGTCTTCTTCGAGACGCTCGAGCCCGCCTTGCCGCCGGCCTGCATGATCGCCTCCAGAGCGCCCTCGCGGGAGTAGCCCTCGAGGGATCCCGTCGCGACGACGGTGAGCCCGGCGAGCACTCCTCCCGCCGCCTCGGCGGCACCGGGGCCGGGGTGTCCCGGAGTCGAGAAGCGCACCCCCGCGGCTGCCCAGCGATCGACGATCTCGCGGTGCCAGTCGACCTCGAACCAGTCGAGCAGGGCGTCGACGATGATGCCGCCCACCCCGTCGACGGCCGCGAGTTCGTCGCGGCTGGCCGAGCGGATGGCGTCGAGCGAGCCGAAGTACCCCGCGAGCGCGCGCGCCGCGACGGGACCGACGTGCCGGATGCTCAGCGAGACGAGCAGGCGCCAGAGCTCCTTGGTCTTCGCCTTGTCGATGTTCTCGACCAGGCGAGTGGCGTTGGTGGACGGGACGGACGACTCATCCCCCGCGAACACGCCCGCGTCGGGATCGAACGGGCCGTCCTTCGCGATCTGGCGTTTGCGCTGGAAGGGCCGGACGACCTTGGGCCGACCCGCGGCGTCGAGCTTCTCGAGACCGGTCTCGGAGTCGCGGACGACGACCTCGATCGGGAACAGGTCGGCGAGGGTGAGCTCGAAGAGCCCGGCCTCGGTGCGCAGCGGCGGCTCCGCGGGGACGAGCGGCTGGGTCAGCGCGGCGGCGCTCACCTCGCCGAGCGCCTCGATGTCGAGTGCCCCGCGGCCGCCGATGTGCTCGACGCGCCCGCGCACCTGCGCCGGGCACGACTCGGCGTTCGGGCAGCGCAGATCGACGTCGCCCTCCTTCGAGGGAGCGAGGGTCGTGCCGCACTCGGGGCAGGTCGTCGGCATCACGAACTCGCGCTCGCTGCCGTCGCGCAGCTCGACGACCGGGCCGAGCACCTCGGGGATCACGTCGCCGGCCTTCCGCAGCACCACGGTGTCGCCGATCAGCACGCCCTTGACCTTGACCACGTCGGCGTTGTGCAGGGTGGCCTGGCGGACCTCGGATCCGGCGACCTTCACCTTCTGCATCACGGCGAACGGAGTGGCCCGTCCGGTGCGTCCGACGCTCACGACGATGTCGAGGAGCTTCGTGTGCACCTCCTCCGGCGGGTACTTGTAGGCGATGGCCCAACGCGGCGCGCGGCTGGTGGCACCGAGCTCGTCGTGGAGGGCGAGCTCGTCGACCTTGACGACGACTCCGTCGATCTCGTGCTCGACCGAGTGGCGCTCCCGCCCGTACTGCTCGACGAAGGCAACCACCTCGTCGACGGAGGCGGACACCCGGTTGTGCGCGCTGACCGGCAGCCCCCACGAGGCCAGCAGGCCGTACACGTCCGACTGCGAGGACACCGGCGGAGCCTGCCACGCTCCGATGCCGTGCACGTAGAGCGCGAGCGACTGCACCCGGGCCTCCCCGGCGCGCAGATCGAGCCCGGACTTCTTGTCCAGCTGCTGGCGCAGCCCTCCGCTCGCGGCGTTGCGCGGGTTCGCGAAGGTCGGGAACCGGCGCAGCGCGCTGTCGCGGGCCCGCTCCTCCTCGAACGGCCTGCGGGTGGCCTCGGGACGCGCGGCCCACCGGGCGCGCGACTCCTCGACGGCCTCCTCGCGCAGCCGCTCCTGCAGAGCGTTGAGCTCGGCGAAGGCCTTCACCGGGATGAACACCTCGCCGCGGACCTCGACCAGGGCGGGGTGGCCCTCGCCGGAGAGCTGCTCGGGGATGCCGGCCAGCCGCACGGCGTTGACCGTGACGTCCTCCCCCGTCCGGCCGTCGCCGCGAGTGGCGGCGGTGACGAGACGCCCGTTCTCGTAGTGGAGGGAGATCGCGAGACCGTCGATCTTGAGCTCGGTGAGCCAGGCGATCTCGCGGCCGGCCGACGCGACGGTCTTCTCGCACCACTCGCGCAGCTCGTCGGCCGAGAACACGTTGTCGAGCGACAGCATCCGCTCGGCGTGGTCGATCGGATCGAGACCGGCCGCGACGACGCCGCCGACGGTGCGGGTCGGCGAGTCCTCGGCGGCGAGCTCGGGGTGCTCGGCCTCGAGGGCGGCCAGCTCGCGCACCAGCGAGTCGTACTCGGCGTCCGAGAGGACGGAGGCGTCGGCCGCGTAGTAGTTCTCGCTCGCGGAGCGGATCCGCTCGCGCAGCTCGTCGACCCGGGCGGCGACGGTCTCGTCGGCGGCCATCAGCGGGCGCCCCCGAGGTAGGCGGCTCCGAGGTCGGCGTCCACGAGATCGGCGGCCACGGTGCGGTCGATCGTGCACTGGCCGAGGACGCGCGTGCCGAGGTAGACGACCGCGGTCTGCCCGGGGGCGACGCCGTCGAGCGGGGAGTCGGGGGTGATCACGAGCTCGACACTGCCATCGACGTCCGACACCACGGCCGAGGCCGGCACGGGGTCGGCGTGAGCGCGGATCTGCACGTCGCAGCGGAAGGGCGTCGTCGCGTCCTCGGGCGCCGCTCCGGCCCACGTGAACCGGGAGCCGGCGATGCGCCCGATCCGCAGCGCCTCGCGCGGTCCGACGACGACCTCGTTGGTCTTCGGTCGCACCTCGAGCACGAAGCGGGGGCGGCCGTCCGGCGCCGGCACTCCGAGGTGCAGGCCGCGGCGCTGACCGACCGTGTAGCCGTGGGCGCCCTCGTGCGCACCGACGACCGCACCGTCGCGGTCGACGATCGAGCCCGGCTCCGGAGCGACCCGCTCGGACAGCCAGCCGCGGGTGTCCCCGTCGGGGATGAAGCAGATGTCGTAGCTGTCGGGCTTGTTCGCGACGCTCAGGCCGCGCTCGGCGGCCTCGGCCCGCACCACGGCCTTCGACGGCGTGGTCCCGAGCGGGAACATCGAGTGCGCCAACTGCTCGGTGGTCAGGACGCCGAGGACGTAGGACTGGTCCTTCGCCTCGTCGCTCGCCCGGTGCAGCTCGCGTCCGCCGTCGGGCAGGGTGACGAGAGAGGCGTAGTGGCCGGTGCAGACCGCGTCGAAGCCGAGGTCGAGCGCCTTCTCGAGCAGTGCGGCGAACTTGATCCGCTCGTTGCAGCGCATGCAGGGGTTCGGGGTGCGGCCCGCGGAGTACTCGGCCACGAAGTCGTCGACGACGTCGAGCTTGAAGCGCTCCGAGAAGTCCCACACGTAGTAGGGGATGCCGAGCACGTTCGCCGCGCGCTGCGCGTCCATCGAGTCCTCGATCGTGCAGCAGCCGCGGCTGCCCGTCCGGAGCGTGCCCGGCATCCGGCTGAGCGCGAGGTGCACGCCGACCACGTCGTGCCCCGCGTCCACCGCCCGGGCCGCGGCCACCGCCGAGTCCACTCCACCACTCATCGCCGCGAGAACCTTCACCGTCCGAGTCTACGAGCGCTCGTGCGGACGGCGCAGTCCCCGCTCAGGCCGTGGGCAGGACGGACCGGTTGGAGAGCCCGGCTCGCGCCGCGCGGGTGTAGGCCCCGGGCAGCGCCGCGAGGACCGCGTCCACGTCGGAGTCGGTCGTCGTGCGGCCGAGCGTCAGGCGAAGCACTCCGCGCGCCTCGTCCTCGCTCCGGCCGAGCGCCATCACCACGTGCGAGGGCTCGGGGATGCCCGCCGTGCACGCCGACCCGGTGGAGACCGAGATCCCCGCCAGATCGAGCAGCAGCAGGAGGGAGTCGCCCTGCGCGCCGGGGAACGCGAAGTGCGCGTTGTTCGCGACGCGGCGGCCGGAGTCGACGGCGGGACCGGTCAGCGTCGCTCCGGGGACCGCCTCGAGCACGCCCGCGACGAGCCGATCGCGCAGAGCGGCGAGGCGGACGGACTCCGCGGCGAGCTCGGCGGTCGCCTCCGCGGCGGCCGCGGCGAACGCGGCGGCGCCCGCGACGTCCTGCGTCCCGGACCGGACGCCGCGCTGCTGGCCGCCGCCGTGCAGGACCGGGACGACCCGGGCGTCCCGCGCGAGGACGAGCGCGCCGGTCGCGATCGGCCCGCCCACCTTGTGGCCGGAGACGCTCACGGCCGCGAGTCCCGCTCCCCCGCCCGAGCCGGAGGTGCGGCGCACCGCCGCGATCTCGAGCGGGACGTGGCCGAACGCGGCGACGGCGTCGAGGTGCAGCGGCACGCCCGCCTCGGCGCAGACGGTCGCGAGCTCGACGACCGACGCGATGGTGCCGATCTCGTTGTTGACCCACAGCGCCGACACCAGCGCGACGGATGCGGGGTCGCGGGCGATCGCCGCGGCGAGCACTTCGGGGCGCAGCACGCCCTCGGAGTCGAGCTCGAGCCACTCGACGGCGGCGTCCTCGTGCTGCACCAGCCACTCGACGCTGTCGATCGTCGCGTGGTGCTCTCCCCCGGGCACGAGGATCCGCCGCCGGGCCGGATCCTCGGCACGGCGCTGCCAGTAGAGGCCCTTGAGCGCGAGGTTGATCGCCTCCGTGCCGCCCGCGGTCAGGATCACCTCGACCGGCTCGCAGCCCAGCGACTCGGCGAGGATCTGGCGCGCGTCCTCGAGGCGGCGGCGCGCCTCCTGCCCGGCGCCGTGCACCGAGGAGGGGTTGCCCGGGCTCTGCGAGGCCTCGACGAAGGCGGCGAGCGCCGAGGCGCGCATCGGAGTCGTGGCCGCGTGGTCGAGGTAGATCACCGCTGTCCCCCGTCCGCGTGCGGGCGCGGAGGAGGTCTCCGGCCCTTCACTACTGTAAGTCGCATGATCTCTCGCGACCCTCTGTCCCGGCTCGGTGTGACCGTGGACGGGGAGGGCGGCGAGCTGCGGGTCTGGTCGGCGAACGCGAGCGCCATCGACCTCCTGCTGTACGACGAGAAGGACCCGGCCTGGGTCGCGCGCACGGTGCCGCTGGTCCGGGGCGAGGGCGACGTGTGGTCGGCGCGGTCGGCGCTGCTGACCCCCGGGCGCCGGTACGCGATCCGCGTCGACGGTCCGGACGGACCGCGCCACCGGTTCGATCCGCGGACGGCGCTGCTCGAGCCCTACTCGAAGGGCCTGCTGCGGGTCGCCGAGAACGAGTGGCGCTCGGTCGTCGTCGACGACTCCTTCGACTGGGGCGGCTCGGTGAAGCCGGGCACGCCGTGGGACCGCACCGTCGTCTACGAGGCGCACGTGAAGGGCCTCACCAAGCTCAACACGGCGCTGCCCGTCGAACTGCGGGGCACCTACGCGGGGCTCGCGCACGAGTCGACCGTCGCGTCGCTCCTGGACCTCGGGGTGACCGCCGTCGAGCTGCTGCCCGTGCACGCCTTCGTGTCGGAGCAGCGGCTGCTCCGCCAGGGGCTGACCAACTACTGGGGCTACAACACCCTCAACTTCTTCAGCCCGCACGCCGCCTACGCCTCCCCCGCGGCTCAGCGCGGCGGGCCGACCGCCGTGCTGCGGGAGTTCAAGGGCATGGTGAAGCTCCTGCACGAGGCCGGGCTCGAGGTGATCCTCGACGTCGTCTACAACCACACCGCCGAGGAGGGGCCGAACGGCCCGCGCTCGAGCCTGCGCGGCATCGACGACGCGAGCTGGTACCGCCAGACCGACGAGGGCCACTACGTCGACGTGACCGGCTGCGGCAACACGATCGACTTCGGGCGGCCCGTCGCGCAGCGGATGGTGCTCGACTCCCTCCGGTACTGGTCGTCCGAGGTCGGCATCGACGGCTTCCGGCTCGACCTGGCCGCGACACTCGGGCGCGACGAGAACGCCCACTTCCGCTCCGATCACCCGCTGCTCGTCGCTGCGGTCGAGGACCCGGAGCTCGCCGACGTCAAGATGATCGCCGAGCCGTGGGACGTCGGCATGGGCGGCTGGCAGACGGGTCAGTTCCCCACCGGCTGGTCGGAGTGGAACGACCGCTACCGCGACCGGGTCCGCAACTTCTGGCTGTCGGACATCGACTACGCCCGGCGCGCCGGTACGGCCCCCGTCGGCATCGGCGGCTTCGCCACCCGCCTCACCGGGTCCTCCAACACGTTCTCCACCGAGCGCGGCCCGCTCGCCTCCGTCAACTTCGTCACCGCGCACGACGGATTCACGCTCGCCGATCTCGTCTCGTACAACGTCAAGCACAACATCGGCAACGGCGAGTCGAACCGCGACGGGTCGGACAACAACCGCTCCTTCAACCACGGCTTCGAGGGGCCCACCCCGGACGAGGGCGTCACTCTCGCCCGCCGCAAGGCCATGCGCAACCTGCTCGGCACGCTCCTGCTCTCGGCCGGCGTGCCGATGATCACGGCGGGCGACGAGTTCGGGCGCAGCCAGCGCGGCAACAACAACGCCTACTGCCAGGACTCGGATCTCACCTGGCTCCGCTGGGACAGCCGGAGCGAGTGGCAGCTCGAGCTGCGCGAGCACACCCGCGCGCTGATCCGGCTCCGGCGCGAGCATCCGGCGCTGCGCCCCTCCCGCTACGGCCGCGAGGGCGAGGTGACACCGAGCGCGAGCACGATGCACTGGTTCGACGTCCACGGCCGCCGGATGTCCGAGCACGACTGGACCTCGGCCGAGAACCGGACGATGCAGTACCTCGCCACCTCCACCCCCGAGACCGAGGAGCTCGACCGCGTCCTCCTCGTGGTGCACGGGGTCGAGCACGAGACGAGCGTCGTCCTCGCCGCGAGCGAGGGCGTCACGGGCTACACCAGGCTGTGGAGCAGCGACGAGCCCGTGCCGCTCGAGCACGGCGAGTCCTTCGAGGCGGGCCAGATGATCCGCGTCGCGGGCACGTCGATGCAGCTCTTCGCGGCCCACTCGGCAGAGGTGACCCCCTCCGGAGCGGGCACCTGATGGCGAGGAGCGGCCCCGGCACCCCGGCGACCGTCGCCCTGGTCGCGGCGGGCATCCCGTTCACACCGCGCGAGTACCAGCACGATCCGGGGACGACCGGATACGGCGCCGAGGCGGCCGAGGCGCTCGGAGTCGAGCCGGACCGCGTGTTCAAGACGCTGCTCGCCGACGTCGACGGCGAGCTCGTGGTGGGCATCGTGCCGGTCAGTGGATCGCTCGATCTCAAGGAGCTGGCGGCGGCAGTGGGCGGCAAGAGGGCCGCCATGGCCGATCCGGCGCTCGCCCAGCGGCGCACCGGCTACGTGCTCGGCGGCATCTCGCCCCTCGGGCAGAAGACGCACCACCGCACCGTGCTCGACGAGACCGCCGAGCTGTACGACACCGTCCTCGTCTCGGGCGGTCGGCGCGGTTTCGACATCGAGCTGGCCCCGGCCGACCTGATCGCCGCGACCGGGGCGATCACGGCAGCCATCGGCCGCTGACGGCTCAGCCCGCGGCCGCGACCAGCCCGAGCTCCGCCGCTCGCGCCAGCAGGGGATGCCTCGGCACCACCCGCACCGTGTAGCCGAAGGTGCCGCTGCGATCCAGCTCGACCACTCCGGCGTACGGCGTCCGCCCGACGGCATCGGCGGGGACCACGGCGCCCGCGGACTCGGCGACCTCGAGGTCCTGGCTGCGCACGTCGGTGAGCGAGCCGTCGGGTGCGGTCGTGCCGTAGACGACCTGCACCGTCACGTCCTCGGGCGCGAGCTCGCCGAGCAGTACTCCCGCGCGGACGGCCAGGCGGTCGCCCCGCTGCGGGACGGCGTCGATCCCGCCCGACTCGACGGAGGCGACCGCCACCCCCGGCCAGCCGGCCCGCACGCGGCGCTTCCACGCCGACAGCTCCTTCGCCGGCTCGAAGTGGTCGACGGCGACCGCCCGGTGCGCCTCGGCGGCGGGACGGTACAGGGACTCGACGTACTGCTGCACCATCCGCTCGGCCGACAGCTCGGGCGAGAGCGTGGCGAGCGTGTGCCGGATCGAGCGGACCCAGCGGCGCGGCACTCCGTCGTGGTCGCGCTCGTAGAAGCGGGGCACGACCTCGCTCTCGAGCAGCTCGTAGAGGGCGTCGGCCTCGAGCGTGTCGCGCGCCTCGGGGTCGAGGGCGCGGTCGGAGGACGGGATCGCCCAGCCGTTCTCGCCGTCGAAGTACTCGTTCCACCACCCGTCGAGGATCGACAGGTTCAGCGAGCCGTTCAGGGCCGCCTTCATCCCGGAGGTGCCGCACGCCTCGAGCGGCCGCAGCGGGTTGTTCAGCCAGACGTCGGTGCCCGGGTAGAGCAGCTGGGCCATGGCGATGTCGTAGTCGGGCAGGAACACGATGCGGCGACGAACGTCCGCCTCCTGGGCGAAGCGGACGAGGCGCTGGATGAGCCGCTTGCCCTCCTCGTCGGCCGGGTGCGACTTCCCCGCGATCACGATCTGGATCGGGTGCTGCGGGTGCGTGAGCAGGGCGCGCAGCCGCTCCGGGTCGTGCAGCATCAGCGTCAGCCGCTTGTAGGTCGGCACCCGCCGCGCGAAGCCGATGGTCAGGACGTCCGGGTCGAGCAGCTCGTCGAGCCAGCCGGGAGTGAGACCGCCGGGGTTCTGCTCGCGCCACGACCGCGCCGCGCGCACCCGGGCGTCGCGCACCAGCTGCTCCCGCAGCGTCCGCCGGGCGGCCCAGAGGTCGTAGTCGCTGAGGGCCCCCGAGGACCAGTCGGCCCGGGTGGTGTCCTCCGTGCCGAGGCGGTCCCGGGCCAGCGCCGTCAGCACCGGATCCGTCCAGGTCGGCGCGTGCACGCCGTTCGTGACCGAGCCGATCGGCACCTCCGCGGTGTCGAATCCCGGCCACAGGCCCGAGAACATGCCGCGGCTCACCTCGCCGTGCAGCTGCGAGACGCCGTTCGAGCGCTGCGCGAGGCGGAGTCCCATCACGGCCATGTTGAAGACGTGCTCGGAGCCGCCGTCGTACGACTCGGCGCCGAGCGCGAGCACGTCCTCGACCTGGACGCCCGGCAGCAGCTCGGTCGAGAAGTACTCCTCGATCAGCCCGCGGTCGAAGCGGTCGATGCCCGCGGGCACGGGGGTGTGCGTCGTGAAGACGGTGGAGGCGCGGACGACCTGCAGGGCCTCGTCGAAGGCGAGCCCCGACCCGATCAGCCCCGAGATGCGCTCGAGCCCCTGGAAGCCCGCGTGCCCCTCGTTGGTGTGGAACACCTCCGGGAGCGGCGTGCCCGACACCTCGGACCACAGCTCGAGCGCGCGGACTCCGCCGATGCCCAGCAGCAGCTCCTGCAGCAGCCGGTCCTCGCCCCCGCCGCCGTAGAGGCGGTCGGTGACCGAGCGGAGGGAGTCCTCGTTCTCGGGGATGTCGGTGTCGAGCAGGAGGAGGGTCACCCGGCCCACCTCGGCCCGCCACACGCGCGCGTACAGGGCCCGGCCGTCCGGCAGCGCGAGCACGATCCGCGCGGCCGACCCGTCGGCGAGCCGGACGACGCGCAGCGGCAGGCCGTCGGGGTCGAGGGAGGGGTACGACTCGATCTGCCAGCCGTCGGCCGAGAGCCCCTGGGAGAAGTAGCCCGAGCGGTAGAAGAGACCGACGCCTGTCAGCGGGACGCCCAGGTCGGACGAGGCCTTGAGGTGGTCCCCCGCCAGGATCCCGAGGCCGCCGGAGTACTGAGGGAGGGCGGCGGCGATGCCGAACTCGGGAGAGAAGTAGGCGAGGGAGCGCGGAGCCGACTCCGGCAGCGACTGGTACCAGCGCGGCTCGGTGCGGTAGCGCTCGAGCTCCTCGCGCAGGCGCCACGCGTCCTCGACGAAACTGCGGTCCTGGGAGAGCTCGGCGAGCCGCTCGGGGCTGACGGTGCCCAGCAGCGCCGTGGGATCGGCTCCTCCGCGGCGCCACAGCGCGGGATCGACCCGCTCGAACAGGCGGCGGGTGGGCTCGTGCCACGCCCAGCGCAGGTTGCCGGCCAGCTCGCCGAGCGCGGAGAGCTCGGGCGGCAGGACCGAACGGACGGTGAAGCGGCGGATGGCCTTCACGGCACTCCTCGACTCTCTGCGGATCCCGGCGTGCACGGGCGCAGAGCGCCGGGGGTCGCGCGCGCTCGCACACCCTAGCGGACCTCCGCGGCGCGGGAGCGGGCGCGCCCGGGACCGTTTGCACAGGCCCGAGTGCGGGCGCAAGCGGCGTGCCGAAGCACGCCCGGGTCGCTACTGTCGTGACGTGGCTCAGACACCTTTCGGCACGTCCTCACACGGCAAAGACGCACGGCGAGCGGCCCGCGGGCGCCCCGCTCCGACCCCCGAGGCGGTGACGCCCCCCGAACCCGCGCCGGTCGCGGAACCGGCGGCACCCGCCCCCGTCGGCCGCGGATACCGCACCCGAGCCGAGCGCCTCCCGATCATCGACCCGCAGCCGCGGCTCGAGGACGACCGCTGGCCGGCGAAGGCCTTCGTCGGAGAGGTGGTGCCGTTCGCGGCGACCGCGTTCCGCGAGGGCCACGACCTCATCGGCGTCGACCTGCTCCTCACCTCGCCCTCGGGCGCCGAGTCCGAGCACCGCATGAGCCTGATCGCGACCGGGACCGACCGCTACGGCCGGCTCGTCCGCCTGGACGCCGAGGGCGACTGGACCTACCGCATCCGCTCCTTCGCCGACGACTGGGCGACCTGGCTGCACACGGCCGAGATCAAGATCCCGGCCGGCCTCGACGTCGAGGTCACCTTCGCGGTGGGTGCGGGACTGCTCCGCTCGGCCGCCGGCGACGAGTCGCGCTCGGGGACCGAGCGCACCCTGCTGGCCGACACGGCGGCGAGCGTCGCCGACACCTCGCTCGCTCCGGAGGCGCGCCTCGCGGCCGCCGAGGACGCCGCTGTCCACGGGGCGCTCACGGCGCGCCCGGTGATGAGCCTCTCGAGCCTGTCGGTGCCGCGCGTCGTGCACGTCGAGCGCACCCGCGCGGGCGTCGGCGCCTGGTACGAGTTCTTCCCGCGCTCCGAGGGCGCGGTGCGCAACGAGGACGGGACGGTCACGAGCGGGACCTTCCGCACCGCTGCCGGGCGCCTCCCCGCCGTCGCCGCCATGGGCTTCGACGTGCTCTACCTGCCGCCGATCCACCCGATCGGCCGCACGTTCCGCAAGGGACCGAACAACACGCTGAACGCCGGCCCGGCCGACCCGGGCTCCCCGTGGGCGATCGGCGCCGCCGAGGGCGGCCACGACGCGATCCACCCCGACCTCGGCACCGTCGAGGACTTCACCGCGTTCCACGACGCCGTGAAGGAGGCGGGCCTCGAGCTCGCCCTCGACTTCGCGCTGCAGGCCTCGCCGGATCACCCGTGGGTCACGAGCCACCCGGAGTGGTTCACGACCCTCCCGGACGGCACCATCGCCTACGCCGAGAACCCGCCGAAGAAGTACCAGGACATCTACCCGATCAACTTCGACAACGACCCCCAGGGCATCCGCCAGGAGTCGCTGCGGATCCTGCGCTACTGGATCTCGCTCGGAGTCCGGATCTTCCGCGTCGACAACCCGCACACGAAGCCGCTCGACTTCTGGGAGTGGATCATCCACGAGGTCAACGCCGAGCACCCCGACGTCGTGTTCCTCGCCGAGGCGTTCACGCGCCCCGCGATCATGCGGGCGCTGGGCAAGGTGGGCTTCCAGCAGTCGTACTCGTACTTCACCTGGCGCAACACCAAGGAGGAGCTCGAGGAGTTCTTCACGAGCATCTCGCACGAGACGGCCGATTACATGCGGCCGAACCTCTTCGTGAACACGCCGGACATCCTCACCGAGTACCTGCAGTACGGCGGACCGGCGGCCTACAAGGTGCGCGCGGCCCTCGCGGCCACGGCCTCGCCGCTCTGGGGCGTCTACGCCGGCTACGAGCTCGTCGAGAACGTCGCGCGCCCGGGCGCCGAGGAGAACATCGACAACGAGAAGTTCGAGTACAAGACGCGCGACTGGGCGGCGGCGGACGCCTCCGGACGCTCGCTCGCGCCGTACATCACCCGGCTCAACGAGATCCGGAAGACGCACCCCGCACTCGCGCAGCGCCGCAACCTCCAGGTGCACCGCAGCGACGACGAGGCGATCATCGTCTACACGAAGCACCTGCAGAAGGAGTTCACGGGCACCGGCAGCGCCGACACCCTGATCGTCGTGGTCAACACGGATCCTCACTCCGCCCGCGAGACGACCGTGCACCTCGACCTGCCCGCACTGGGTCTGGAGTGGGGCGACTCGTTCCAGGTCGAGGACCTGATCACCGGGGCCGTCTGGACCTGGTCGAGCGACAACTACGTGCGGCTGGACTCGTTCGTCGAGCCGGTGCACATCCTGAGCGTGAAGGCGGACGAGCGATGAGCGGCACCACCCCCGGCGACGACACCGCCACCCCGGCCGAGCAGGCGGGCCTCGCCCCGCGCGTCGACACCGTCGTGACGACCGGCACGAGCTCGGCGACGACCACCGGCTTCGGCACCGACGAGGCCGCGGCTCCGTCGGGCGGCTCCTCGACCGCCTCCGACCCGGTCGTCGAGGGCTCCTCCGGCATCGAGCTCCCCGTCATCGAGGAGTGGATCCTCCAGCAGCTCGCGACCGGCAGCAACGCGCTCCCCCACCACGTGCTCGGCCAGCACGTGGTCGCTGCGCAGGGCGTCGCGGATCCCGTGACCGTGGTGCGCACCCGGCGACCCCTCGCCGAGAAGGTCGTCGCGGTGCTCTCGACCGGCGTTCGTGTCGAGCTGACCCACCTCCACGACGGCATCTGGCAGGGCTTCCACATCCTCGGCCCGCAGGCGTACACGATCGAGGCCCGCTACGGTGACGGCAGCGAGTGGACGACGGAGGACCCGTACCGGTTCTCGAAGACCGTCGGCGACTTCGACCTCTACCTCATCGGCGAGGGTCGCCACGAGCGGCTGTGGGAGGCGCTCGGCGCCTGCCACCGCGAGCACGAGGGTGTCTGGGGCACCTCGTTCTCGGTCTGGGCGCCGCACGCCCAGGCGGTTCGCGTGGTCGGCGACTTCAACCAGTGGAGCGGCGAGGGCCACGCCCTCCGCAATCTCGGCGTCACCGGTGTCTGGGAGATCTTCGTCCCCGGCCTCGAGCCCGGCGCGCCCTACAAGTTCGATCTGCTCTCGCGCGACGGCCACTGGGTCCGCAAGGCCGACCCGATGGCCCGCTCGACCGAGGTCCCGCCGGCGACCGCCTCGCGCATCGCGGTCTCGCACCACCAGTGGAGCGACGGCGACTGGATGGCGCAGCGCGCGGCGGTCGATCCGCACACGCAGGCGCTCAGCGTCTACGAGATGCACCTCGGCTCCTGGCGTCCCGGACTCGGCTACCGCGATCTGGCGGATCCGCTGATCGAGTACGTGACCGAGCTCGGCTTCACCCACGTCGAGTTCATGCCGCTCGCCGAGCACCCGTTCGGCGGCTCCTGGGGCTACCAGGTCACCGGCTACTACGCGGCGTCCAGCCGCTTCGGCACGGCCGACGACCTGAAGTACCTGATCGACCGGCTCCACCAGGCCGGCATCGGTGTCATCGTCGACTGGGTCCCCGGGCACTTCCCGAAGGACGACTTCGCGCTCGCCCGCTTCGACGGCGAGCCGCTCTACGAGCACCCGGACTGGCGCCGGGGCGAGCAGATGGACTGGGGCACCTACGTCTTCGACTTCGGTCACACGCAGGTCCGCAACTTCCTCGTCGCGAACGCGCTCTACTGGCTCGAGGAGTTCCACGTCGACGGACTCCGCGTCGACGCGGTCGCCTCGATGCTGTACCTCGACTACTCCCGCAAGGAGGGCGAGTGGCTGCCGAACGAGCACGGCGGTCGCGAGCACCTCGAGGCGATCAGCTTCCTGCAGGAGGTGAACGCGACGGCCTACAAGCTCTACCCCGGCATCATGATGATCGCCGAGGAGTCGACCAGCTGGCCGGGCGTCACGCAGCCCACCGTCTCGGGCGGGCTCGGCTTCGGGCTCAAGTGGAACATGGGCTGGATGCACGACTCGCTGAACTACATGGCGAACGATCCGCTGTGGCGCCAGTACCACCTGGGCGAGATCACCTTCTCGTTCGTCTACGCCTTCAGCGAGAACTTCGTCCTGCCGATCAGCCACGACGAGGTCGTGCACGGCAAGGGGTCGCTGATCCAGAAGATGCCCGGCGACCACTGGCAGCAGCGCGCGAACCTGCGGGCCTACCTGGCATTCATGTGGGCGCACCCCGGCAAGCAGCTGCTCTTCATGGGCCAGGAGTTCGGCCAGTACTCCGAGTGGTCGGAGGAGCGGGGCCTGGACTGGTGGATCCTCGACCAGCCCGCGCACCGCGGTCTCTTCGATCTCGTCGGCCAGTTGAACCGCGTGTACCGCGAGACGCCGTCGCTGTGGGAGCTCGACTTCGATCAGGCGGGCTTCGAGTGGATCGACGGCGGTTCCGCCGCTCCGAACGTCATCTCGTTCCTGCGCAAGGACAAGCAGGGTCGGCCGGTCGCGGTGATCGTGAACTTCTCGGGCTCGCCTGTGCACGGCTACCGGGTCAGCCTGCCCGTCGCCGGCCGCTGGGAGGAGCTCGTCAACACCGACGCCGAGATCTACGGCGGCTCCGGTGTGGGCAACTTCGGCTCCGTCGAGGCCAAGGACGAGCCGTGGTCCGGCCGCCCCGCCTCCGCCGAGGTCGTCCTCCCCCCGCTGGCCGCTCTCTACCTGCGCCCCGCCTCCGACTGACCCTCGGCCCCCTCACCGGCGGGCGGAGCGGGCGCCCAGCGCCCCTCCGCCCGCCGTTCTCGTTCCCCCCACCGGCCGACCACCCACAACCGTCCGCAAGCCTCCTCCGCGCGCCCGCGGCGGAGTCGTTCGAAGCACATTCACCGGCGACCAACGCTCGCGTCATGCCCGGAGCGAGCTCTGCGCAGCACGCACGCTCGAGGGAGCCGTGCGCAGCACGCTCAGTCGAGGAGCCGTGGCCAGCACGCTCAGTCGAAGGAGCCGTGCGCAGCACGCTCAGAACGACGACACCTCTCGACCCGACCGCGCAGCGGAGCTCGCCGACAACCTCCCGTGGACCGACCACGCGCCCTCTCGAAGGCGATGGGCGAGAAACGCGTGTCAGCGTTTCGAGCGAGCCGTGGGCACCCCGCTCCCGGAAACGCGACCACCCACCCAGCCGACCGCGGCGGGGCGAGCGCTCGCGCTCGCCCCGCAAGAGAACTCAGTACAGCAAACCCGTCAGCCGCGCCCTGGCCTTGTTGACGCGCGGGTCCGTCGTCCCGACGATCTCGAACAGCTCGAGCAGTCGGGCGCGCACGGCGGCCTTCCCGTCGGCGTCGAGCCGGGGGAAGATCGACAGGAGCCGGTCGAAGGCGTCCTCGACGTGGCCGCCGGAGACGTCGAGGTCGGCGACGGCGAGCTGCGCGTCGAGGTTGGACGGTTCGGCGGCGGCGGTCGAGCGCACCTCCTCCAGCGTCCTGCCCTGGAGTCGCTTGAGCAGCTTGACCTGGGCGAGGCCGGCGACGGCGAGGTCGTCGCGCGGGTTCTGCGCGATGGCGGTCTCGTACTCGGTGATCGCGGCGTCGTAGTCGCCGGCGTCGATCGCGTCGTACGCCTCCTGGTGGTGCGGGGGCAGCGGGGCTGCCTCGGGTTCGGCACCGTCCTCGGCAGCGATGCCCTCGACGGGGACCGACCCCGTCACTCCGTTCTGCGCGGCGAGCTGGAGCAGCTGCTCGAGCAGGTCGCGGAGCTGCTCCTCGGCGATCAGGCCGCTGAACAGCGGCACCGGGCGCCCGGCGATGACGGCGGCGACGGTCGGCACGGACTGCACCTGGAACGCCTGGGCGAGCTGGGGGCTCGACTCCGCATCGACGCCGACGAGCACGAACGCTCCGGCGTACGAGACGACCACCTTCTCGAGCAGTGCGGTCATGCTCGTGCTCTGCTCGGACCAGGAGCCGCGGAGGTCCACGATCACCGGCACGCGCGACGAGAGCTGGACGACCTGATCGAACTCGGCGTCCCCGGCGGTCAGCAGCAGCGGGTTGGCGGGAGCGGATCCGGCGGGCGCGCCTCCGGGAGCGGCGGCCGGAGCGGGCGCCTGGGGCGCGCGCCGGTTCACCAGGCTCGACAGGTCGACGGCGCCGCGGAGGTTTCCGGGCAGGGGCGGGACGGCGCTCACGGCAGCTGCACCACCGAGACGAGTCCCTGGCTCCATCCGAGCATCACGATCTTCTCCTCCGATCCGACGGGCGGTACGTAGAACAACAACTGATAACCGTAGGTGGTCTCGATCCCCGTCGTCGACTTGTCGGTGCCGAGCAGGGTCTGCGAGGCACCGGAGGTCGAGACGGTCGATCCCTCCGCGGTGGGCCGGACCGTCGACACCTCGGCGATGCTCGCGGCGACGAGGGCGCCCGAGTCGTTGGTCGCCAGGGCGATCGTGGGCGACGTGCCGGCCTTGTTCGAGAACTCGATCGAGGCGGTGTCGGGCAGCGCCTCCCGATCAGCGTTCTTCTTGTCCACGCCGACCTGCCCGCGGAGGGTGTCGCCGTCGGGCGAGAACAGCTCGGCGTACTGGCTGGCGTCGCCGGTGGCGAGGATGTCGGCGTACGCGGCCCCGACGGTCTCGGGGGCGAGGGTCATCAGGCGCGAGTCCGGAGCGACGATCGACGTGCCGACCGTGACGGGAGCCACGTCGGGGATCCGCGCGTTGGCCTCGAGCGAGATCGCGTAGTCGACCTTGTAGTCGACCCGCGGGCTCGCCTGGCTCATCATCAGCGCGATCGGCGCGGTCGTGGTGTCGGCGGGGTCGCCGACCACGGCCGTGACCACCCGCGGCCAGGTGTCGGTGTCCTGCGGGAGGACGACGCTGACGGGCGACGCCGGGATCGCCTGGGGCGCGTCGATCGTGCCGCCCTTGTTCACGACCTCGTAGTTCGTCGTCCGCTCGGTGAGCGCCTCGCCCTGGAAGCGCTCGGCGAGGATCGCGGCGTCGCGGGCCGCATCCGCGGCGGAGGCGGTGTCGGCGATCGACGCGACGATCGCCTCCGCCTGCTGAGTGGTGACGACCGGGGTCGGGATCTCGGCGACCGGCTCGGCACCCGCGGTGGAGGTCGCGGTGGCGGTGGGAGTCGCGGTGGCGCCGGCCGCGAGATCGGGCCAGTAGTCCGAGCTGCAGCCGGCGAGCAGGGCGCTGGTGCCCAGGACGACGGGCAGCACGAGCAGTCCGCGGCGGCGGCTCCGCGCGGGCGAGGCGATCGACGCCTGGATCCCGGCGCGGGGGCGCGGACGCCGGACCCCACGCGGGACCTTACCCTGCGGCCCCTTGCGGCGCGGGCCGTGCTGGCGGCGCAGGTGCACGAAGGCCCAGATGTAGAGGCCGAGGCCGATCAGGAGGAAGAGCGCACCGCCGGCGAGCAGCGGGCCGGCGAGCGGAGTAGCGGTGTCGACGGGCCAGCTGACCCGGATCTCGTCCGCGGCCGGGGCGGTCCCGTCGGTCGCGATGAGGAGCGAGATGTCCTCGGGCACGTCCAATGCGACGTCGATGCTGCCGGCTCCTTCGAGCTGCTCGAGCCACAGGTCGGCGCCGCGGGGATCCACGATCTCGGCGTCGGCCGTCAGCACGTCGGCGGCCAGGTCGATCGCCGTGCCGGTCTCGGTCGAGGCGGTGAGCTCGTCGGTCTCCGCGTCGTAGCCGATCTCGTCGTACTCCGACCCGCCGACCCAGCCGAGCACGTCGCTGGTGCGCGCGTAGGTCAGGACGAGGTCGCCCTCGCCCTCCACGGTGATCGACTGCCGACCCTCGTTCGAGGCGAGGACGCTGCCGTCGATCACGGCGTACGGCGCGTCCGACTCGAGGGCGGTGCTCGCGGTCAGGGACTCGGGCGGGGCCCACACCGTCCGCTGACCGATGCCGAGCGCTATCAGCGCGGCAGCGATGACAGTGGCGATGATGGCGAAGACGAACCGCACGAAAGTACTCCTCCTGCGTTGCCGGATCGGGGTGGCGGCCTCAGCCGGTTCGGCTGGAACGGCCGGACCGGGGCACGACGGCAACAGACAAAGACAGTCCACGATAGCCGATGCCCTCGGCGCGACCCAGGAGATCCGCCGAGAGTGCCCGCGGCGGGCGCCGCGAGCGGGTGTCGCCCCCGGGCCCGGCACGGACCGCTGACTAAACTTCCCGGAGTGCCGCGAGCGTGGCGCTGACCCTTCCGGAGGAGACGACGTGGCAAGCGACGAGGCCGAATTCACCCAGGCGTTCCGCGGGTACGACCGCGACGAGGTCGACAAGGCCATCCAGGGTCTGCGGCGCGAGCTGATCCACGCCAACACCCAGGCCGCCGAGAGCGGTCGCGAGTCCAAGCGGCTCGCCTCGCGCATCGACCAGCTCGAGAAGGAGCTGCAGCAGGTCGGCGCGCCCACCTACGCCGGCCTCGGCGCCAAGCTCGAGCACACGCTCCGGGTCGCCGAGGAGCAGTCCGAGCGCATCATCGCCCAGGCCGAGAACGACGCGTCCGCCCTGCGGCGCTCGACCCGCGACGACGGTGATCGGATCCTCCAGGAGGCGCGCGACGAGGCCGAGCGCCTGGTCACGGAGGCTCGCCGTCGCGCCGACCGCACCCGCAACGAGTCCGAGGCGCAGGCCGCCGCCACGCTCGGCAAGGCCGCCGACGACCGCGACGTGATGACCCAGGACGCCGTCCGCGAGGCCGCGGCGATCCGCGGCACGGTGGCCACCGAGGCGGCCGAGACGCGCGCGACGGCCAAGCGCGAGGCCGCGGCCATCCGCTCGGAAGCGGAGCGGGAGGCCGCCGAGATGCGCGCCGTCGCCGCCCGCGAGGTCGAGATCGCCCGCGCCGAGGCCGCCCGCCTCGCGCAGAGCACCGAGCTGCAGCGCGCCGAGGTGGCCTCCGAGGTCGCCCGCCTGCGCGCGGCGGTCGAGGCCGAGATCGCCCAGGCGCGGGCCGCCGTCGCGGCCGAGGTCGCGTCCGCCCGCGCCGCGCTCGACGCCGACGTCGCGTCGGCCCGCGCCGCGCTCGACGCCGAGATCACCACCGGCCGCGCCGACGCCGCCCGCGAACTCGACGACCAGCGCACGCGCCTGGCGCACGACCGGGCCGAGGCCGTCGCTCTGCTGGACGCCGAGGTCGCCGGGCTCCGCAGCGCCGCCGCGGACGAGGCCGCGGCGCTCTCGCGCGAGGTCGAGCAGGCGCGCATCGACCTGACCGTCGAGCTCGCCGCCCGACGCGAGGAGGCCGACCGCGACCACCTCCTCCGTCACCAGGAGGCCGTCGCGCAGACGCAGCGCTACCTCGACGAGTCGAACCTCCAGCTCGCCGACGCGCTCCGTCGCGCCAACGACAAGCGACTCGAGGCCGACGCGCTCCGTAGCGACGCGCTCGACGAGACGACGCGACTGCGCCGCGATGCCCAGGACGAGTCGGACCGCCTGCTCGCCGAGGCCCGCGAGCGCGCCCAGGAGATGCTCGCCGACGCCGAGAAGCGCAACCGGCAGCTCGTCGCGACGGCGGAGGGGCGTCTCGACGAGATCCGCACCGAGCGCGACGCCATCGCCGGGTACGTGAAGGGGCTCCGCGGACTGATCGGCCACATCGACGAGATCTCGCTCGACTCGGACGACGACTCGGATGACGACTCGGTCGGCGACGAGTCCGGCAGCGACGATTCGGGCCGTGACGACTCGCGCGGTGACGACGCGACGGAGGACGCCGCTCAGCAGGACGGGTCCGAGCCGGACGACGCCGATCGGGACGACAGCGACCGCGAGGGCACCACGGGTACTACCCGCTGACCCGCTCGAGCCCGAAGTGACCGAGGGGAGTCCGCCGACGCGGGCTCCCCTCGTCCGTCCCGGACATCAGCCCAGCTCGCCGTCCCACTCCGTCGGCAGGGGCGACGACGCCGGAGCGACTACCCGCACGATCTCGTCCAGCACGCGGCGCGTCTGCGCCTCGCCGACCCAGAGGTGCTTGCCCCCGGCGACCGGCACCAGCTCGCTCTGCGGGACCGACGCGAACCGCTCAGCGGCCGCCTCCGGACGCAGATAGTCGTCGAACTCGGGGATCAGCGCGACCAGGGGCCGGCCGTCCGCCGCCCAGGCGGCGACCTCATCGGCCGTGGCGCGGTGGAGCGGTGGCGACAGGAGGATCGCCCCCTCGATCGGGTGCTCCCTCCCCCACTTCAGCGCCAGCTCGGTGCCGAACGACCAGCCGACCAGCCAGGGATGCGGCAGGCCGCGCTCGGCGACCAGCTGCATCGCCGCGGCG
This sequence comes from Rathayibacter caricis DSM 15933, assembly GCF_003044275.1. NCBI lineage: Bacteria > Bacillati > Actinomycetota > Actinomycetes > Micrococcales > Microbacteriaceae > Rathayibacter > Rathayibacter caricis. The sequence goes on along the minus strand of NZ_PZPL01000001.1, from coordinate 2,868,794 downwards.
ACGTCGGCGCGCTCGCCCGTCCCTCCGTCGAAGGCGCCCTCGCTCGTGCCTCGCGGCGACGACGTGCCGCGGGTGTTGAAGCGCAGCACGGCGAGGTCGGCCAGCGCCGGGAGCCGCGCCGCGGCCTTGCGCAGGATGTGCGAGTCCATGAAGCCGCCGTGGGTGGGCAGCGGATGCAGGGTCACGAGCGTCGCGACCGGCTCGCGGTCGAGCGGCAGGGCGAGCTCGCCGACGAGCGTCAGCCCGTCCGAAGTGCGGAGCTCGATCTCCTCGCGCCGCGCGGGGAGGACGACGCCACCCCGGATCTCGTTCGTCATCGTGCTCCTTGGATGCGCCAGCAGTGGTTGTGCCAGTGACGGCGGCCGGCGAGGTCCGCCGCGTCGCCGAGGGCCCCGTCGCCGCGCCAGACGACGACGTGCGCGAGGCCGATGTCGATGGTCTGGCCGCAGCCGGGGCAGAGGTAGTTCTTCACGGCCCGGGCGGACGAGACGGGCTGCACGTTCCAGTCGCGACCCGATCGCACCTCGGTGCGGCGCCAGCCCGCCATCATCTGCGACAGGTCGCGCGGTTCGTCGTCGCCCTCGCGCCGACTCCCCCGAGGTCGATTGCTGCGCGGCATTCCTCCAGTGTAGGAGCCGCTCCGGGTGGGGCGACCGTCAGTGGGAGGTGTCGTCCATCTCGAGCCGCGTCTCCTCGGCGTCGAGCATGAGCTGCGCGCGGCGCAGGATCCGTGACGAGTACAGGCCGCGGCCCCGCGCCTCGAGCAGGGCCTCCCGTTCGGCCAGCAGCACCGCACGCCGGAGGATCAGGTACTGGGCGTGAGGTCCGAGCGGAGCGTCCTCCTGGCGATCCACCTGCTCCCACGCGACCTGCGAGCGCGTCAGCGTGTCGCGACGCACGCGCTCGAGCACCCGCGGGCCGACCGCCCCCTCGGGCAGCTCGGCCACGGCCTCGGGCAGCGCCTGGATGCCGGTCGCCGCGACCTCGTCGAGGAGGGTCGCGAGCTCGCGCCGATCGGCGTCGCGGTCGCTCCCCTGGATGCCCGTCAAACGGATCAGCGCGGGCAGCGTCGCCCCCTGCAGCAGGAGCGTCACGACGGCGACCGTGAACGCGATCAGGATCAGCTGCTCGCGGTACGGCGTCTCCCCGGGCAGCGACTGGGCCGCCGCGAGCGTGACCACGCCGCGCATCCCGGACCACGACAGGATCACTCCGCCGCGCCAGCCGAACGCCTCGCTGGTGGTCGCCGCGAGATCGGTCTCGCGCCGCTGGTAGAGGCGCTCGGCGCGCTGCTGGCGTCGTCGGAACCGGTCGTCGCTCGTCGCGCTGTTGCGCAGCCGCATCACTCCGACCGCCAGTCGGCGGTTGATCCGCTCCGCCCGCCGCCCGGAGTTCCGGAGCCAGACCAGCAGCGGCCAGACGAACAGCGTCCGCAGCAGGATGAGGAGGACCACGGTCGCCAGCCCGAGCAGGACCGCCTCGACGATGCCGAGCTCCCCCGGCTCGACCTCGCCGACGATCACCCGGATCTCGGCGCCCATCAGCAGGAACACCCCGTTCTCGAGGAGGAACTGCGCGGTGCGCCAGTTCACCCGCTCGCTGATCCGCGACTGCGGACTGAGGAAGCGGGCGCTGTTGTGCCCCGTGTAGATCCCTGTGACCACGACGGCGAGGACGCCGGACGCGCCAAGCTCCTCCGCCGGGATGTAGGCCAGGAACGGCACCGCGAACGACACCGCGGTGTCGAGCACCGGGTCGCGGAGCTTGGAGCGGACGAAGACGGTGATGACTCCCATCACGAGCCCGAGGGCCACCGCCATGACGACGGAGTAGACGAACAGCACGCCGACCTCGCCGACGTCGATCGCGTCAGCTGAGACGCTCGCTCCGACGACCGCCGTCGCCGCGGTCGCAGCGCGCAGCAGGACGAGCGCGGACGCGTCGTTCACCAGGCTCTCGCCCTCGAGCACCGTCACGAGGCGGGGTGGCAGACCGAGCTTCTTGCCGATCGAGGTCGCGGCGACGGCGTCCGTCGGACTGACGACGGCGCCCAGCGCGATCGCCGCGGGGAGGCCGAGATCCGGGAGGAGGAGGTAGAGGAAGACGCCGACGGCGATCGCCGTCACGAAGACCAGCAGCACCGACAGGCCGAAGATCGACCGGAGGTTCCGGCGGAAGTCCGTGAGTGGCACCTGGATCGCGGCGGAGTAGAGCAGCGGCGGCAGCACCCCCGCCAGGATCAGCTCGGGCTCGACGTGGATCTCGGGGACTCCCGGGAGATAGGAGGCGCCGATGCCGACCACCACGAGGATGAGCGGTGCAGCGATGCCGAGCCGACTCGAGAAGCGCGCGACCGTGACGACCGTGATGATCCCGGCGACCCCGAGCAGCGCGTAGTCCACGCCCTCAGGCTATCGAGAGCCGGGCCGGGAACGCCGACGGGCCCCATCACTGTCGTGAGGGGCCCGTCGGCGCAGGGACGCGAGTTGTCAGTACCAGTTCATCGCCTCGGAGTGCGCCCAGGCACCGCACGGCGATCCGTAGCGGCCGGAGATGTAGCCGAGACCCCAGGTGATCTGAGTCGCCGGGTTGGTCTGCCAGTCCGAGCCGGCGGAGGCCATCTTGCTGCCGGGGAGCGCCTGCGGGATGCCGTAGGCACCGCTCGACTTGTTCTCGGCGAAGGTGTTCCAGCCGGACTCGCGGGTCCAGAGGAGCACGAGGCAGTCGTACTCGCTGTCGGCCCAGCCGCGGGCGACGACCATGTCGTACGCGATCGCCTTCGCGGATCCGGGATCGGGCGCGGCCGAACGAGCGACGGGAGCGGCCGAGCGCTCCGACTGCTGCTCCTCCTCCGCCTCCTCGGTCTCGGTGGGGGTCGGGGTGGGCGTGGGCGTCGGGGTCGGCTTCGCCTGCGCGTCGAAGGTGTCGCGCTGCACGGCGCGCTCGACCGGAGCGGCGACCACGAGTCGCTGGGCGGGATCGCCGTCGAAGCGGGCAGGCGCCTGGTAGTACGGCGACGCGACCGCGCCGCTGGACGGGTCGACGACCGACACCATCACGAATCCGATGGATGCCGCGAAGGCGAGCACCGCCAAGGGGAGGCGTGCTCGGGAGCGACGTGCTGGGGCCTGACGCGGAACCGGGGGCTTCACGGCCAGGGGCCGGGAGACGGGAGGCTGGGCGACGGCGTTCGATTCAAGCTGACCCACGATTACGAAAGCATAACGGACGCGGGCCCGTTCGGCCAGGAACGGCGCGGAAGGTCAGCGGACGGCCAGCATGACGTCGATGACGGTGTCGAGCACGAAGTCGACCTGCGGCTCCGAGTAGCCCCCTCGCTGAGGAGCGAAGGAGACCGTACGGACGTCGTCGACGCTGAGGACGGAGCCGTCGCGGAAGTACCCGGAGATGCGGTCGGCGAAGGCGTCGACCTGCCGGATGTTGTAGCCGGTGGTCAGCGCGCTGAGTCGCTGGAAGCGCTCGCGCTGCGGACGGGCCAGCCGGTTCACGACCTCCTGCGCGGTGGCGCGGGCCTCCCTGAGCCAGACGTCCTCGCCCTTCTCGGCGATCGCGTACTGACGCTCGCGACTCGCGAACGCATCCTCCAGCCGCTCGAGCGCGGCGTCGACGTGCGGTGCGGAGTAGCCGCCCTTGCGGAGCGAGAACGCGGTGTGGCGGAGGTCGGCCGCGCGGAGGTCGGCCGGTCCGCCCGAGAGCTGGGCGTACGCCTCGCGGGCCGAGGCGAGGAAGGAGTCGACCTCCTCGACGTCGTAGCCGGGGCGGTTGTCACGGGCGCGCGGGAAGGGAGCGGTCACCCGGACATTCTGTCAACAGCGGAGCCGAGTGCGGGCAGCGGCGCGTCGCCGAGCCCTGCCGACCCGTCAGTGAGCGAAGAGGAAGTAGAGGACGTAGGCCGCGGCCGCCGACGGGAGGATCGAATCGAGCCGGTCGAGCACGCCGCCGTGGCCCGGGAGCCACGAGCTCATGTCCTTGATCCCGATGTCGCGCTTGATGAGCGACTCCGCGAGGTCGCCGAGCGTCGCGCTCAACAGCATGACCGCGCCGAACACCGCGCCGACCCACCACGGCTGGCCGAGGAGGAGGACGGCGAGGAGGACGCCCGCGACGATCCCCGCGACCGCGGCGCCGGCGAAGCCCTCCCAGGTCTTCTTCGGGCTGATCCGCGGCGCCATGGGGTGCTTGCCCCAGGTCAGGCCGGAGGCGTAGGCGCCGATGTCGACGAGGATCACGAGCACGAGGAACGAGAGCGCCCAGAGCTGTCCGCCCTCCTCGGCCACGAGGCGCACGGCGAAGGCGCCGAGGAAGGTCACGTAGGCCTGGACGAACACGCCGAGCCCCATGTCGAGGAGGAGATCGCGGCGAGTCGAGCTCGTCCGGCGCAGCAACTGCTCGCCGAGGCGCCACAGCGCGACGAACGCGGAGCCGCCGAGGACGGCGAGCCAGGCGGCGGAGATACCGCCGTAGTACGCGGCCGGCACGACGATCACCGCGGCGATGCCGGTCGGGATCCGCGGGATGTCCCGCCCGGCGTGCCGGAGGGCGTTCGAGAGCTCGAGCGCCGCGAGGACGACCAGCGCCCCCGCGAGCACCATGAACAGCTCCTTGATCAGGAGGAGGCTGACGCCCATGGCGCCGACGCCGATCACTCCGATCAGGGTGGCCGAGACGAGGTTCCGGCCGGAGCGCGCGGTCAGGCGGTCGTTCGTCGCCTCGAGCTGCGCCCTGGTCGCCTCGAGCTGGCGCTCGACGTCGGCCTTGCGCTGCTGGGCGCGCGCCACCAGGGCGTCACGGGTGACCATCCGGGAGCCCCGGGCACCCGGGACGTGCGGCTTGCGCTCCTCCCCGTGCTCGGAGCCCTCGGATTCGTCGGCCACCACTAGACCTCGAGCAGCTCGGATTCCTTGCGCTTCAGCGCCTCGTCGATGGCGTCGACGTGCTTCTTTGTGACGGCCTCGAGCTCCTTCTCGGCGCGTCCGACCTCGTCGTCGCCCAGCTCGCCCTTGAGTGCGTCGAGGTCGTCCTTGCCCTTGCGGCGGATGTTCCGGACCGCGACCTTGGCGTCCTCGGCCTTGGTCCGGACGATCTTCACGAACTCCTTGCGACGCTCGGCCGTGAGCTCGGGCAGGGTGACGCGGATGACGTTGCCGTCGTTCGACGGGTTGGCGCCCAGGTTCGGCATGTCCCGGATGGCCTGCTCGATGTCGCGCAGCGAGCCCTTGTCGTAGGGGGTCACGAGGAGGGTGCGCGCCTCCTGGTTCTGCATCGAGGCCAGCTGCGAGAGAGGCGTCGGGGTGCCGTAGTAGCTCACGAGAACCTTCTGGAACATGCCGGGGTTCGCGCGGCCGGTCCGCACGGTGGCGAAGTCCTCCTTGGCGACCTCCACGGCCTTGTCCATCTTGGTCGTCGCGTCGGCGAGTACATCCGAGATCACGGGGGCTCCTTAGAAGAGAGAAGTGGTCAGTCTAGTTCGAGACGAGAGTGCCGAGCCGGGCGCCCCGGATGGCCTTCGCGACATTGCCGGACGGCTCCATGCCGAAGACCTGCATCGGCATCCCGTTGTCCATGCAGAGGCTGAACGCGGTCGAGTCGACGACCTTCAGGCCGCGCTGGAGCGCCTCCTGGTAGGTCAGCGTGTCGAGCTTCTTCGCGTCGGGGTTCGTGCGCGGGTCGGCGTCGTACACGCCGTCGACGCCGTTCTTCGCGACGAGCACGACATCGGCGTGCGTCTCGAGCGCGCGCTGAGCAGCGACGGTGTCGGTGGAGAAGTAGGGCAGTCCCGCTCCGGCGCCGAAGATCACGACGCGCCCCTTCTCCATGTGCCGGATCGCCCGGCGGGGGATGTAGGGCTCGGCGACCTGGGTCATCGCGATGGCCGACTGGACGCGCGTCTCGGCGCCGGCCTGCTCGAGGAAGTCCTGCAGGGCGAGGGCGTTCATCACGGTGCCCAGCATGCCCATGTAGTCGGCGCGACCGCGGTCCATGCCGCGCTGCGAGAGCTCGGCGCCGCGGAAGAAGTTGCCTCCGCCGACCACGACCGAGATCTCGACCTCGGTGGCGGCGTCGGCGATCTCGCGAGCGAGTGCGCTGATCACATCGGGGTTCACCCCGAGAGTCCCGGCCCCGAACGCCTCCCCCGACAGCTTCAGAAGCACCCTGCGGCGCTTGCCCGTCGTCGTAGCATCCGTCTGCGTCATGGACGTCTTCCTCCCGTGGACCCGTACAAACCTATCCCGCGCGGAGCACGCCCCGCGACCACGCCCGGGGGCCTCCCCCGGGCAGAGCGAAGGGAGTCCGGGTCGACTGAACGACCCGGACTCCCCTGCTGCGTGTTACGCGCCGACCTTGAACCGGGCGAAGCCCGAGACGGTCAGACCCGCGTCGGCCACGACCTTGCTCACGGACAGCTTGTTGTCCTTGGCGTAGTCCTGGTCGAGCAGCGCGACCTGCTTGAAGTACGCGTTGACGCGTCCCTCGATGATCTTCGGCAGGGCGGCCTCGGGCTTGCCCTCGCCGCGGGAGATCTCCTCGACGATGCGGCGCTCGTTGTCGACCTCCGATTGCGGGACGTCCTCGCGCGAGAGGTAGGACGGGTTGGCGAACGAGATGTGCTGCGCGATCGAGCGAGCGGTCTCGGCGTCGTCTCCGGAGTAGCCCACGACCACGCCGACCTGCGGGGGCAGGTCCTTATTGGTCTTGTGCAGGTAGATGGCGAAGTTCTCGCCCTGCACGGTGGCGATGCGGCGGAGCTCGACCTTCTCGCCGAGGATCGCGGCCTCGTCGTTGATGAGGTCGGCGACGGTCTTCTCGCCGGCGGGGGCCGCGAGGGCCTCCTCGACGGTGGTGGAGCCGGCGGCGACGACGGCGGCGAGCACCGAGTCGGCCAGGGCGATGAACTTCGTGCCCTTGGCGACGAAGTCGGTCTCGCACGCGAGCTCGATCAGGGTGGCGACGCCGCCGTTCTCAGCGGCGGCGACGAGGCCCTCGCTGGTGGAGCGGTCCGCGCGCTTCGCGTTGCCCTTGGCACCCTTGAGGCGGAGGATCTCGACCGCCTTGTCCAGGTCGCCGTCGGCCTCGACGAGCGCGTTCTTGGTGTCGACCATGCCGGTGCCGAGCTGCTCGCGCAGCGTCTTGACGTCAGCGAGGCTGAAAGTGGCCATAGTTCTGCGAACTCCTCTGTGGTTCTGGCGTCCGGTCGACCCGGTGGTTCCCGGTCGACTGCGGGACTCCAGTCTGTCTGAAGTGGTGATCGCGGTGGCGATCGGTGCCTGTCCGAGCGGAGCCGGGCGCCTGCGGTCAGCAGTGCGCCCGGCTCCGGCTCAGGAGGGGTGTCAGGCGGTGGCGGTCTCGTCGGCCGGAGCCTCGGTGGTCGCCTCGTCGGCGGCGGGGGCCTCGACGGGAGCCTCGTCGGCGGCGGGGGCCTCGGCCTCGGCGACGGCCTCGTCAGCCGTGGCGGCCTCGGCGTCGGCGACCTTCTCGGTCTCGGCGCCGGCCTGCGGCTCCTGGCCCTGGAGAAGCTCCTTCTCCCACTCGGCCAGCGGCTCGACGGCGGAGACGTTGCCCTCGGCCTCGGGCTTCTGGTGACGCTGGATGAGGCCCTCGGCCGCGGCGTCGGCGACGATGCGGGTGAGCAGGCTCACCGAGCGGATCGCGTCGTCGTTGCCCGGGATCGGGTACTGGACCTCGTCCGGGTCGCAATTCGTGTCGAGGATGCCGATGACCGGGATGCCCAGCTTCTTGGCCTCGTCGATCGCGAGGTGCTCCTTCTTGGTGTCGACGACCCACAGCGCGGAGGGGGTCTTCGACAGGTTGCGGATGCCGCCGAGCGACTTGTGCAGCTTGTCGAGCTCCCGCTTCTTGATGAGGAGCTCCTTCTTGGTGAAGCCGCTCTTGGTGGTGTCGTCGAAGTCGAGCTCCTCGAGCTCCTTCATGCGCGCGAGGCGCTTGGAGACCGTCTGGAAGTTGGTGAGGAGCCCACCGAGCCAGCGCTGGTTCACGTAGGGCTGGCCGACGCGGGTCGCCTGCTCGGCGATCGCGTTCTGGGCCTGCTTCTTCGTGCCGACGAAGAGGATGGTGCCGCCGTGGGCGACCGTCTCCTTGACGAAGTCGTAGGTCTTGTCGATGTAGGCCAGCGACTGCTGGAGGTCGATGATGTAGCTGCCCGAGCGCTCGGTCAGGATGAAGCGCTTCATCTTCGGGTTCCAGCGACGGGTCTGGTGCCCGAAGTGGACGCCGCTGTCGAGCAGCTGGCGCATGGTGACGACTGCCATGAGTCGTTCTCCTTGTCTCGGGGTCCGGGCGCACGACGACGCCGAACTCCCGTTCGGTTGTCTGCGACGGCCGGTCGGCACGTCGCCCTGGCGCCCGGCGTGCTCCCGCCTCGCCCGCGTGAGCGGAGGAGGACCGGTAGGAGCGGAGGCCGAATGGGCGCGCGTAGTCACCCCGACGAGCGAGGTGCTCCGAGCATCCTAGCACCGCGGAGGCCGCCTCCCCCGCTGGTGCGGGAGGGCGGCCTCCGGGTGTCGAGGGGCGCTGCTAGTTGCGCGCCGACTTCATCACGGTGCGGATGTGCAGGGTGTCCATCTCCTCCAGCGACCGGCCCTTGGTCTCGGGCACGAACATGAAGACGAAGACGAACGAGATCGCGGCGAACGCGGCGTAGAGGCCGTAGGCGAGCGTCAGCGAGACGTCCTGCGACAGGATCGGGAACGTCACCGTGATGACGAAGTTGGCGATCCACTGCGCCGAGGCGGCGAGACCGAGCGCCGCGGCTCGGATCCGGTTCGGGAAGATCTCGCCGAGCAGGACCCAGACCAGCGGGCCCCAGGTCGCGCCGAAGAAGACGACGAAGGCGTTGGCCGAGACGAGGGCGATCGGGCCCCAGGCGCCGGGCAGCGAGACGTCCTCGCCGTTGATCGTCGACTGGCTGAACGCGATCGCCATCAGCGCGAGCGAGATCGCCATGCCGGCCGAGCCGACCAGCAGCAGCGGCTTCCGGCCGACCTTGTCGACCAGGAAGATCGCCACGAAGGTGACGACGACGTTGACGACGGAGGTGAAGACCGAGATGGCGAACGAGTTCGACTCGTCGAAGCCGACCGCGCTCCACAGCGATGTGGAGTAGTAGAAGATCACGTTGATGCCGACGAACTGCTGGAACACGGAGAGCAGGATTCCGACCCAGACGACGGGCAGCAGTCCGAGCGCGGGGCCGCGCAGGCTCGAGCGCTTGGCGTTCTCGGCGTCCTCGTCGATGCGCTTCTGGATGTCGGCGAGGGCGTCGTCGACCTCCTCGCGGGGCGTGACGGTCGCGAGGACGCGGCGCGCCTCCTCCGTCTTGCCCCGGGTGGCGAGGAAGCGGGGCGACTCCGGCAGCGTCAGCGCGAGCAGGCCGTAGATCACGGCGGGGACGGCGCAGGCGATGAACATCCAGCGCCAGGCGGCGACTCCGAACCAGAACGGCTCGGCGGCGCCGTCCGCGCCGTTCGCGATGAGGGTGTCCGAGAGCAGCGCGGCGAAGATGCCGAGCGTGATCGCGAGCTGCTGCAGCGAGGCGAGGGCACCGCGGATCGCCTTCGGGGCGATCTCGGAGATGTAGGTGGGGGCGATCACCGAGGCGATGCCGATGCCGAGGCCTCCGACGACGCGCCAGAGGACGAGGTCCCAGACGGCGAACGCCGCGCCGGCGCCGATGGAGGAGACGAAGAAGAGGCCGGCGCCGAGCAGCATCACCTTGATGCGGCCCCAGCGGTCGGCGAGGCGGCCCGCGAGGTAGGCGCCGAGCGCGCAGCCCAGCAGCGCCGATGCGACGGCGAAGCCGATCAGCGCGGCCGAGAGGTCGAACTCGCCCTGCACCGCCTCGACCGCTCCGTTCACGACGGAGGAGTCGAAGCCGAAGAGGAAGCCGCCGACCGCGGCCGCGATGGCCAGCCCGATCACCTTCCTCCGGAGCTTGGCTGCTGAAGGGGCCGGTGTCTCGGATCGTCCCGTGGTCATGATCGTCTCCGCTCTGGCTGCCGGCCGGCGGCGCTGATGGCGCCCCGTGCCGGATTCACGCGAAGCGACGTTACTCCCGAGTGCGGATCGGGCTCGACGGGTTGCATTCGCGAGCGATCCGAGACCGTCCTCCACCGGACGGAGCTCGCGGGGCTTCTCCCCCGGTCAGCGCGGGCGGCCGCTGGACTCGGCGCTCGAGCAGCAGGGTGAGCGGATGACGACGTCGATGCTCCTGCGCCCGGGCGTGTTCCTGGCGCTCCTCTCCGGCCTCCTGGGTTCGTCTGAGGCGGTGCCGCCGGGATCGCTGTGGGTCTCACCGGTGCCCGGATTCGTCGTGGTCGAGCCCTGGCAGGCGCCCGAGCACCGGTACGCGGCGGGCCACCGGGGCATCGACCTCGAGGCGACCGCCGGAGCGCCTGTCGTGGCCGCGACCGGCGGGACGGTGTCGTTCGCCGGGCGGGTGGTGGACCGCGGGGTGGTGAGCATCGAGCACGCCGACGGGCTGGTGTCGAGCGTCGAGCCGGTCGAGGCGACCGTGTCCGCGGGTGCGTTCGTGGCTCCGGGGGACGTGATCGGGACGGTCGGCGGCGGAGGCCACTGCGACGCGCGGTGCGTGCACCTGGGCGTCCGGGAGGACGGCGAGTACGTCTCTCCGATGCGCTTCTTCGGGGGAATCCCCCGGGCTGTGCTGCTGCCTCTCGACGTCGCGTCAGGCGCGCGGGTGAGCGAGCCGGTAGGCGTCGCGGATGCGCTCGGTCGAGACGTGCGTGTAGATCTGGGTCGTCCCCAGGCTCGCGTGGCCGAGCATCTCCTGGACCGAGCGGAGGTCGGCTCCCCCGTCGAGCAGGTGGGTGGCGGCGGAGTGGCGGAGCGTGTGCGGACCGGAGGGGCCGGAGCCGTCCTCGAGGAGGCGCGTGACGACTCCGTAGACCGTGCGGGGCGTGAGGCGCGCGCCCCGCCGGCCGAGCAGGAGCGCGTTCTGCGACTCGGGCTTCGCGAGGTGCGGGCGGGCCGTGTCGAGGTAGGCGACGAGCGCCTCCTTCGCCGGGACGCCGAAGGGGACGACGCGCTGCTTCGAGCCCTTGCCGGTGACGAGGACGGTGAGCCGTGAGAGATCGAGATCGCCGATGTCGATCGCGACGAGCTCCGAGACGCGGATGCCGGAGGCGTAGAGCAGCTCGATGATCGCGAGGTCGCGGAGTGCGACGGGGTCGTCGGTCGCTCCGCGCGCCGTCACGGTGTCGATCACCTGCTCCGTCTGCGCCTGGGTGAGGACGTGCGGGAGGGAGCGGCCCGCCTTCGGGGTGCGGAGCCGTGCGGCAACGTCGGTGGGCGTGCGCTCGGTGCGCTGCGCCCAGGAGGAGAAGGAGCGGACCGCCGCGGTGCGACGGGCGAGCGTGGCCCGCGAGACCCCCGTCTGCGTCTGCTGCCACAGCCAGTCGCGGAGCAACTCGAGGTCGACGTCGGCGAGGGTCGCGACGCGCTTCGTCGCCGCGTGAGCCAGGAGAGTGGCGAGGTCGCTTCGGTAGCCCTTGGCCGTCGCGGGTGAGAGCGAGCGCTCGTCGAGCACGTAGCGGAGGAAGTCGTCGACGGCGCCGGCGAGGCTCGCGTCACGCACGCCGCCTCACGCCTCCACGGTGGGCATGCGCGACCACAGGTTGATGCGGCCCTGCTCGTCGAGCTCCTCGAGCCGTTCGATCAGGTCGGTGCCGAAGCGGGTGGCGATCGGAGCCGTCGCGCTGGGCACGAGGGAGGTCGCGATCGTCTCGGGGTGCACGTGGACCAGCGAGAAGCTCTGGGCGCCGTCGATCCCCCGCAACTCCCGTTCGGGCGCGCCGAGGTCCATCGTGTAGCTGGTCGCGCCGGCGACGAAGACGGGGACACCGGCGAAGGTCGCGGCCGACGGGTAGTGCAGGTGGCCGCCGAGGATCGCGCGGACGTCGCTCCCGCGGACCACCTCTTCGAGCCGCTCGATGCCGCGGAGCTCGAGCACGGTCATCGCACCGAGCGGAGTGGGGAGCGGCGGGTGATGAAGGGCGAGGATCGTGCCGAGCGGGGCCGGAGTCGCGAGCTCGCGCTGGAGGCGCTCGAGCTGCTCGTCGGTGAGCGCGCCGTGATGGAAGCCGGGCACCGCGCTGTCGAGCGCGATGATTCGCAGCCCGTCGAGGTCGACGACCTGGTCGATCGGCGTCCCGCCGTCGTCGTGCTGCTGGTCGAGGAGCACGCGTCGGAACGCCCGCCGCTCGTCGTGGTTACCCATCACCCACACGATCGGGCCGCCGAAGCGCGCGGCGAGCGGATCGAGCGCCGCCTTCACCCGCCGGTAGGCGTCCTCCTCGCCCCGGTCGGCCACGTCACCCGTGACGACGATGGCATCGAGTCGACCGCCGCGCTCCTCGAGCCGTGCGAGGGCCTGGTCGAGGCGCGCGACCGTGTCGACGACTCCGTAGAGCGGAGCGCCCTCGGCGAGGAAGTGCGTGTCGCTGAGGTGCGCGATCACCCGATCGGCCGCCCGGAAGTGCCCGAGCTGCGGATGCTCCGTCGTCGTCGCCTCGTCGTCCATGCGGCTCCCCTCGCTGACCTGGTTTCAGCGTAGGGCGGACGACCGACAGCGGGTGTCCGGCGAGCCGCGGGGCCGGCGCGAAGGGCCGCAGTCGGCCGCGCCGCGTGATCAGCGGGGGGTCACCGACCACCTCCCGTCGTCAGTTCGCTGCACGTGGGCCTCCGCCAGGAGCGCGCCGAGGATCGCGAGGGTCTCGGACACGCGGAGCCCGAGATGCTGCGCGAGCGCGTCGGTGTCCTGCTGTCCGCGCTCCCGCAGCGCGGCGACGAGGCGGGAGGCCGGTCCGGGAACGAGGTCCGTCGGGACGCTCTCCCCCACGCCGAGAAGCTCGAGGACCTCCGGCGCCGAGGTGACACAGGTCGCCGCGAACTCGCGGAGGAGGCGATGGCAACCGGCGGAGGACGCGCTCGTGACGGGGCCGGGGACGGCTCCGAGCGGGCGGCCGAGCGCCGCCGCGTGGCCGGCGGTGTTGAGGGACCCCGAACGAGCGCCGGCCTCGACGATGACCGTCGCTCCCGACGAAGCCGCTATCAATCTGTTCCTCTGCAGAAACCTCCATCTCGTGGGCGTCGTCCCCGGCGGCACCTCCGTCACCACCGCGCAGCCGGGAGTCGCGATGATCCGGTGCAGCAGCTCGGAGTGCGCCGTTGGGTAGAGCCGGTCCGGTCCCCCTGCGAGAAAGGCGACCGTGCGACCGCCGGAGCCGAGGACCGCACGGTGGCCGACCGCATCGATGCCGAAGGCACCTCCAGAGACGACGAGGACGCCGCGGTCGGCGACTCCTGCGGCGAGTTCGGCGGTGACGTGCTCGCCGTACCCGGTGGCCGCTCGAGCGCCGACCAGGGCGAGCCGGTGGGCGGGTGCGAACGCGGAGGGGTCACCGCGGGACCAGAGGATGAGCGGGGCGTGCGGACCCAGGTCGTCGAGTGCTTCCGGCCACCCGGGCGAGCCGGGCAGGAGCAGGTGGGCCTTGAGCTTCTGCGCGATGTCGATCCGACGCAGGACCAGCGCGCGGTCCAGTCTGGGACGCCATCGCTCGAGCCCTGCCGCGAGGGCGGACAGCTCGCCGGGTGTGCAGTCGGAGTCGGCGAGAACGTCCGACGCGGTAGCGGACGAGACGACGTGCGCGAGCGCAGCCGTGGCGCCGACGGCCTCGATGAGCGTCGCCGCGACAGCGTCGCCCGGCTCGGTCAGACCGCTCCATGCCGCACGAGCGAGCACATCAGCGGTATCGGAGGCGTCTCCCTCGGCCAGGAGGGAACGGGCGGCGCGGAGCTCGGAGCGATCGAACAGGTTCGCGGTCATGCCGCACCTCCTCGGAGGACGAGGGCGCGTCCGAGATGGCCGGCGGTCGGCCTCTCGGCGCCGTCGAGGTCCGCGAGAGTCCAGGCCAGGCGGAGCACCCGGTCGTAGCCGCGCATCGTGACGAGGCCGCGCTCGAGCGCCTTGTCGAGGGTCCGCGACTCCGAGGAGGTCGGCCGCTGATCACCGGAGCGGAGCCAGCTTCCGGAGACCTCGGCGTTCGTCGTCCAGGGTGTGCGCCGGAGTCTCTCGCGGGCTCGGTCGCGAGCCGCGGTCACCCGCGAGCGCGCGTCTGCCGTCGTGACGCCCTGCTCATCCCTCCGCGCGGCGAGATGAGCGGCTCCGATGCGGCGCACGGTGAGACGGATGTCGACCCGATCGAGCAGCGGTCCGCTCAAGCGGGCGAGGTAGCGGCGCCGCAGCGCGGGAGCGCACGTGCACGTCTCTCCCGGGATGCCGTGGCGACCGCAGGGGCAGGGGTTCGCGGCGAGGACCAGCTGCACGCGCGCCGGGAACTCGGCGACCGCGTTCGCGCGATGGATGCGGATGACACCCGACTCCAGCGGCTGCCTCAGCGCGTCGAGCGCGACCGCGCTGAACTCGGGAGCTTCATCCAAGAAGAGCACCCCTCTTGTGGCGCGGGCGACGGCGCCCGGGCGGATGCGTCCGCTGCCGCCTCCGACGATCGCGGCGGCCGAGGCGGAGTGGTGCGGGCTCTCGAACGGCGGGCGGCGCACGAGGCTGCCTCCGGTGGACGCGCCGACGAGGGAGCGCATGCACGTGGCTTCGAGGGCGGCGTCGTCGTCGAGGTCGGGGAGGATTCCCGGGAGTCGGGTCGCGAGCATCGTCTTGCCCGCGCCGGGCGGACCCAGGAGGAACACGTGGTGACCGCCCGCAGCCGCCGCGATCATCGCCTCCGCCGCCTCCTCATTGCCGATCACGTCGGCGAAGTCCAGGCGCGACACCGGTTCGACCGGGGCCTGCCCGTGTGCGGCGGGCTCGGGGAGGACCGGGACCTCCCACTCCGCTCCGTGCCACACGGCCGCTGCGGCCAGCGACGAGACGGCGATGATCTCGACGCCGTCGACGAGCTCCGCCTCGGCGCGGTCCTCGAGCGGCACCATGACGCGGCGACGACCCGCCCTCGCCGCGGCGAGCACCGCCGGCAGCACACCCGGAACAGAACGGAGCCGACCGTCCAGACCGAGCTCGCCGACATGCACGACGGATGCGACGGACTCACCGTTCACCTCGCCCAGCGCCGCCAGCGCAGCCAAACCGATCGCGAGATCGAACGCGGACCCGTGCTTGGGCATCGCGGCCGGTGAGAGGTTCACCGTGATCTTGTACTCCGAGATCACACTGCCCGAGTTGGTCGCCGCCGAGCGCACCCGCTCCTTCGCCTGCGACAGCGCCGCGTCCGGCAGCCCGACGATCCCGATCGCGGGAGTGCCGTCGGAGGAGTGCGCCTCGACTCCGACCACCGCTCCCGTGAACCCGACCAGGCCCACCGCGGAGGTGCGACCCATGCCCATCACGCCACCGCCCGGAAGTGCCGCACCTGCACCGGGACCCCGTCCGGCGCGATGATGCCCACCGCGTCGATCCGCAGATGCCGCGCCCGTTGGTCGTGCTCCCGAGCCCACGCGTACGCCAACCGCCGCAGCCGCTGCGCCTTCGCCCGGGTGATCGCCTCGATCGGCATCCCGAACCGCGCGGAGGAGCGCGTCTTCACCTCCACCACCACCAACGCCGCACCCTCACGCGCGACGATGTCGAGCTCGCCCTCCCGCACCCGCCAGTTGCGGTCCAGGAGCTCGAAGCCCTTCGCCCTCAGATGCGCCGCAGCGATCTCCTCGCCCCGCCGACCCAACTCGTCCTTGTCCATGAAGACCTCCCGCACGCAGAGTCGCGGAGAAGAGGTGAGCGCGGGACTGCGGAAGGTGGATCTCAGGAGAAAGCGCGGGAAGAGGGGCTGTGGAGGGATCAGCTCGAGGGGAGGTGGGTCTCGATACGCCGCCGGGGGCGGCTACTCGACCAGCAAGAGGGGAGGGCGCGCCGCGCGCAGAAGGCAGCGCACCGCAGCAGAAGGGGCGCGGAGCGCTACTCGTCGAGGGCGAGTTCCTTGGGGAGCTCGAACTCCTTGCGGGAGAGCTCCTCGACGTTGACGTCCTTGAAAGTCAGGACGCGGACCGACTTCACGAAGCGGTCGGAGCGGTAGACGTCCCAGACCCACACGTCGCGCATGGTCAGCTCGAAGTAGAAGTCGTGCTCGGTGTCGCGGCGCACGAGATCGACCTCGTTCGCGAGGTAGAAGCGGCGCTCGGTCTCGACGACGTACGAGAACTGCGAGACGACGTCGCGGTACTCCCGGTACAGTGCCAGCTCGACCTCGCGGTCGTAGTCCTCGAATTCGTCTTCATCCATCGTCCGTCAATCCTACGCGGGTGCGGGAGCGCCGGACGCCGCGGGCACCTCGTCGGCGACTGCCTCGCGCGGCTTCGACAGCCACGTGACGCGGTGCAGCGGGGACGGACCGACGCGGTCGAGGCCCGCCCAGTGCGCGGCGCTGCCGTAGCCCTTGTTGCTGTCCCAGGCGTAGTCCGCGAACTCGTCGTGGTGGCGCACCATCTGGCCGTCGCGGCCGACCTTCGCCAGCACGGAGGCGGCCGAGACGGACGCGCAGTCGCGGTCGGCCTTGATGCGGGTGACGATGGTCAGCTCGGCGGCCCACTCCCCCAGCGCCGGCGTGAGCCAGTCGTGCTTGCCGTCGAGCAGCACCACCGACGTCGCGAGGTCGACGCCCTGGTCGACGAGACGCTCGATGCCGCGCGATGCGGCTCGGCCGAGGCCGGCGATGATCCCGGAGTCGTCGATCTCGTCGGCGGAGGACTCGCCGATCGCCCAGCCCGAGACCCACTTCACCACGCCGGGCAGCAGGGCCTCGCGACGGGCCGGAGCGAGCAGTTTGGAGTCGCGCAGCCCCTCCGGGAAGCGGCCGCAGCGTCGGGGAATCGAGACGACGCCGACCGAGACGGGGCCGGCGATCGCTCCGCGGCCCACCTCGTCGCAGCCGATGATGCTCTCGTAGCCCTGGCGGAAGAGGCGCCGCTCCATCGACAGGGTCGGTTCGGCGACGGCCACCTAGCCCTGCCCGGCCTCGGAGGAGGACTCGGACGACTCGGACGACTCCGACGTGTCCTTCTCGACCCCGCGGAACACGGACGGGTAGTCGTCCAGCCACGCCCACTGCTCCACCGGCCAGGTCACCAGGACCGCCCGGCCGACGACGTTGTCGATCGGGACGAAGCCGTTGCCTGGCTTGTCGGTGTTGTAGCGGGAGTCGGCCGAGTTGTAGCGGTTGTCGCCCATGACCCAGAGCGAGCCCTCGGGCACGGTCACGTCGAACGGGGTCGCCGAGACGGCCTGGACTCCATCGGGGAGCTTCACGTAGGGCTCGTCGATCGGGTTGCCGTTGACCTCCACCTGGCCGAGCGGGGTGCAGCAGGTGATCCGGTCGCCGGGCAGGCCGATGACGCGCTTGATCAGATGGTCGTTGCTGTCGGGAGCGGTGAGGCCGACGATCGCTAGGGCGGAGTCGACGGCGGCCTGGAACGGCGGCACCTCCGGCTCGGTGCTCGGCGAGAGCCATCCGCCCGGATCGCGGAAGACGACGACGTCACCGCGCGAGATCGGAACCAGGTCGGGGACCAGCTCGTTCACGAGGATGCGGTCGTTCTCGACCAGCGTCTGCTCCATCGAGGACGACGGGATGTAGAACGAGCGGATCAGGAACGTCTTCACCAGGAACGAGACCAGCACGGCGACGACGAAGATGATCAGCACGTCGCGGAGGAAGAGGAGCAGGCCGCGGCGCCTGCGGGGCCGCTCCGGCTCCGCGGTGTGGCGGGCGTGCTCGCCGTCGCCCTCGAGCCGGACCGGGGCCGTGCTGTCTGTCATCGCGTGCCGTCGCCCCTAGCTGTGGTTCGTCCGGGACCGAGCATCACCGGGCCGGGGTCACCGGCAGGACCGGCCCCCGGAAAGGGTCGAACCCCGGTCCATCATAAGTGGACCGGGGTTCGGGAAGAGTGTGCGGAGACCCGCTGGGGGTCAGCGCTTCTCCTTGATCTTGGCCTTCTTGCCGCGGAGGTTCCGCAGGTAGTAGAGCTTCGCGCGGCGCACGTCTCCGCGGGTGACGACCTCGATGTGGTCGATCACCGGGGAGTGCACCGGGAAGGTGCGCTCGACGCCGACCTGGAAGCTGACCTTGCGGACGGTGAAGGTCTCGCGGACGCCCTCGTTGGAGCGGCCGATGACGACGCCCTGGAAGACCTGGACGCGCGAGCGGGTTCCCTCGACGATGTTGACGTGGACCTTGACGGTGTCGCCCGCACGGAAGTCGGGGATGTCGGTCCGGAGTGACGCCGCATCGACGTTATCGAGGATGTGCATGTTCTATCGCTCTCCGTGCCCGCCACAGGTCGAGCACCGTTTCGTGGGTGGGAAGTCGGTGCGCGCCCCGCGTCGTAGCGGCTCCCCTGTGGCAGAGCCTGCGCGAGGCACAAGCGCTTATTCTGTCACGGCGCGCCGATCCGCGTCAAAGCGGGGAGGCGGTCCGCTCAGAGGACGATCGTCTGACCGTCCTGCGGGCGCTCCGGGTCGAAGCCCTCGCCCGTCACCGGCCGGCCCCCCTGGGCCTGCACGGTCGACGCCTCGGCGAAGGCCACCAGCGTCGCCCGTGCATCGTGGAGGAAGCGCCAGACGGAGTGGCCGAGCGCCACGACTCCGAGCAGCACCGAGAGCAGCCCGAGCGCCCACGCTCCCGGAGGGAAGAACCCGAGCGCGATCAGCGACGCGTGCCAGGCGCCCAGAGCGGCGACGTCGCCCCAAGCCGGGGTGCGCGTCGGCCGCACAGTCACCCGAAACGCCACGATGCTCGCCACGACGGCGAGGCTGAGCGCCAGAATGGGGAGGGCGATGACGAGGCCGAGGACGGTCCACCCGCTCGATCCCCCGAAGAGTCCGTACCCCAGGAGGATCCACAGGGGCAGGACGATCGCGGCCGGATACTGCCAGGAACCGAAAGCCCGTCGCGTGCGCATGCACCGACCGTACCCACCACCGCTGAGCAACGCCTCAGCGACCCCCGAGAGGATCAGGATGATCGAGCTGCGCACGCCCGCCGAGATCGAGGAGATGCGACCCGCCGGCCGCTTCGTGGCCGAGGTCCTGCAGGCCACCGTCGCCGCGGCCGGAGTGGGCGTCAACCTGCTCGAGCTCGACCGCCTCGCCCACGACATGATCCGCAAGGCCGGCGCCGAGTCCTGCTACATCGACTACCACCCCTCCTTCGGTGCGAGCCCCTTCGGCAAGGTGCTCTGCACCTCCGTCAACGACGCCGTGCTGCACGGGCTGCCGTTCGACTACCGCCTGCGGGACGGCGACCTGCTGACGCTCGACTTCGCGGCGTCCGTGAACGGCTGGGTGTCCGACTCCGCCGTCAGCGTCGTGGTCGGCACGCCGCGCGACGAGGACCTCGCTCTCATCGACACCACCACCCGCGCGCTCGAGGCCGGCATCGCCGCCGCGAAGCCGGGCGGGAAGATCGGCGACATCTCGGCCGCGATCGCCGCGGTCGCCCGCGCCGAGGGGCTGAGCATCAACACCGACTTCGGCGGCCACGGCGTCGGGCGCACGATGCACGGGGACCCGCACGTCCCGAACGACGGGCGCGCCGGGCGCGGCTACCCGCTGCGGCCGGGCCTGGTCGTCGCGATCGAGCCGTGGTTCCTGCAGACGACCGACGAGATCTTCACCGACAAGGACGGCTGGACCCTCCGCAGCCGCGACGGCTCGCGCGGGGCGCACATGGAGCACACGATCGCGATCACCGAGACCGGGGCGCTGGTCCTCACCGCCCGGGACTGACGCGGAGAGGACCGCGTCGGCGACTGCACTGGACAGCGACACTATCGGATAGCCATACTCTCCGTATGCGCATCTCCGAGCTCGCTCGCCTCACGGGCGTCAGCGTCGCCACGATCAAGTACTACATCCGGGAGGGGATCCTCGCCACGGGCGAGTCCTCGGTGCCCCAGCGGGCGGAGTACGGCGACGCCCACGTCGCGCGGCTCCGCCTGCTCCGCGGTCTCATCGAGAGCGGAGGAGTCGGCATCGCCGGCGCGAAGCGCATCACAGCGGTCCTCGACAGCGGGGCACCCCCTGCGCACGCGTTCGAGGTGGCGCAGGACGTCGTCTCGGCGAACGCCGACTCGGAGGCCCCGGCGACGGAGGGCTCGCTGGAGCGCATCCGCTCGCTCGTCGGCCCGCTGCTGTGCGAGCACCCCGCCGTCGCGACGGCGGCCCGCGCGCTGGACGCCCTGGAGGCGTCCGGCGGAGCGATGACCCCCGACTGGCTCGAGCGCTACGAGGAGGCCGCCGAGCTCGTCGCCCGCGCCGACCTCGACGAGCTCGAGGCGAGGGAGAGCGTGAGCGAGCAGGCGTCGATCGCGGCGGTCGGGACGGCTCTCGGCGACGTGGTCCTGCAGTCGCTGCGCCGAGTGGCCCAGGCCCGCGAGACGCAGCGCCGGTTCGGCCCGGCCGAGGGCGCGTCGCGATGACCGCCGTGCAGGAGGCGCCGATCTCCGAGGCCCCCGCCCGTCCGCACCGTCCCCTCCTCGCCCTCGCGATCGCGATGGCCGTCGGGGCCGCGTTCTGCGTCGTCGCGCTCCTCGTCGATCCGCGCGAGCTCGGCGGGCAGCCCGTCTGGGCGAAGCCGCTCAAGTTCTGCCTCTCGATCGCCGTCTACGCGCTGACCCTCGCGTGGCTGATCGGACTCCTCCCCCGCCGCCGTCGACTCGGACGCATCCTCGGCACCGTCGCGGCAGCGGGCCTGGTGATCGAGATGGTCGTCATCGGCGGCGCCGCGGCCGTCGGTGCCGCGAGCCACTTCGACGTCAGCACGCCCCTGCACTCGGTGATGTGGACGACCATGGCCGTGTCGATCGTGGTCGTCTGGCTCGCCACCCTGGTCCTGGCGCTCCTCCTGGCCCGGGTCCCCCTGGGCGATGCGGCCCTGACGGTCGCCGTGCGGTCGGGACTCGTGATCGGCCTGGTGGGCATGGCGCTGGCCTTCCTGATGACCGGTCCGACCGCGGACCAGATCTCGGACTACAAGGGGGTCGTCGGAGCGCACGCCGTCGGCGTGCCGGACGGCGGCACGGGCCTGCCGCTGCTCGGCTGGAGCACCACGGGCGGCGACCTCCGCATCCCGCACTTCGTCGGGATGCACGCCCTGCAGGGGCTGCCGCTGCTGGCGATCGGCCTGCGTCTGCTCGGACGACGCGTCCCGCTGCTCGCCTACTCGGTCGTGCGCGCCCGACTGCTCGTGCTCGCCTCCGTCGGGTGGGCCGGTGTCGTCGCGATCACCTGCTGGCAGGCGCTGCGCGGCCAGTCGATCGTCGCTCCGGGTGCGCTCACCGCGGCCGTCGGTCTCGGCCTCGCCCTCCTCCTGCTCGGCGGCGCCGTCGCCGTGCTCACCCGACCGCGCACCACGGAGGTCCCGCGATGAACCGACTGCTGAAGAACTGGACGCCGCTGGCGCTGGTCTACCTCGTCCTCGCGGTCCTCGGGCTCGTCGGCACCTGGACGCACAACATCCGCGCCGTGCTCGAGAGCGTCGACTTCCTCGGCGCCTGGTTCGACGGCGGGCCGGCGGTGTCGTCGCTGACGACGGATCTGCTGATCGTCGCGATCGCGGCGGTGGCCCTGATCGTCGCCGAAGGACGGCGTCTCAGGATGAAGCGGATCTGGGTCTACGTGCTGCTCGCTCCGCTGGTCGCGCTCGCCTTCACGTTCCCGCTGTTCCTCGCGATGCGGGAGCGGCGCCTCGCCGAGCGGCGCGCCGAGGGCAGACCCTAGGGGAGCAACTCCGGGCGGACGCGGCGGGTGCGCTCGACGCTCTGCTCGTGGCGCCACGCGGCGATCGCTCCGTGGTTGCCGCTGAGCAGCACCGGGGGGACGTCGAGGCCGCGCCAGGACGCGGGCTTGGTGTAGCTGGGGTACTCGAGCAGGCCGTCGGAGTGGCTCTCCTCGACCAGGCTCGCCGGGTTGCCGACGACGCCGGGGACGAGTCGGCCGACGGCCTCGATCATGGACATGACGGCGACCTCGCCACCGTTCAGCACGTAGTCGCCGAGGCTGATCATTCGGACGCGGGCGCGCGTCGCGGTGTGGTCGACGACGCGCTGGTCGATGCCCTCGTAGCGGCCGCAGCCGAAGACGAGCGCCTTCTCGTCGGCGAGCTGCCGAGCGGTGGCCTGCGTGAAGACCTCACCGGCGGGCGAGGGGAAGACGACGAGCGGATCCGCGTCGCCGGCGGACTCGAGGATCGTGTCGAGCGCCTCGCCCCACGGCTCCGGGCGCATGACCATGCCGGCGCCTCCGCCGTAGGGAGTGTCGTCGACAGTGCGGTGCCGGTCGTGGGTGAAGGAGCGCAGATCGTGCACGCCGAGCTCGATCAGCCCGCTCTGGCGCGCACGCCCGAGCAGGCTGATGTCGAGCACCCCGAAGAACTCCGGGAAGATCGTGACGATGTCGATCCTCACGACCGGGGGTCCTCCGCGGGGGTCTCATCGGTCGGGTCGCCCTCGGAGGAGGGGGCGTCGGCCGCGATCGCGTCCTGATCGGCATCGCCGTCCTCGGAGTCGGCCCCGGCGATCGTCGCGAGCTCGGGATCCGACAGGTCGACGCCCGTCAGATCGACCTGCGCGGGCTCCACCTCGACGATCTCCTCGAAGAGACCGGTCGGAGGAGTGACGGTGACGACGCCGGCGACGGGATCGATCGACGGCACGATCGCGGTGACGAACGGCACCATGACCTCGCCGGAGGGAGTCGCCACGATCAGCAGATCCTGCGCGGGGAAGTGATCGACGCGGCGGACGGTGCCGACTTCGGCTCCATCGCGGACGACCTTCATGCCGACGAGCTGGTAGTCGTACCAGGAGTCGTCGTCACCCGGCGTCGTGCGGACCTCCTCGTCGATCCAGAGGATCGCCTTCAGGAGCGTCTCGGCGGCGCTGCGGTCGTCGACGCCCTTGAAGAACGCGACGGGGTGGCTGTTGTACCAGCGCAGCTCGACGAGCTCGAGCTTCTTCCCGTGCCACTCGGAGGTGCGAGGCACCTGCAACGTGAACGTGGATCCGGGGGTGAAGCGCTTGTCGGGCTCGTCGGTGTAGAGCTCGAGCTTGATGGCGCCCTTGAGGCCGTGGGCCTTGGTGAGTCGGGCGACGCGGAGCTGCGTCGTGCCCGTTCCGGGGGTCGCCACCTCTACTTGTCGGTGTCGACGACGTCGACGCGGACGCGACGGCCGTCGGCGAGAGCGGCGACCAGGGTGCGGACGGCCTTGGCGGTGCGGCCGGAACGTCCGATCACGCGGCCGAGGTCCTCGGGGTGCACGCGCACCTCGAGGACCTCTCCGCGTGGGGAGCTCGTCGCCACGACACGGACCTCATCGGGGTTCTCGACGATCCCCTTGACGAGGTGTTCGACGGCAGGAGCGAGCATGGACTACGCCTCGGTGGAGGTCTCGTCGGCGGTGTCCTCGGCCGGGGCGGCCTTGGCCGGAGCCTCGGTCTTGGGCTTGAGGACGGGCTTCTTCTTGGCGTCGATGACGAAGGGCGCCTTGGGCTCCTTCACCTTGACGGTGCTGACGGCGTCGGCGTCGCCCTTGTAGCGGCCCCAGTCTCCGGTCAGCTTGAGGATCGCGGCGACCTGCTCGGTCGGCTGCGCGCCGACGCCGAGCCAGTACTGCGCACGCTCGGAGTCGACCTGGATGAACGAGGGCTCCTCGGTGGGGTGGTACTTGCCGATCTCCTCGATGACGCGGCCGTCGCGCTTGGTGCGCGAGTCGGCGACGACGATGCGGTAGTAGGGCGCTCGGATCTTGCCGAGGCGCTTCAGACGAATCTTGACAGCCACAATTCTCCTGTGTGGTCGTTGACCGATGAGGTCGATGATGGATGAACTGAGCCGTGAGCGTGGGGTGCACACCCGGCCGGAAGCTCGAGGGGGTTTCTTCGGCGGTGAGTAGAGGGTCGACCGCCTCGGACCCGACGGATCATTCTGCCAGAAAAACGCCCGGCGCGCGGGCGCGACATGCATCTCCCGGGGCCGCGCAGCCGCGGATCGCGACCGGACGACCACCTGTGACCCCGCGCGGACAGCCCACACGTCCGCCTCCGCGAGTCGTGGGACGATGAAAGCCGTGCGTCCCGACCCGGTGGACGCCGGATCGACGGAGACGACGCCATGGAGATCAGCTTCGCCCAGTCCGACCGCTCCACGCTCGGGATCGAGTGGGAGGTCGCGATCGTCGACCGGCAGACGGGCGATCTGGCCAACGTCGCCGACGTCGTGCTCGAGGCCCTCCGCGGGGAGGACGGCGAGCCGCATCCGCGGATCACCGGCGAGCTGCTGCGCAACACCGTCGAGCTCGTCTCCGGTGTGCACACGACCGTCCGCGACGCCGTCGCCGATCTGCAGGACCAGCTGCGCCAGGTGCGCGAGATCACGGACCCCATGGGCCTGGACCTCGTCTGCTCCGGCACCCACCCCTTCGCCCAGTGGTACGACCAGAGCATCACCGACAAGGAGCGCTACCACCGGCTCATCGACCGGACCCAGTGGTGGGGCCGGAACATGATGATCTGGGGCATCCACGTGCACGTCGGCATCGAGGACCGCGACAAGGTGCTCGCGATCCTGAAATCCCTGCTCGACTACTACCCGCACCTCCAGGCTCTGTCGGCGTCGAGCCCGTTCTGGGGCGGAGTGGACACCGGGTACGCCTCGAACCGCGCCCTGATGTTCCAGCAGCTGCCCACGGCGGGCCTTCCTCCCCAGTTCGGCGCGTGGGCGAACTACGAGGAGTACGTCGACGACATGATGCGCACCGGCGTCATCGACGACCACACCGAGGTCCGCTGGGACATCCGCCCCTCGCCGCAGTGGGGCACGCTCGAGATGCGCGCGTGCGACGGCCTCTCGTCTGCGGAGGAGATCGGCGCGGTCGCCGCGCTCATCCAGTGCCTCGTCGAGCACCTGTCGACGCGCCTGGACCAGGGCGAGGACCTGCCGACCATGCAGCCCTGGTACGTGCGCGAGAACAAGTGGCGCGCGGCGCGGTACGGACTCGACGCCGAGATCATCCTGGACAGCGCGGGGGCCGAGCGCCTCGTGACCGACGACATCCGCGATCTGCTCGTGACGCTCGCGCCCGTCGCCGAGCGCCTGGACTGCACCGCCGAGCTCGCCGACGTCGAGCTGATCCTCGTCGCCGGCGCCAGCTACCAGCGGCAGCTGAAGGTCGCCGCGGCGAACGACGGCGACCTGAAGTCCGTCGTGCGGGCACTCGCCGGCGAGCTGCGCGACGGACTGCGGGACCCGCGGGCATGACCGCGACGCGGCGGCTCGTGCTGGTCGCGGCCCTCGTGCTGGGGCTGGCCGGGTGCTCGTCCGCAGCGGAGCCCGCGGCGACCGGTGCCGCGACCGCGACTCCGGCCCCGACCCGCGACGCCGAGGCCCCGAACCCGCTCGTGGTCGGAGGAGCGATCCCGGCCGGCGCGCGGGTCACCTTCGTCGGGGACAGCATCGTGCGCGGCTACGGGCTCGACGCGGAAGCCGCCTGGCCCGTGCTCGTCGGCGACGCGTTCGGCTGGACGGTGACCAACCTCGGCTGCGACGGCGGCGGCTTCGTCAGGCCGGGGACCTGCGGGTCCCCGATCGGGGAGCGCGCCGAGGAGATCGCCGCGACCGAGCCGGACGCCGTCGTCGTCCTGGCGAGCAGCAACGACCTCGGCTCGTCCGTCGACGAGGTCGTCGCCGCGATCCCTCCGGCGGTCCAGGCGATCGCCGCTGCCGTCTCGTCCGCGCGACTGATCGCGGTCGACTCCGTCTGGGGACCCGACCCGCGGCCCGCCGACCTCGCCGCCTACGACCAGGCGCTGGTGGACGCGGTGACCGCGGCCGGCGGCGGAGCGCTCGAGTACCCCGATCCGCTCCGCGCCGACGGGCTGCTCGCCGAGGACGGCATCCACCCGACGGAGGCGGGCCAGCTCGCCCTCGCGGAGGCCTTCGCGCTGGCGGCCGAGAAGGCCGGGCTCGGGCAGAGCGTCCCGACCGATTCGGCGCCGACGGTCACGGAGTAGGGCGGGAGTCGAGCTCCCGCCCCTCTCCGATCAGCGGGTAGTGCTGTTCTTGCCGTCGCGCCAGGACAGGAGCTCGCGCACCGGCGCGAGGTCGATGTCGGGGCCGGTGATGCCGAGCGTGAACAGGCGCGCGCCGAGGTCGAACTGCTGATCGAGCACCTCGAAGGAGTCGTCTCCGACGCCGGCACGCACGCTCGCTCCGGTCGAGATCTCGATGGCCGACAGGTCGCGGTCGACCCGCGTGCACCAGTCGCCGAGGACGCCGAGCTTGCGCTCGAGGGTCGGGACGTCCGAGAAGCTGTGCCAGATGTCGGCGTGCTCGGCGACGATCCGCAGGGTCTTCCTCTCTCCCCCGCCGCCGATCATCACGGGGATGTCGCGGGTGGGAGCGGGGTTCAGCTTCTCCCAGCGGCTGCGGATGCGCGGCATGGCCTCGGACAGCTCGTCCAGTCGCGAGCCGGCGGTGCCGAACTCGTAGCCGTACTCCTGGTAGTCGCGCTCGAACCAGCCGGAGCCGATGCCGAAGATCAAGCGGCCCTCCGCGCCCTTCGCGCTGATGTGGTCGACGGTGCGGGCCATGTCGGCCAGCAGGTCGGGGTTGCGGTAGCTGTTGCAGGTCACGAGCGGGCCGAACTCGATGCGGCTGGTCTGCTCGGCCCAGGCGGCGAGCATGCTCCAGCCCTCGAAGTGGAGGCCGTCGGGCTCGCCCGAGAGCGGGTAGAAGTGATCCCAGTTGAAGGCGATGTCGACGCCGAGGTCCTCGATCTCGGCGAGGGTGTCGCGGATGACCTCGTAGGACACGTGCTGAGGGGCGATCTGGACGCCGATGCGGACCGGGCGCGCGGTGGTGGTTGTCATGCTCTCCACGCTAGACCTCGGGAGTGACGGGGACGCGTCTTCCGTCGCTGGGAGAGGAGCGCCTCAGGCGCCCCTTCTGCTGGTCGAGTAGCGCAGGCGCCCCTTCTTGCTGGTCGAGTAGCGCCGCAGGCGCGTATCGAGACCCACCGGCTCCGGGTGACGTGGATCTCGATACGCCCGCTGCGCGGGCTACTCGATCAGCGAGTGGGGGACGCCCGCTGCGCGGGTTGCTCGATCAGCAAGGGGTGCCCGACGGGTGGCCTGCTCGAGCAGGGAGGGGCGGCGGCTACTCGCCGGCGGGGTCGGGGGCGGTGGTCGGGGCGTCGTCGGAGGTCGAGCGGGCGAGCTTGACGGTGGTGGCGCCGGCGTCGTCGAAGAGGCGGAGGCGTCCGCCGTCGATCGCGGCCATCGACGCCTCCGAGAAGATCGTCGGCAGGGCCACTCCGTCGCACGCGATCATCGTGCTCGGCCCGGCGTCGACGCTGAGCCCGCCCTCGCCGTCGATCGACCACTCGCCCTGCACGCCGTTGCAGCCGTCCGAGCCGGTCCAGGTGCCGTCGTCGGCGATCAGGAGGAACGGCACGTCCGGGGACTCGTAGGCGACTCCGGTCACCCACCGGCCGACGAGCTCCTCGGAAGCGGGCGCCGACATCGCATCCGCTCCGGACGTCTCAGCGCAGCCCGCGAGCCCGAGGACGGCGACGGCCGCGAGGGCCGCTGCGGCGATCCGTCGCCCCGCCGTCATCGGCCGAGGAACTTCTGCAGCTGCTCCAGCTCCTCGGGGGTGGGCTGGGCCTGCGGGCCCGTGCCGCCGCCGAGGCCGAAGCCCGATCCGCCGGCGTCGCCGGGACGCGGGCCCGAGGTGATGGCCGCGTTCTCGGCCGCGCGCTTCGCCGGGTTGCCCGACTTCGACGTCTTCTTCTTCTGCGGCTTCGGACGGCCCTGGTAGCCGGCTCCGGGGACGGGACCCATGCCGGGCACGTTCGGCATGCCGCCCTTGGCCACGGTCTTCATCATCTTCGCGGCCTGCTCGAAGCGCTGCACGAGCTGGTTCACGTCGGTCACGGTCATGCCCGAGCCCCGCGCAATGCGCAGCCGGCGGGAGCCGTTGAGCAGCTTCGGGTTCACGCGCTCGGCCTTGGTCATCGACTGGATGATGGCCTCGGTGCGCACGATCTCGCGCTCGTCGAACTGGTCGAGCTGGTCGCGCATGCCCTTGGCGCCCGGGAGCATGCCGATCATCTTCTTGATCGAGCCCATGTTGCGCAGCTGCTGCATCTGGCCGAGGAAGTCGTCGAGCGTGAACGAGTCGCTCATGATCTTCTCGGCGACCTTGCGCGCCTCGTCCTCGTCGAACGCGGACTGCGCCTGCTCGATGAGGGTCAGCACGTCGCCGAGGTCGAGGATCCGGCTCGCCATGCGGTCGGGGTGGAACTGCTCGAAGTCGTCGAGGCCCTCGCCCGTGGAGGCGAAGAGGATCGGCCGACCGGTCAGCGAGGCGACGGACAGCGCTGCGCCGCCTCGCGCATCGCCGTCGAGCTTCGACAGCACGACTCCGGTGAAATCGACGCCCTCCTGGAAGGCCTTCGCGGTGGCGACCGCGTCCTGTCCGATCATGGCGTCGATGACGAAGAGGACCTCGTCGGGGTTCGTGACGCGGCGGATGTCGGACGCCTGCTTCATCATGTCGGCGTCGACACCGAGGCGACCGGCGGTGTCGATGATGACGGTGTCGTACTGCTTGTCGACGGCGAACTTGATCGCGTTCTGCGCCACCTTGACCGGATTGCCGACCCCGTTGCCGGGCTCGGGAGCGTAGACCGCGACTCCGGCCTGCTCGCCCACGACCTGCAGCTGTTGCACCGCGTTGGGGCGCTGGAGGTCGGCGGCGACGAGGAGGGGCGTGTGCCCGTCCTTGCCGAGGTACTTGCCGAGCTTGCCGGCGAGCGTCGTCTTGCCCGCACCCTGGAGGCCCGCGAGCATGATGACGGTCGGCGGGCGCTTCGCGAACTCGAGGCGGCGCGACTGACCGCCGAGGATCGCGACGAGCTCCTCGTTGACGATCTGCACGACCTGCTGCGCCGGGTTCAGCGCCTTGTTGACCTCGTCGCCGAGGGCGCGCTCGCGGACCTTCCCGGTGAAGGCCTTGACCACGTCCAGCGCAACATCGGCGTCGAGCAGCGCGCGCCGGATCTCGCGGACGGTGCCGTCGACGTCCGAGGCCGAGAGCTTGCCCTTCGTGCGGAGGTTCTTGAAGGTCTCGACGAGTCGATCGGAGAGGGTGCCGAAAGTAGCCATGATGCCCGGAATTCTACCGGAGCCGCGGAGTGCTCGGTTCTGCGGGGGCTCGGCTCGATTAACTGGGCTCGGTGCAGGAAAGCGTCTAGGGTGGCGACGTGATCGAGACACTTCTGGCGGGCGACTCCGCAGCTCCTCTGGACTACCGCGACGGCTGGCAGCTGCAGCGCCGCCTCCACGATGAGGTGGTCGCCGGGCGCGACGGCGTGCTGGTGCTCTGCGAGCACGCCTCCGTCTACACCGCGGGCAAGCGGACCGAGGCGCACGAGCGCCCGGTCGACGGCTTCCCCGTCGTCGACGTCGACCGCGGCGGCAGGATCACCTGGCACGGGCCCGGTCAGCTCGTCGGGTACCCGATCGTGCGGCTGCGCGAGCCGGTCGACGTGGTCGCCTACGTCCGCTCCCTCGAGGGCATGCTGATCGCCGTGCTCGCCGACCTCGGGGTCACGGGCGAGCGGATCGACGGGCGCTCGGGCGTGTGGATCCGCCGACCGCTCGGCGCCGACAAGATCGCGGCCATCGGCATCCGCGTCGCCGGCGGCGTGACGATGCACGGCTTCGCGCTCAACGTCTCGAACAGCCTCGAGCCCTACTCCCGCATCGTCGCCTGCGGCATCGCGGACGCCGGAGTGACGACGATCGAGCGAGAGACGGGCAGCGCCGTGTCGATGGAGGCGGTGCGCGCCCTGGTCGACCGGCGGTTCCGCGAGTGCTCGCTCGAGTTCACGGCTCAGCAGGCCGCGGTGGTGGCCGCATGAGCGCCGAGGTGGGCGGACGCAAGCTGCTCCGACTCGAGATCCGCAACGCCGAGACTCCGATCGAGCGCAAGCCCGACTGGATCAAGACCAAGGCCACCATGGGCCCGGAGTACCGGCAGCTGCAATCGCTCGTGAAGAGCGAGGAGCTGCACACGGTCTGCCAGGAGGCGGGCTGCCCCAACATCTTCGAGTGCTGGGAGGACCGAGAGGCCACGTTCCTCATCGGCGGCGCTCAGTGCACGCGCCGCTGCGACTTCTGCCAGATCGACACCGGCAAGCCCGCCGACTACGACGCCGACGAGCCGCGGCGCGTGGGCGAATCGGTGGCGAGGATGAACCTCCGCTACGCCACGGTCACCGGAGTCGCGCGCGACGACCTCGCGGACGAGGGCTCCTGGCTCTACGCCGAGACCATCCGCCAGATCCACGCGCAGTCCCCCGGCACGGGTGTCGAGATCCTCGTGCCCGACTTCACCGGGCGCCCGGAGCACCTCGGCCGCGTGTTCGAGGCGCGCCCGGAGGTGTTCGCGCACAACGTCGAGACCGTCCCGCGGATCTTCAAGCGGATCCGGCCCGCGTTCCGCTACGAGCGCTCGCTCGACGTGCTCACGCAGGGGCGCGACGCGGGTCTGATCACCAAGTCGAACCTCATCCTGGGCATGGGCGAGGAGCGCGAGGAGATCTCGCAGGCGCTGCAGGACCTGCACGACGCGGGCACCGACCTGCTCACGATCACGCAGTACCTGCGGCCGACGCCGCGGCACCTGCCGGTCGATCGCTGGGTGCATCCGGAGGAGTTCGTGGCGATCAAGGAGGAGGCGGAGGACATCGGCTTCCTCGGCGTGCTCTCGGGTCCGCTCGTGCGGTCCTCCTACCGCGCGGGCCGGCTCTGGGCGCAGTCGATGGAGTCGAAGGGGCGGCCGGTCCCGGAGCACCTGCGGCACCTCGCCGACGCGGCGCTGGGGTTCTCGCAGGCGGTGTGATCGGTCGCGCCGGCGCGAGACGCCGGTCCGGTCCTCCTCGCTCAGCGTGTCGCGTACCGGAGTGGCGTCTCGCGGAGCGCGGGGAGCCGAGCGCGTCCGGCGGTCAGCCGACGAGCTGCTGGGCGAAGACGTGCGGGGTGAAGCCGGTGAGGTCGCCGATGCCCTCGCCCTGGCCGACGAGCTTGATCGGGATGCCGGTGCGCTCCTGCACAGCGAGGACGAAGCCGCCCTTCGCGGAACCGTCGAGCTTCGTGATGACGAGCCCCGTCACTCCGGCGTGCTCGATGAACGCCTCGGCCTGGCTGAGACCGTTCTGACCGGTCGTCGCGTCGAGCACGAGCAGGATCTCGGAGATCGGCGCCTGCTTCTCGATGACGCGCTTGATCTTGCCGAGCTCGTCCATCAGCCCGCCCTTCGTGTGCAGGCGGCCCGCGGTGTCGATGATGACCATCTCGATGCCGTTGTCCTTCGCGAACTGCACGGTCTGGAACGCGACGGACGCGGGATCCTGGCGCTCCTGCTGCGGGCGCACGATCTGCGCATCGGCGCGCTGGGCCCAGGTGGCGAGCTGATCGACGGCGGCCGCGCGGAACGTGTCGGCGGCTCCGACCACGACGCTGCGGTCGTAGTTGCGGAGGAACTTGGCGAACTTGCCGATGGTCGTGGTCTTGCCGACGCCGTTGACGCCCACGACGAGGATCACGGCCGGGCGCTCGCTGAGCTTGAGGGTCGTGTCGTACTTCGACAGCCGTTCCTCCATCGACTCGCGGAGCATGCGCTGGAGGTCGCGCGGATCGGTCGTGCTGTAGCGCTCGACCTTCGCACGGAGGTCCTCGACGATCTCCTCGGTGATGTCGGGGCCGAAGTCGGCGGTGATGAGCGCCGTCTCGAGGTCGTCCCACGTCTGGTCGTCGATCGTGCGCTTCTCGAACAGGCCGCGCAGTGCGCGACCGAGCGACCAGGAGGTGCGTTCAGCCATGTGATCCAGGGTACCGGCGGGAACGGGAGCGGGGAGGCCGTCGAGGAGCCGTCCGGGTACCGCGCAGCCACTCCAGACGTCCCTCGGCGAACTGTCTCGCCAGCCCGGGCGATCGCCACCAGAGCCGGAGGAGCGCGAGCCGGGAGAGCAGCGACTCCCCCGCGAGCAGCGCGGCTCCGGTCGACCGGCGGTACTCGAGGTCTATCCCGAAGGACCTGTCGACGGCGGCGGGGCCGATCCGCACTCCGCGGATGTCGTTCATCAGGTTCGAGCCGTGCACGACCTGGAGCCAGAGCGGCTCGGCCCGGATGCTGCGCACCGGGGCGTGGAGGCGGGAGGAGCTGTGCCGTCCGTCCTGGAGCACCGTCCGAGGTCCGAGTGCTCCCCGCGGGGGTTCGAGGAGGCTGATGAAAGGGTTCGAGGCGTAGTCGTAGCGGAAGACCGCGCCGGAGCGGTCGATCTGCAGACCGCGGGTGCAGTTGAGAGAGAGCCCGTCCTCCCCGACCCCCTGCACGAGCGCCGCACTCGCCTCCCGACGCACGGTCTCCACGAAGCGCCGGCCGAGGGCGTCGTCGCTGTCGAGACGAGTCGTCAGGAGTGCCGCAGCGGGGTCCACCCGCTGCACGATCTCGGCGCGCACCACCTCGGCCGAGAACGGTCCTCGGACGTACACGGCGTCGAACAGCCCGTCGGAGGACAGTTCCGCCATCTCTGACCGCAGCCAGTCGGGCGCCCGATCGTCGAGGAACACGAGCCAGGAGGAGCCCGTCGAGGTCTGGGAGCGGAGGGAGGCGACCGTCGCGTCGCGGAAGAAGCCCAGCCGGTAGCGCAGCCACGCATCCTCCGGAGTCGGCTGCCCCGCCGTGAAGACGACGCTGAACCTGGTGAGGACGACGTGCTCCAGGGGGATCATCCCGCGACGGTAGCGACGCCCGGCGGCCCCGACTCCGCTGGCGCGTCGTCGTGCGCGGGGCGACGGTCAGTCGGCGGGGGCCGCGACGCGCTGGCCGACGACGGCCGAGACCCCGTCCTGGCGCATGGAGACGCCGTAGAGGGCGTCGGCGATCTCCATGGTGCGCTTCTGGTGCGTGATGACGATGAGCTGGCTGGAGGTCCGCAGGTCCTGGAAGATCGACAGCAGCCGGCCGAGGTTCGCGTCGTCCAGGGCCGCCTCGACCTCGTCCATGATGTAGAACGGGCTCGGCCGCGACTTGAAGATCGCGACCATGAACGCCACCGCCGCGAGCGAGCGCTCGCCGCCCGAGAGCAGCGACAGCCGCTCGATCTTCTTGCCCGCGGGGCGCACGGCGACCTCGATCCCGGTCGTGAGCAGGCTGTCGGGGTCCGTCAGGCGGATGCTGCCCGTGCCGCCGGGGAACAGCACCGGGAACACGTCGGCGAAGGCCGCCTGCGTGTCGGCGAAGGCCGAGGCGAAGACCGTCTGCATGGTCTCGTCGAGCTCCTCGATGATGAGGAGCAGATCGCGGCGGGTGTCGGTGAGGTCGGTGAGCTGCTCGGTCAGGAACGCGTGCCGCTGCTCCAGCGCCGCGAACTCCTCGAGGGCCAGCGGATTGACGCGGCCGAGCTGCGCGAGCTGCTTCTCGGCCTTCTCGAGCCGGCGGCGCTGCTCCTCCCGCACGAAGGGACGCGTCGGCGCGTCCTCCTGCTCGCTCATCTCGTCCGGTACGCCGACCAGCGGACCGTACTCGGCGACCAGCACGTCCTCGACGAGTCCCAGCTCGGATCCGGCGCGCTCGAGCAACCCGGAGAGCTGCAGGCGCTTCTCGTAGATCTGCAGCTCGAGCCCGTGCACGGTCTCGGTGACCGACTGCAGCCGCTCGCGCAGGGCCGACTCCTGTCGGCGCAGCCCCTGCAGCTCCTCGTCCTGCTGCGAGCGGGCGGCCTCGGCCTGCACGAGCTCGGCGCGCGCCTGCTGCACCGAGCGGTCGACGGAGGCGAGGACCGCGGGGATCGCGGAGGTCACGTCGGCCGCCGCGTCGTGCTGCCGTCGGCGGATGACGGCGCGGCGGGCGGCCTCGTCGGCCGCGGCGCGGTCGGCGGCGAGCTGACGCTCGAGCAACTCGCCGCGGGACTGCTCGGCGCGCACGCGCTCCTTGGCGGTCTCGACTGCGAGACGCGCCTCGATCTCGTGCTCGCGGGCGGCGTCGACCGCCTGCTGCAGCGCGTCCCTGCCGCTCACGTCGAGGATCGGCCGCGGACGCGAGCGCGCGGTGTCGAGCTCGCTCTTCGCCGTGGTCGCCGCGCGCTCGGCGTCGCCGACGCGCTCTGCGGCGATCGCGAGCGCCTTCTGCCCGCGGCCGAATTCGGCCACTGCGGCCTCGTGCTGCGCGCGGACCCGGCCGAGGCGCTCGGTGTGCGCGGCCCGGGCGGAGTCGTGCTCGCGCAGGGCGGCGAGGGCGAGCCGCGACTGCTCCTTGGCGCCCTTCAGTGCGCCGCTCTGCTCGGCGAGGTCGAAGCGGAGGCGGTCGATGCGTCCCACGATCTCCTCCAGGGCGGAGTCGGCCGCGTCGCGCTCCGAGACGAGCTCGATCCGGCTGCGCTGCCCGCCGGAGC
Source organism: Rathayibacter caricis DSM 15933 (assembly GCF_003044275.1). Lineage (NCBI taxonomy): Bacteria > Bacillati > Actinomycetota > Actinomycetes > Micrococcales > Microbacteriaceae > Rathayibacter > Rathayibacter caricis. The sequence goes on along the minus strand of NZ_PZPL01000001.1, from coordinate 2,834,256 downwards.
CGCCGCTCACGACGAAGTCCGAGAGCGCGGCTCCGTCGCGCGTGACGACCGTGACCGGATGCGTGCGCCCGGCCAGGGCGGGCCAGACCGCGCGCGCGGTGGCGAGGTCGTCGACGACGACGACCTGCTCGAGCAGGGCGAGGACGGCGGGCGGACCGGTGACGAGGTCGCGGGCGCGCAGCGCCGGGTCGGGCAGGGTCAGCTCGAGCTCCGCACGCGAGGCGCTGCCCACCAGCAGCTCGACCCGCCCGAGGTCGCGGCGGACGGCCTCGTCGAGCGCGGCCTCGGCCTGCTCGGAAGTGCCGGCGAGGACGGCGTCGGCGAGGGTGCCGAGTGCGGCGGCGACCGCGGCCTCGTAGCCCGGACGAACCTGGATCCGCTCGGCGACCCGGCCCTCGATGCCGTCGAGGCGCGCGGCGAGCAGCTCGGAGGAGCCGTCCGAGACGTCGAGGGCCAGCGAGAGGGCGCTGGTGCGCGCCGCGAGACCGTCGCGCTCGCGCTCGTGGGCGTGCAGCTCCTCCCGCAGGCGCTCGATCTCGCCCTCGGCCTCGAAGACCGCGGACTGCGCCAGCTCGTAGCTCTCGTCGAGCGACCCGTCGGTGCCGCCGCCCGCCTCGCCGATCTCGTCCTCCAGTGCGTCGAGCTGACGCTCCGCGGCATCCCGGCGCTGCACGGCGGAGTCGAGGGTGTTCTGCGCGCGGAGCACCTCGCCCCGGACGGCCGCGAGTCGCGACGCTGCCGAATCGGCCTTCCCGGTGAGCTGCGAGATCTCGAGGTCGTGCCGCGAGACGAGGGCGGACTGCGCGGCGATCTCGTCGTCGAGCGCGTCGAGCACCTGCCGCGCGCGGACGGTGCCCTTCTGCGAGGCGGCCCACGCCGCCTCGGCGTCGAGCACGCCCTGCCTCAGGCGCTCGAGCTCCTCCCGCGCCTCGGCGATGTCCCGAGGGGTGACGCGGGGCTGCACCTGCGGCTGCTCCGACTCCGCGTCGAGCAGTGCCAGGCGCTGGCCAGCGAGCGCCTGCAGGTTGCGCAGCCGCTCCTGCACCGACTCCAGCTCGAACGTCGTACGGCGCGCGTCGTCGACGGCGTCGCCCACCCGCTCGGACTCGATGCGCGCCATCCGCAGGGTCGCCTGCTCGAGCTTCTCCTGCAGCACGATGCGCTCGCCGTGCCGCTCGCTCTCGGAGCGCGCGAAGCCGTCGAGGGCGGTGCGGAGGGTCACGACGTCGTCGGCGAGCAGGCGCGCGCGGGCGTCGCGCACGACCGCCGCGATGGTCTGCGCCTGCCGGGCGACCTCGGCCTGGCGGCCGAGCGGCTTCAGCTGCCGCCGGATCTCGCCCGCGAGGTCCGACAGACGCGTGAGGTTCGTCTGCATCGCCTCGAGCTTGCGGAGCGTCTTCTCCTTGCGGCGGCGGTGCTTGAGGATCCCGGCGGCCTCCTCGATGAAGCCGCGCCGCTCCTCCGGGGTCGCGTGCAGCACGGCGTCGAGCTGCCCCTGGCCGACGATGACGTGCATCTCCCGGCCCAGACCGGAGTCGCTCAGCAGCTCCTGCACGTCGAGCAAGCGGCACGAGCGCCCGTTGATCGCGTACTCGCTGCCGCCGTTGCGGAAGAGCGTCCGGGTGATCGTCACCTCGGTGTACTCGATCGGCAGGGCGCCGTCGGTGTTGTCGATGGTGAGCGCGACCTCGGCCCGGCCGAGCGGACCGCGGGTGGACGTCCCGGCGAAGATGACGTCCTCCATCTTGCCGCCGCGGAGCGTCTTCGCGCCCTGCTCCCCCATCACCCAGGCGAGCGCGTCGACGACGTTGCTCTTGCCCGAGCCGTTCGGACCGACGACGCACGTGACGCCCGGCTCGAAGGCGAACGTGGTCGGCTGAGCGAAGGACTTGAACCCCTTGAGGGTCAGGCTCTTCAGATGCACCCGCCGGCCTCGCTCCTGTCGGAAAACTCTCCCCACGGTACTGGACGACCAGCGCCGATCCGCGGAGGCGGGCGTTCGCCGCCGCGCGGCGTGCACACTGGGGAGGTGACTCCTCCGCTCTCCCCCGTGACGCTCCCGGTCGAACCCGGGCCCCCGCTCACCGCCGCAGAACAGGAGCGCTTCGCCCGGCAGATCCGGCTCTCCCCGATCGGGGAGCTCGGGCAGCGGCGCCTGCGGAACGCGGCGGTGCTCGTGCTCGGCGCAGGCGGCATCGGCTCGCCGGTGATCACGGCGCTCGCCGCGGCAGGAGTCGGGCGGCTCGGCGTCGTCGACGCCGATGTGGTCGAACCGTCCAACCTGTCGCGGCAGACCGCCCACGACGACTCCTCGGTCGGCCTCTCGAAGGCGGAGTCGGCGGTCGCGACCGCGCGGCGGCTCTCGCCCGGGATCGACGCCCGCGCCTACCCGGTCGCGTTCACCGCGGCCAACGCCGAAGCGCTCGTCGCAGGCTGGGACGTCGTCGTCGATGGCTTCGACACGTTCGGCTCCCGCTACCTCGCCTCCGACGCGACGACGCGCGCGGGAGTGCCGCACGTCTGGGGCTCGGCGCTCGGCTTCGACGGCCAGCTCTCCACGTTCTGGTCCCACGCTCCCGGCGGCGGAGTGACGCTGCGCGCTCTGCATCCGGAGGCCGAGGACGCCGCCGACAGCTGCGCGACGGTGGGCGTGCTCGGCTCGCTCTGCGCGACGATCGGCTCCGCCATGGCGAGCGAGGTCGTGAAGCTGGTGACGGGTGTCGGCACTCCGCTGTTCGGACGGATCGTGGTGCACGACGCGCTCGACGGGTCGTGGACGGAGCTTCCGCTCGAGCGGCGGGCGCCGGAGCCGCCGCGACCCCGCGGAGTCGCCGGGGCGGTCACCGCCGACGAGCTCCGCGCCCGGCTGGCGGCGCACGAGCCGCTCACGGTCGTCGACCTGCGCGAGGACTCGGAGGACCGTTCCGTGTCGGTGCCCGGTGCCGTGCGGATGCCGATGTCGGGCTTCGATCCGGCGCTGCTGCCCGCCGGCCCGCTCGTGCTGCACTGCGCGTCGGGAGTGCGCTCGCGGATCGCGGCCGACCGGGCGGCGGCCGTCGGCATCAGCGCCGACTCGCTGGTCGGCGGGGCCGCGGCGCTGCGGGTCTGAGGCTCAGCCGCCCGCGAAGGGCGGCAGCACGTCGACCGAGGAACCCGCGGCCAGCGGAGTCGCGCGGTCGGTCGTCGACACTCCGTCGACCAGGTAGCTGCACCGGCCGAGCACCGCGGCGGACTCCGGCGAGTCCTCGACGAGACGCGCCTCGAGTGCTGCGACGTCGGGCAGCTCGTCGAACTCGTCCGAGGCTCGCCCGAGCGCGGCCTTCGCCGCGGCGAAGTAGCGGACCCGCACGCTCATCCGCCGATCGCGCTCATCGTGCGCTCGGGCTGCACGAACCCGATGCGGTTCATCTCGTGCCCGGCGGGCTTCGCCCACATCGCGCCGCGCCAGAGCTGGGCCACGTGGTGGTCGTCGACGCCGGCGCGCATCGGGCCGAGCAGGTCGGTCTCCTCGTTCGAGAAGAGGCAGCTGCGCACGCCGCCCTCGGCGGTCAGGCGGGTGCGGCGGCAGTCGGCGCAGAACGCCTCCGTCACGGACGCGATGATGCCGACCTGACCCAGGAGCGGACCGCCCTCGCGATCGCGCACGTCGAACAGCTCGGCGGGCGCGCCGTCGCGGGGGGCCGCGTGCGGGCTCAGCACGAACCGCTCCGAGAGCAGCTCGCGGATCCGCGCCGCCGTGATCATCGTCTCGCGGTCCCACCCGTGGTCGGCGTCGAGGGCCATCTGCTCGATGAAGCGCAGCTGGTGGCCTCCGGCGAGCGCCCAGGCGAGCAGCTCGGGCGCCTCGTGGTCGTTGATCCCCGGGAGGAGCACCGCGTTGATCTTGGTCTGCGCGAGGCCCGCGGGGGCCAGGGCGTCGATGCCGGCGAGCACGCGGTCGAGGAACGGGCGGCGGGTCACCTTCGCGAAGGTCTCGGCGCAGATGGAGTCGAGCGAGACGTTCACGCGGTCCAGGCCCGCCTCGGCGAGCGCCGTCGCCCGGCCGGAGAGGCCGATGGCGTTGGTGGTCAGCGAGATCTCGGGCCGGGGCTCGAGGGCCGCGACGCCGCGGATGATCTCGACCAGGTCCTTGCGCAGCAGCGGCTCGCCTCCGGTGAAGCGGATCTGCCGCACGCCGAACTGCTCCACCGCGATGCGCGCCAGCCGCACGATCTCGTCGCGGGTCAGCAGGGCGGCGGGAGGGAGGAACGGGAGTCCCTCGGCCGGCATGCAGTAGGTGCAGCGCAGGTTGCACTTGTCGGTCAACGAGATGCGCAGGTCGTCGGCCGCACGTCCGTGGGTGTCCACGAGCAGCGGGGTCTCGGGCCGGTCGGCCGGGAGCTCCGCCCCCCGCTGGCGAGGTCGGATGCCGGGCATTCCGAGTACGGTGCTCATCCGGCCAGACTACGCGGCGGAACCGTGTGCGACCCGGCAAGATAGGGAACCCGACCACCCCTCGTGGGGGACCCGCCGAGAGGACCCGATGACCTCGATCGACATCCACGCTGCCCGGGTGCGCGCTCTGCTGGCCCCGCTCGCTACGCGCGGTGCCCGCGAGGCCCTGTCGCTCGATCCGAGGAGTGTGGCGGCGGATCCGGGTGCCTACGATCGGCGCGTCCTCGCCCGCACCGTGCACTCGCCGCTGGACCTCCCCCGCTTCGACAACTCGCAGATGGACGGCTACGCCGTGCGGGCGGCGGACCTGGACGAGGCGTCCGCCGACGCTCCGGTCGTGCTGCCGGTCGCCGCGCCGGTCCCCGCCGGCGAGAGCGCGCCGCGGCACTCCCCCGGCACCGCCGTGCCGATCATGACCGGCTCGCCCCTCCCGGTCGGTGCCGACGCCGTCGTGCCGATCGAGCGGGTCGACCCGCCGCGCTTCCCCGACGCGTCGGCGACCGGCGCCCGCGTCGCGTTCGCGGCCCCCGTCACTCCGACGACCTTCGTGCGCGCGCGGGGCAGCGACTCCGCGGCGGGCTCCGTCGCGCTGGCGGCCGGCACCGTGCTCCGCGCCGCGCACTACGGTCTGCTCGCCTCGCTCGGTCTCGTCGAGGTCGAGGTGCTGCCCCGGATCCGGGTGCTGATCGTGCCGACCGGCAACGAGATCCGCCCCGCGGGGACCGAGCTCGAGGCCGCCCAGATCTACGACGCGAACGGCGCGCTGCTCGCCGAGGCGGTCCGCGAGGCGGGCGCGCTGCCCGTCGTGGCGCCCTGCGACAGCGACCGCGCCGAGGACCTGCTGGCGATCCTCCGCTCGCGGGCGGGCGACGCCGACGTGGCGATCACGGTCGGCGGAGTGAGTGCCGGCGCCTACGAGGTGGTGCGCGACGCTCTCGGTCCCGCGGGGTCCGAGTTCGGGCACGTCGCCATGCAGCCGGGCGGCCCGCAGGGCCTGGGCCTGGTCGCGGTGTCGCCGGACGCGCACCTGCCGATCGTCTCGCTCCCGGGCAACCCGGTGAGCGCCCTCGTCTCGTTCGAGGTGTTCCTGCGCCCGGTCCTCCGCTCGCTGGCGGGCCGCTCGCCGGCCGAGCGGCCGCGGCTCCGGGCCCGGCTCGGCACCGCGCTCGACTCGCCCGCCCACCTGCACCAGTTCCGGCGGGGAGCCCTCGACGACGAGGGCCTCGTGCACCCCGTCGGCGGGCCGAGCTCCCACCTGCTCGCGTCCTACGCGCGCTCGAACGTCCTCATCCACGTCCCGGTCGGGACCGAGCACGCCGCGACCGGCGACACGGTCGAGATCTGGAGGATCGATGACTGAGAACCTGACCCACGTCCGAGGCGACGGGGCCGTGCACATGGTCGACGTCGGAGCGAAGGACGTCACCTCGCGCACCGCCGTCGCCGAGGGCGTCGTCGTCACGACCCCCGAGGTGGTGCGACTGCTGGAGCAGGGCGAGCTGCCCAAGGGCGAGGCGCTCGGGGTCGCCCGCATCGCCGGGATCATGGGGGCCAAGGCCACCTCGACCCTGATCCCGCTCTGCCACCCGCTCGCGCTCGACGGGGTCGACATCGATCTCGAGACGCTCGAGGACCGGGTGCGGATCGAGGCGCGGGTGCGCACGAGCGGGCGCACCGGTATCGAGATGGAGGCGCTCACCGCCGTCAGCGTCGCGGCGCTGACCGTCTACGACATGATCAAGGCCGTCGACCGCGGCGCCGTCATCACCGGCATCCAGGTGCTGGCGAAGGACGGCGGGAGGAGCGGATCGTGGAGCAGGGAGTGACACGCCGCGCCGTCGCGGTCGTGGCCTCCACCCGCGCCGCGTCCGGTGTGTACGAGGACCGCACGGGCCCGGCGCTGCTGGCCTGGTTCGAGAGCCGCGGCTGGAGCGGCGAGGTGGTCGTGGTGGCCGACGGGGACGCGGTGGGCGAGGCGATCGGCGACGCGCTCACCTCCGGTGCCGACGTGATCGTGACGACGGGAGGCACCGGCGTGGCGCCGAGCGACGTGACTCCGGAGCAGACCGCACCGCTGCTCGAGCGGACCCTGCCGGGCCTCGCCGAGGCGATCCGCGCCCGCGGAGCGGCCAAGGTGCCGACCGCGGTGCTGAGCCGCGGGACCGCGGGGGTCGCCGGTCGCAGCGTCGTGGTGAACCTGCCCGGCTCGCCGGGCGGCGTCCGGGACGGCATCGACGTCCTCGACCCGGTGATCGGCCACCTCCTCGACCAGCTGGGAGGCGGCGACCATGTCCGATGACGGCGTCGCCCTCGCCCGCATCGCCCGCGAGGCGATCACGGTCGACGAGTGCGAGCAGGCGGTCGACTCCCCCGCCCACGGCGCGGTCGTGACCTTCGCGGGCGTCGTGCGCGATCACGACGAGGGCCGCGGAGTGCTCCGGCTGGCCTACGAGGCGCACCCGGACGCGCCTGCCGCACTGGCCGACTCCGCCCGCCGGATCGCCGAGCGCTTCCCCGAGGTGCGCGTGGCCGCCGTGCACCGGGTCGGCGACCTGGTCGTCGGCGATCTCGCGCTCGCCTGCGCGGTCGCCTCGGCGCACCGGGCCGCCGCCTTCGAGGCCTGCGCGGCGCTCGTCGACGACATCAAGGCGTCCGTGCCGATCTGGAAGGAGCAGTCGTTCGTCGACGGCAGCTCCGAGTGGGTGGCGTCGCTGGGCTGAGCCTCTGGCGGATCCGCCAGGGTGCGGCTCCGGACGCCGGTGGAGCGCCGAGCGCGGGTAACACGGGTGTCACACGCGTGCTGTTCACTGGAGGAGCGCGCACCCCGCGGGCACCGGCGAGAGGCGGAGCATGGACCTCAGCACGATCCAGCGCGTGCGCGTGGTGCGCGAGCGCGGCGAGCTGGCCGCGATGGGGCCGCGCACGGCGGTCATCGGAGGCGGCTCCTGGGTCTTCTCGCTCCCCCACGACCACCTCGACGAGCTGCTCGACCTGCAGGGCTTCGGCTGGGAGCCGCTGCGCTCGAGCGCGGACGGCCTCTCGGTCGCCGCGACGTGCACCTTCGCCGAGCTCGCGGCGATTCCGGACACGGGCCGCGCCGCGCACCGCCTCTTCTTCCAGTGCTGCACGGCGCTGCTCGGCTCGTTCAAGATCTGGAACGTCGCGACCGTCGGCGGCAACATCGCGAACGCACTGCCGGCCGGGCCCATGATCAGCCTCGCGGCCGCGCTCGACGCCCGTGCGCTCGTCTGGCGGGCCGACGGCTCCGACGACCTCGTGCCGGTGGCTGAGCTCGTCACCGGGAACATGACGACGCTGCTCGAGCACGGCGACGTGATCCGATCGATCGATTTCCCGGCGCACGCTCTGGACGCCCGTACCGCCTACCGCAAGATCGCGCTGTCGCCGCTGGGCCGCTCCGGAGCGGTCGTCATCGGCCGGCTCGACCGCGACGGCGCGTTCGTGCTCGCGGTGACGGCCGCGACGATCCGGCCCGAGGTGCTGCGCTTCCCCCGGACGCCGTCCGCCTCCGAGCTGGCTGCGGCCATCGACGGGATCGGCACCTGGTTCACCGACCCGCACGGAGCCGCGGACTGGCGGCACGCGGTCGTCGGCGTCCTCGCGGAGGAGATCCGCGAGGAGCTCGCCCGCACCGAGCCCGACGGAGGCGTCGCATGAGATTCACCGTGAACGGCGAGCAGATCGACGCGACGCCGCGCCCCGGTCAGGTCCTGCGGACCCTGCTGCGCGACCACGAGCACTTCGAGGTGAAGAAGGGCTGCGACGCCGGCGACTGCGGCGCGTGCTCGGTGCTCGTCGACGGGACCCCCTTCCACTCCTGCCTCTACCCCGCGCACCGCGTCGAGGGGCGCTCGGTCACGACCGCCGCGGGGCTGGGCACCCCGGAGGAGCCGGGCCCGGTGCAGCAGGCGTTCGTCGACTCCGGCGCGTTCCAGTGCGGCTTCTGCACCGCGGGCATGGTCGTCACGGCCACCGCCATCCAGGGCGCCGACCCCGTCGACGTGCCGCGACTGATGAAGGGCAACCTCTGCCGCTGCACGGGGTACCGGGCGATCGGCGAAGCGATCGCGAGCTGCGATCACGAGCATCCGACCGGGCTCACCCCCGTGCGCCGCACCGGCCGGCCCACCGCCGACGAGTCGCGGGTCGGCCGCTCGCTCGGCGCCCCCGCGGGCCGGCGCATCGTCTCGGGGCAGGAGCCGTACACGCTCGACGTCGCCGTCCCGGGGCTGCTGCACCTGAAGGTCCTGCAGAGCCCGCACGCCCACGCGCGGATCGTGTCGATGGACACCCGCGCCGCCCGGAAGCTGCCCGGCGTCGTCGCCGTGCTGACCGCCGACGACGTGCCCGACATGCTCTACTCCACCGCCCGGCACGAGTCGCGGCTCGACGATCCCGACGACACCCGGATGCTCGACACCGTCGTGCGGTTCCGCGGGCAGCGGGTGGCCGTGGTCGTCGCCGAGTCGGTCGCGCAGGCCGAGATCGCCTGCCGCGCGATCGAGGTCGAGTACGAGGTGCTGCCGGCGGTCTTCGATCCGGAGGAGGCCCGCGCACCCGGGGCGCCCCTCCTGCACGGCGAGAAGGTCCCGATCAACTCGCGCATCGCGAAGCCGGAGTCGAACGTCGTCGCGGAGCTGCACGGCGAGTACGGCGACGTCGAGGCGGGCTTCGCCGAGGCGGACGTCGTCGTCGGCGGCACCTGGACGACGTCCCGCGTCGCGCACACCGCGCTCGAGACGCACGGCACCATCGGCTGGCTCGAGGGCGACGAGCTGGTGCTTCGCACCTCGACGCAGGTCCCGTTCCTCGTCCGCGACGAGATCGCGCGCCTGTTCGACCGCGATCCCTCCAGCGTCCGGGTCTTCACGGCGCGCGTCGGCGGGGGCTTCGGCGGCAAGCAGGAGATCCTCACGGAGGACGTCGTCGCCCTCGCGGTCCTCGCGACCGGGCGCCCGGTGCAGTTCGAGTTCACCCGCTCCGACGAGTTCACCATGGCGCCGTGCCGGCACCCCATGCGGGTCGGCGTGCGCCTCGGCGCGCGACGCGACGGCCTGCTGACCGCCCTGAGCGTCGACGTGCTCTCCGACACCGGCGCCTACGGCAACCACGGTCCCGGAGTGATGTTCCACGGCACCTCGGAGTCGGTCGCCGTGTACAACGCGCCGAGCAAGCGGGTGGACGCGCAGGCCGTCTACACGAACAACATCCCGTCGGGCGCCTTCCGCGGCTACGGCCTGGGGCAGGTGATCTTCGGCATCGAATCCGCGATGGACGAGCTCGCGCGCGAGCTCGGGATCGACCCGTTCGAGCTGCGGCGGATCAACGCGGTGCGCCCCGGCGATCCGCTCGTCGTGACGCACGTCGAGGGCGACGACATCGGCTTCGCCTCGTACGGGCTCGACCAGTGCCTGGATCTGACCGAGCAGGCGCTCGCGCGCGGGAACGGCGTCGCAGCGCCCAAGGGTGAGGACTGGCGAGTCGGCGAGGGGATGGCCGTCGCGATGATCGCGACGATCCCTCCGCGCGGCCACTTCTCGGAGGCGACGGTCACCGTCGACGCCGACGGGATCCTGACGGTCGGCGTCGGCACGTCCGAGTTCGGCAACGGCACGACGACGGTGCACACCCAGCTCGTCGCGAGCGCGTTCGGCGCCTCGGCCGATCGCGTGCGGATCCGGCAGTCGGACACGGCCGCCGCGCGCTACGACACCGGCGCCTTCGGGAGCGCGGGCACGGTGGTGGCGGGCAAGGCCGTCTACTCGGCCGCCGTGCGGCTGCTCGCCGACCTGCGCTCGCTCGCCAAGCGGATCACGGGGCACGACGACTTCGAGCCCGACGACTCCGGGCTCCTCGCGCCCGACGGCACGCGCGTCACTTTCGACGAGCTGGTGCGCGCCGCCGGCGGTCCGGTCACCGCGACCGGCACCGAGGACGGAGCGAAGCGCTCGCTCGCCTTCAACGTGCACGGCTTCCGCGTCGCAGTTCACGTGCCCACCGGGGAGGTGCGCATCCTGCAGTCCGTGCAGGCGGCCGACGCCGGCTACGTGCTGAACCCCGACCAGTGCCGCGGCCAGGTCGAGGGCGGCTCGGCGCAGGCCATCGGCTCGGCGCTCTACGAGGAGGTGATCCTCGACGGCGAGGGCACGGTGACGACGGCGATCCTGCGGAACTACCACATCCCGCAGATGGCGGACGTGCCCGTGACCGAGGTCTTCTTCGCCGACACGGCGGACGACCTCGGGCCGTTCGGGGCGAAGTCGATGAGCGAGGCGCCGTACAACCCGGTGGCTCCCGCTCTCGCGAACGCGGTGCGCGACGCGGTCGGCGTGCGTCCGTTCGCGCTGCCGGTGTCGCGCGACCGCGTCTGGCGGATGCTGCACCCGGATGCGGCGCCGATCCGCACGGTGGACGCGCAGGCCCCGCAGGGCTGAGCCCGTCCCCGCGGAGGCGGCGCAGCGAGACCCACCGCTCCCAGACGACGTGGATCTCGATACGCCCGCTCCGCGGGCTACTCGATCAGCAGGCACGGGTCGCCGCCGCTAGTGGCACACCGCCCTGCTGGTCGAGTAGCCGCCGCAGGCGGCGTATCGAGACCCACCTGCTCCCGGCGGACGGGGATCTCGATACGCCCGCTCCGCGGGCTACTCGATCAGCAGGCACGGGCAGGACTCGCTCACTACTCCGGGAGCGGGCGGGACGACACCTCTGCTGGTCGAGTAGCCGCTGCAGGCGGCGTATCGAGACCCACCTGCTCCCGGCGGACGGGGATCTCGATACGCCCGCTCCGCGGGCTACTCGATCAGCAAGCACGGCCAGATCAGCAGGCACGGGCAGCCCCCGCGGGGCTCGATCGGCGGCGGGCGCGGTCAGACGCGGGCTGCGAGGTCCGCGCTCGCGCGGGCGACCTCGCGGGCGATCGCGTCCTCGTCGGCGTTCACGAGGCGGCCCGCAGAGACCGTCGGGCGGCCGTTGACCAGCAGGAGCGACAGCGGCGGCTGCGAGCCGAGGGCGAGGGCGGCGACCGGGTCCGCGATGCCCGCGTGCTCGATCCCGTCGACCTTCCAGAGCGCGAGATCGCCGAGCTTGCCGACCTCGATCGAGCCGATCTCGTCCTGCCGGCCGAGGACCCGCGCTCCTCCGATCGTGGCGATCGAGAGCGCCTGACGGGCGCTCATCCGATCGGCCCCCGCGCGCAGCCGGTTCATCAGCACGGCCTCGCGGATCTCGATACCCAGCTGCCCCGACTCGTTCGACGCGGCTCCGTCGACCCCGAGCCCGACCGGCACGCCGGCGGCCAGCAGCTGCGGCACCGGGGCGATGCCCGCGGCGAGTCGGCCGTTCGAGGACGGGCAGTGCGCCACTCCGGTGCCGGTCGCGGCGAACTTCGCGATGGCGTCGTCGTCGAGGTGCACGCAGTGCGCCATCCACACGTCGTCGCCGAGCCAGCCGAGCGACTCGAGGTAGTCGGTGGGCGACATCCCGAACGCCTCGCGGGTGTAGGCGTCCTCCTCGATCGTCTCGGAGCCGTGGGTGTGCAGCCGGACGCCCAGCTGCCGGGCGAGCACGGCCGACTCGCGCAGCAGGTCAGGAGTGACCGAGAACGGCGAGCACGGCGCGATCGCGACGCGCACCATCGAGTCGAACGAGGCGTCGTGGTAGCGCTCGACGGCCGCCCCGCTCGCCTCGAGCGCCGCCGCGGTCGTCTCGACGGCGAAGTCCGGCGGCAGCCCGCCCTGCGACTCGCCGAGGTCCATCGACCCGCGGGTCGCGTGCAGCCGCACTCCGAGGGTCGACGCCGCGTCGACGATGCCGCCGACGATGTCGCCCGAGCCGCGCGGGAAGACGTAGTGGTGATCGCCGACCGTCGTGCAGCCGGAGCGGGCGAGCACGCCCATCGCGCCGAGCGAGGCCGACCGGGTGAGGTCCGCGTCGATCCGGGACCAGGCCGGGTAGAGCGCCACGAGCCAGTCGAAGAGGATCGAGTCCTGCGCCCAGCCGCGGGTCAGCCACTGGTACAGGTGGTGGTGCGTGTTGATCAGGCCGGGGGTCAGCAGCTGGCCGCGTCCGTCGATGCGGGTGATCGCCACCGCCTCCTGCGCGGGGAGCCCGGTCGGCGCGCGGCCCTCGACGGCCCACGCGGGAGCCTCCCCGGCGCCGACGGCGACGATCCGCGAGTCGTCGACCACGACGTGGCCGCTCGGATGCTCGGTGCCCGCGGCGTCGACGGTCGCGACGTGGGCTCCGGTGATGATGTGGCGCTGCATCCTCCGAGCATGGCAGCGGAGTGTTTCGCGGCGGTTTCCCGCGGTCGGAGGACCGGTCAGGCGGTCGCGGCGTGGATCGGACCGGCGCCGGCGCGCAGCGGCGCCCCCGACGCACCTGCCCGCGTCGCCAGCACCTCGGCCAGGATCGACACCGCGGTCTCCTCCGGTGTCGAAGCGCCGATGTCGAGGCCGATCGGCGAGTGCAGCCGCGCGAGCGCCTCCTCGGCCACCCCCGCCTCGCGGAGGAGGGCCAGTCGCCGCTCGTGGGTCCGGCGGGACCCCATCGCGCCCACGTAGCCGACGGGCAGCGTCAGGGCGAGCTCGAGCAAAGGGATGTCGAACTTCTCGTCGTGGGTGAGCACCGCGACGACCGTCCGCTCGTCCACCGCCGTCTGCGCGAGGTAGTCGGAGGGCCACTCCACGACGACCTCGTCGGCGGCGGGGAAGCGCTCGGCCGTCGCGAACACCGGGCGGGCGTCGCACACGGTGACGCGGTAGCCGAGCAGCGATCCCGCGGCGCACAGGGCGGCCGAGAAGTCGACGGCGCCGAAGACGAGCAGGCGCGGCTTCTCGGCGCTGACGACGAACGCGACCTCGAGCTCGCGGCCCCGGCAGTCGATCTCGATCGTGGCGGAGCGGCCGGAGTGGAGCCGCGCGTCGCGTTCGGCGAGGATCCGGCGCACGGTGGCCTCGTCGAGGGAGGGGCCGACCACGTCCTGCGCGCGGGTGGCGCCGGTCAGCACCAGGCCGACGAGCTCCTCCGGCCCGCCGACGATCATCGCCAGAGCGGCGGGGCGGCCGGCACGGGCGGCCCGCAGCTCGGCGAGCACGGCCCCGGAGCCGGCGTCGATCGCGTGGCCGAAGACCCGCAACTGCCCGCCGCAGGAGAGGCCGGCCGAGAACGCGGCCTCGTCGTCGAAGCCGAAGTGCTCGGTCGCTGCGGACCCCGTGCCGAGCACCTCCTGCGCGAGGGCGTACGCCTGCGCCTCGACGCAGCCGCCCGAGATCGAGCCGATCGCGGCTCCGCTCCCGTCGACCGCCATCGACGAGCCGAGGGCGCGCGGAGCCGAGCCGAACACGTGCGTGACGGTCACCACCGCGAGCCGCTCACCCGCGTCGACGCGCTGCAGGATCGGGACGGCGAGCTCGAGCATGGCGGCCTCCTCGGGCAGCGGGTGGGAGGCGGCGCTGCCGTGGCGCGGGGTCGGCCGGGAGGGCTCGTCCGCACGAAACATGCCGAGTATAAGGTCGATCCATGCCTTCGGACTCCCCCTCCCTCGACCTCGTGATCCGCTCCTCCGCCGTTCTGACGGAGCACGGGTTCCAGCCCGCCAGCGTGGCCGTGGCCGAGGGGCTGATCGTCGCGGTCAGCGCGATCGACGCGCCCTGGGAGGCGCGGGAGGTCGTCGAGCTGCCCGCCGGGCAGGTGCTGATCCCGGGGATCGTCGATACGCACGTGCACGTCAACGAGCCGGGCCGCACCGAGTGGGAGGGGTTCGCCTCCGCCACCCGCGCCGCCGCCGCCGGGGGCGTCACCACGATCCTGGACATGCCGCTCAACTCGATCCCGCCGACGACCACCGTCGCCGGCCTCGAGGCCAAGCGCGCCGCCGCCGGTCCGCAGGCGCTGGTCGACGTGGGCTTCTGGGGCGGGGCGGTCCCCGGCAACCTCGGCACCCTCCGCGAGCTGCACGACGCCGGCGTCTTCGGCTTCAAGTCCTTCCTGTCGCCCAGCGGAGTGGACGAGTTCCCGCACCTCTCGACCGATCAGCTCTTCGAGGCGATGCACGAGATCGCCGCGTTCGACGGACTGCTGATCGTGCACGCCGAGGACCCGGACGAGCTGGACGCGCACACGAACGACGGAGGCACCTCCTACGACGCGTTCGTCGCCTCCCGCCCGGACGCCTCCGAGAGCAGCGCGATCCTGCATGTGATCGAGGCGGTCCGCGAGACCGGCGGGCGCGCGCACATCCTGCACCTCTCCTCCGCGAAGGCTCTGCCGCTGCTGCGCGAGGCGAAGGCGGAGGGGCTGCGCATCACCGCGGAGACCTGCCCGCACTACCTGACCTTCGACGCCGAGACGATCCCCGACGGCGGTACGCAGTACAAGTGCTGCCCGCCCATCCGGGACGAGCGCAACCGCGAACTCCTCTGGAAGGGCCTGCTCGACGGCACGATCGACATCATCGCCTCCGACCACTCCCCCGCCACGAAGGAGCTGAAGTTCGCGCACGACGGCGATTTCGGCCTCGCCTGGGGCGGCATCTCGGGACTCGAGCTCAGCTTCCGCGCCGTCTGGACCGGAGCCCGCGAGCGCGGGATCCCGCTCGAGCAGGTCGTCGCGTGGATGTCGACGGGAACGGCGGCGTTCGCGGGCCTCGGCCAGAAGGGCCTGCTGCGGGCGGGCGCCGACGCCGATCTGGTGGCGTTCGATCCGGAGGCGCAGTCGCGCGTCGACGTCGAGGCCCTCGCGCACAAGAACAAGGTGTCGGCCTACGACGGACGGACGGTGCGCGGAGCCGTCGCCGGGACCTGGGTCGGCGGCCGGCGGATCGACGCGGGTGCGGAGGCGCCGGTGGGCCGTCTGCTCGACCGCCCCTGATCACCGTGTTCCGGTCGCGTTTCGGGCGTGTGAACGCCCGCGGGTCCGGGGCGGGATCCGGGCGGATCGCACAAGACTGGGCCGCGAGGAGCGCGTGATGCTGAACGCTCCGACGAAGCGGCACCCGGCTCCGGAGCGGCATCCTGGCAGACGGGCACCCGCCGCCGCCCACCCTCGAACGCGAACAGGAGCGGACATGTCGATCATCCTCGGAGACCACCAGTACGGGAAGGCCGAGAACCGCGTCGTCAGGATCTACCGCGACTCCCCGCGCCACGAGATCCACGACGTCAACGTCTCGACCGCGCTGCGCGGCGACTTCGAGGCCGCGCACCTCGAGGGCGACCAGTCCGCGGTCCTGCCGACCGACACGCAGAAGCAGACCGCCTACTCCTTCGCCAAGGAGAAGGGGCTGCGCTCGATCGAGGCCTACGGTCTCGAGCTCGCCCGGCACTTCGTCGACGGCTACGCGCCCGTCCACGGCGCGCGCGTCGAGATCGAGGAGTTCGCGTGGGAGCGCGTGCTCGTCGACGGGCAGGAGCACGACCACACCTGGGTCAGGAAGGGTCAGGAGGTGCGCACCGCCTCGGTGACCGTCGAGGGCGTCGGCGAGGACCAGCGGATCTGGGTCACCGGCGGCTTCAAGGACCTCACGATCCTCAAGTCGACGGGGTCGGAGTTCCACGGGTTCCTGACCGACCCGTACACGGTGCTGCAGCCGACGAACGACCGGGTGATGGCCACGTCGCTTGTGGCGAAGTGGCGCTTCGCGCTCACTCCCGACGAGCTCGCCGCGATGGACTGGGAGGCGGTCTACTCCGGCGTGAAGGCCCTGATGATCAGCCGCTTCGCCACCGTGCACTCGCTCGCGCTGCAGCAGACCCTGTTCGAGATGGGCAAGGCTGTGCTGGAGGAGTTCCCGCAGATCGTCGAGATGCGCCTGTCGGCCCCGAACAAGCACCACTTCGTCTACGACCTCTCGCCGTTCGGAGTGACGAACGACAACGAGGTCTTCCACGCCGACGACCGTCCGTACGGGCTCATCCAGGCGAGCGTCGTGCGCGACGACGCGCCGGACGCCGGACCGGCCTGGTACGCCTACACGGGACTGGTGTGACCGCCGCCGTCCACCGCGGGCACCTCCTGCACGTCGCCGGCCGGCCCGCGCTCGAGCAGGCGCGCGCGTCCCTCGTGTCGATCCCGGACGGCGCGCTCGTCGTGGACGACGCGGGCGTCATCGCCTGGACCGGCCGCTACGCCGACCTGCCCGATGCGTACCGAGCCCTGCCGGTGACGGGCGACTCCTCCGCGATCCTCGTGCCCGGCTTCGTCGACGCGCACGTGCACTTCCCGCAGACCTACTCGCTCGACGGCTACGGCGGCGGGCAGCTGCTCGAGTGGCTCGACGGCACGATCTTCCCGGCGGAGGCGCGGCTCGCCGATCAGGCGTTCGCCGCCCGCATCGCCCGCGACTTCACCCGACGCCGGATCGCCGCCGGCACGACCGCGGCGATGGTCTTCGGATCCGCGTTCCCGCACGCGCAGGACGCCCTCTTCGAGCGCAGCCGGGACGCGGGACTGCGCCTGGTCTCGGGACGGGGCGTGCAGACCGTCGGGCCCGACTCCGCGGCGCCGCTGCTCACCGGCGAGGCCGAGGCGATCGACCTGGTCGCCGACGAGATCGAGCGCTGGCACGCCGTCGACACCGGCGATCCCGCGACGGCGCTGCTGCAGGTCGCGATCGTGCCGCGGTTCTCCCTCTCCGTCACTCCGACGACCCTCGGCGCCCTCGGCGACCTGTACGACGACGTGCGCGGCCGCGGGGTGTACGTGCACACGCACCTGAACGAGAACGACCGCCCGGGCGACGGCGAGATCGCCGCGGTGCTCGCCTCGTTCGGCACCCGCAGCTACCTCGACACCTACGACGGGCTGTTCCTCCCGGGCTCCGAGCGCGGCGGCTCGTCGCTGCTGGGTCGGCGCACGATCCTCGCGCACGCGGTGCACTGCCAGGACGCGGAGCTGCACCGGATGGTCGAGACGGGCACCTCGATCGCGCACTGCCCGACGTCGCAGCAGTTCCTCGGCTCGGGCACGATGCCCTGGCGGCGCACCGTCGCGAGCGGAGTGACGGTGGCGCTCGGGAGCGACGTGGGGGCCGGCGACGAGTGGCTCCTGCCGCGCGTCGCGAACGATGCGTTCAAGGTGCACCTGTCCGAGCCCGGCGACGCGTCGGTGCCGCTGCACCCGGCCGAGCTGCTGTTCTCGGCGACCCTCGCAGGAGCTCGCGCGCTCGACATGGAGGACCGCTTCGGCAACCTCGACGTCGGCAAGGACGCCGACTTCCTCCGGATCGAGCCTGCGCGCTGGGAGCCGTTGGCGGACGTGCTCGAGCACGGGATCCGGGCGGACGACGAGGAGACGGCGACGGCGCAGCTGCTCTTCGCGCTGCTGATGGGGATCCGCGAGCCCGCGATCGCGGCGGTGCACGTGCAGGGTCGCGAGGTGCACGTTCGGGAGTAGCGCGGGCGCGCTCCGCGGCGTTTGCACGATCTGCAGGCATCCACGCGATCTGCAGGCATCCGCACCATCTGCAGGCATCCGCGCGATCTGCAGGTATCTGTGCGATCTGCAGGTGTCTGTGCGATCTGCAGGTGTTCCGCGCGGGAAGGCGCCTTCCTCCGCATCACGGCATCGGGCGACCCCCGGATCCCCTGCGAATCGCACGCAGCGACCCGCGGATCCCCTGCGAATCGCACACAGCGGGCACCCGCAGACGCGCCCTCAGCGCAGCTGGAGCGCCAGGAACAGGTCCGCCCGGTCCGACGTGTTCGACAGGTCCCGCTGCGTCAGCTCCTCGACCCGCGCGATCCGGTACCGCACCGTGTTCAGGTGCAGGTGTGTCTGCTCCGCGGTCCGCACCCACGACCCGCCCGACTCCAGGAACGCCGCCAGGGTCGCGACGAGCGCGGAGTTGTAGCGCGCGTCGTGCTCGATCAGGCGGCCCAGCACGAGCTCCACGAACACGGTGCGCAGGTGGTCCGGCACCGCGGTCAGCAGCTGCACCGCCGAGGTCACCTCGCCCGCGTCGTTGATGCGCACGCGGGAGCCGTCACCGGGGACGCCCGGCAGCAGCATCCCGTAGCGCGCCGAGCGCAGTGCTCCGCCCAGTGCCGCGAGCGACGTCGCCGCACTCGTGCCGACCCGCAGGACCTGGCCGTCGAGTCCCGGTCCCACGCGCCGCAGGGCGGCGGTCACGACGGCCAGCGGATCCGCTCCGGTCGGGATCGCGTCGGTCGCGTCGACCGGCAGCACCGCCACCACGCGCCCCTCCGCGTCGCGGCCCACGACCGCCCGACCCAGGTGCGAGGCGGCGTCGGTCAGCAGCCGGCGGGCGAGATCCGCGGAGGAGTCGTCGTCGAAGCCCGCGGCGATCACGGCGCAGCGCCCGACCCCACCGAGCCCCAGTTGACGGAGGTAGACGGCCGTCTCGGGCTGCTCGCTGTCCTCCTCGACGAGCTCGAGCAGCCGGTCGGCGAGCGCGGTGTCGGCGAGCGTCTC
Source organism: Rathayibacter caricis DSM 15933 (assembly GCF_003044275.1). NCBI lineage: Bacteria > Bacillati > Actinomycetota > Actinomycetes > Micrococcales > Microbacteriaceae > Rathayibacter > Rathayibacter caricis. The sequence continues at coordinate 2,815,368 of NZ_PZPL01000001.1, read as the reverse complement.
GGCGTCGCGCTGCAGCCGGTAGAGCCCCACCACTCCGGTGAGCTCGGTGACGGCGTCGAGCAGGGACGGGTGCCAGCCGTTCCAGTCGCCGGCGACCACGACGAACCAGGCCGTGGCGCGGTGCTCGTCGGCGCCGGTGACGGCGAAGACCGACAGGGTTCCGCCGTGCGCGTCCGGCACCGTGACCGGGTTCTGCCGCGCGGTCAGTCCGGCGTGGACCACGCGCTCGATCTCGGTCAGCCCGAGCGGCTCGGCGGCGGCGGCCGCGCGCCCGGTCCCGGTGAGGACGCGGACCGGCCGGCCGAGCTCGCTGGACGTCCGCGCGATCAGCTCGTCGAGCAGCTGCCCGCGGTAGACGTCGGTCAGCAGCTGGCGCTGGCGGGCGAGCCCCGCCGTGAGCCGGGCCACCCGGTCCCCCGCCAGGGCGTTCGAGAGGTGCGCCGTGATCGACGCGAACGAGACGTCCGCCGGCACCGCGAAGAGCGCGACTCCGTGCGCGCGGCACGCCTCGATCACGTCGTCGGGCACGAAGCCGTAGAGGCCCTCGCCCGCGAGCAGCGCCACCGCCCCGGAGGCGGCGACCGCCGAGACGAACACGTCGCTGTCCTCGGGGGTGCGGCGCCACATCATGCCGGTCAGCACGAGCTGGTCGCGGGCGAGGTAGCGGCGCGGGTCGAGCAGGTCGGTGGTGAAGGTCCAGTTCACGGGCAGCGCGAGCGCCTCGGGAGTCGTGTACACGGCCCGGATCCGCAGCTGCGGAGCGTCGAGGACGTCCTGGAGCTGCACGCTCAGCTCCCCCGGTACGTCGAGTAGGCGAACGGGCTGAGCAGCAGCGGCACGTGGTAGTGCGCGCCCTCGTCGGCGAGCCGGAAAGCGATGACGACCTCGGGGAAGAACGACTCGACGTCGCCGAAGTAGGCGGCGGTGTCGAAGACGACGCGGTAGACACCGGCGGGCAGCGACTCCGGGCCGAACGCGGTGACGCGCCCGTCGGCGTCGGTGCGCGCCTCGGCGAGACGCTGCCAGCCGGAGTCGGTGCGTGCCTCGAGCACGACGGGCACCCCCTCGGCCGGTCGGCCCCGCACGGCGTCGAGCACGTGGGTCGTGACGTGACTGGCGTGCGCGCTCATCGGGCGGCCTCCTCGACGACGGCCCCCGACTCGGAGCCGAGGGCGCGCACGCGCAGCACCGTGATCTCGCGGAGCTGATCGGCGACGATCGCCCGCTCGACGGCGTCGTCGAGGGTGAGACGCCGTTCGAGCTCGGCGACGATCTCGGCGCGCGAGCGCCCGGCCGCGCGGATCAGGAACACGCGGTCGAACCGCTCCTCGTAGGCGCGGTTGCCGGCGATCAGGCGCTCGGCGAGATCCTCGTCGCTCGACGCGCTCGCGGCCTGCTCGGCGGCCGAGAAGGCGGAGGCGCGCCCCGAGGCGGCGTGCCGCTCGCCGATCCGCGGGTGGTCGGCGAGGGCGGCGTCGATCTCGTCCGTCGTCAGCGTGCGCGCGACGCGGTCAGCTGCCTCGGCGAGCTCCTCCGTCGAGGCGTAGGGCGCTCCGTGGGCGACCTCGTCGGCCCAGCGGGGCACGGCGAGGCAGGCGAGCAGGGCGTCCCGGAGCGGGGCGGGGGCGGGAGTGGTCATGGTCTCTCCTCGTCGGGCGGCGGGGTGGGGCACGATGGTGGGATGGATGCTGCCGTCGTCACCGGGATCGTCCTCGCGGCGGGCGCGGGGCGTCGCGCGGGCGGCCCGAAGGCTCTGCGGCGGGGTGCGGACGGCACTCCGTGGGTTGAGCTCGCCGTGCGGCGGCTGCGGGCGGTCGGCTGCGGCCGGGTGCTGGTGGTCCTGGGGGCCGGAGCCGACGACGCGCGCCGTCTCGTCCCTCCGGAGACCGGGATCGTGGTCGCCGAGGACTGGGCCGACGGGATGTCCGCGTCGCTGCGCGCGGGACTCGCGGCCGCGACCGGCGAGGCCGCCCTGGTGACACTCGTGGACCTGCCGGAGGAGCCCACCGCGGTCGGCGCGCGCGTCCTCGCGGCGGCTCCCCCGGGTCCGGAGGCCCTCGCTCGAGCCGTGCACGACGGCCGGCCCGGTCATCCCGTGCTGATAGGACGCGCGCACTGGGCGGCGATCCGCGCGGAGGTCCACGGCGACTCCGGCGCGCGCGACCACCTCGAGGAGCACGGGGCGCTGGCCGTCGAGTGCGGCGACCTCGCCGACGGCCGCGATCACGACGGCCCCGCCTGAGCGAGGGCGTCGCGCAGGGCGCGCCAGGCCAGCGTGGCGCAGACCGAGCGCACCGGATTCGCGGCCACCGCGAGCAGGGCCGCCTCGTCGCCGAGCATCGGATCCGCGACCCGCAGGCTCATCGAGATCAGGAGCGCGCCGACGCGACCGGCCAGCGCCTCCGCCCCGAGACCGTCGAGCTCGTCGACGAGCATCGACGCGGAGCCCTGCGACAGCTCGCAGCCCCGCCCCGTCCAGCGGAGCGACAGACCGCCGTCGACGCGGACGACGCGCAGCGCGAGCCGGTCGCCGCAGGTCGGCGTGAGCAGCTCGACGCGTCCGAGCACGTCCTCGGACGCGTCCTCGGCGGCCCGCCCCACCGGGTGCCGGGCGTGCAGCCGGATCAGATCGGCGGCCTCGACCGCGTTCACGCCCGGTCCTCGATCTCGGAGAGCTCCGCGTAAACGGTGCTGATCCCGGCGATCCGCTCGCGGGCGTCCCGCGGACGCGCCCCGAGCACCCCCGAGGCGAGTAGTGCGACGGCGCTCATCGCCGCGGCGTAGCTGTCGAACGCCGAGTCGCTGTCGACGGGGCACTCGAGCCAGACCGCCGCCCGGTCGGCGAACCGGCGGGCCTGGGCGTCGGCGAGCAGCACGACCGGCACCCCGCGCGCGGCGAGCACGTCGAGGAGCGCGGCGAAGGAGGAGGGGCGCCGGCGGAAGCCGACCAGCACGACGACGTCCTCGGCGCCGAGCCCCACGACCTCCTCGCCGAGCGACTGACCGGGCTGCGGCGCCACTCGGACGCGGGCGCGGGCCTGGGCGAGCTGCTGGCGCAGGTGCAGCGCCACCGGGTAGCTGTTGCGCATCCCGACGACCACGACCTCGCGGGCGTCCGAGACGAGGCGCACGGCGGCGTCCAGCCGTCCGTCGCCGAGCGCCGCGGCGAGCCGCTGCAGATTGGCGCGCTCGCTCTCGAGGTGCGCGGCGATTGGGTCGCCGGCGGTCGAGGCGGGGCCGACTGGGACTCCCGAGCTGCGCAGCGCGCGGGCGTGCTCGCGCACCTCCTGCGAGTTCGAGAACCCGAGGCGCCGGAACAGCCGCGACACCGTGGCCTTGGACACTCCGCTGTGCTGCGCGAGCTCGGTCGCCGTGTAGATCGCCAGGTCGCCGAGGTGGTCGAGGATGAAATCGGCCGCCCGCTGCTCCTGCCGCGAGAGCGAAGCGTAGCCCGCGTCGATGCGGTGCCCGATGCTGGGCGGCGCCTCGGCATCGGAGGGGGCGGCCCCGGTCACGCGCGCGACCTCGCGAAGGCGTGCACCGCCGCCTCGAAGGCGTCCAGTGCCACGGCCACGTCGGCCTCGGTGACGTTCTCCTCCGGGTGGTGGCTGACGCCTCCCTCGCAGCGGAGGAAGAGCATCGCGTACTCAGTGAGCTCGGCGATCGCCATCGCATCGTGACCGGCCTTCGAGAAGAGCACCATCGGCTCCTCGTCGCCGGTCGCGCGGATGCCCTCGCGGATCACGTCCTGCAGCCGGTCGGAGGCGACGACGGCGGGGGCGCCGTGGGTCTCCTCGACGGTCAGAGAGAGGCGTCGGCGGCGCGCCGTCTCGGACATCGCGTGCTGGATCTCGTCCCAGACGCGGTCGCGCACGTCGTCGAACTCGGCGCGCAGATCGAGGCTGAACTCGACCCGCCCCGGGATCACGTTGACCGCGCCGGGGAACGCCTCGAGGCGCCCGACCGTCGCGATGCAGCCGTTGTCGCGGGCGATCCGCTCGACCGCGAGCACCGCCTCCGCAGCCCCCGTGAGCGCGTCGCGGCGGCGGTCGAACGGCACTCCGCCCGCGTGACCGGCCTTGCCGGTGAGCGTGAGGGCGAACCGCCGGGCGCCGGCGATGGAGGAGACGACGCCGAGGGCGCGGTCGGCCTCCTCGAGGTACGGGCCCTGCTCGATGTGCGCCTCGAGGTAGCCGAGCAGGTCGTCGGCCGCCCGGGCGGCGGTCGAGATGCGGGAGGGGTCGAGCCCGAACTCGTGGAACGCCTCGACGAGCGTGGTGCCCTGCGCGTCCTCGAGCTCCCACCAGTGCTCGTCCCAGGTGCCGGCGACAGCGCGCGATCCGAGCAGGGCGGTGCCGAAGCGGGTGCCCTCCTCGTCGCCGAACGCCACGACCTCGATCGCGAACGGCAGGCGGACGCCGGCGGCGTTCAGCCGCGAGACGACTCCGATCGCGAGCATCACGCCCAGGATCCCGTCGTAGCGTCCCGCGTCGATCACCGTGTCGAGGTGGGACCCGAGCATCAGCGCGGGCTGCCCCGCGCTCGCGCCCTCGTAGCGGCCGCACTGGTTGCCGGCGGCGTCCTGCCACGTCCGCATGCCCGCCTCCTCCATCCAGGCGGCCGCCATCGCGTTGACACGGGCGTGCTCCGGAGAGAGGTAGACGCGCTCGATCGCCCCGCGCGTGCTCGAGACCGCCGCGAGCAGATCGCAGCGCTCCATGATCAGGGCGGCGTCGACGGCGCTCACGCCGCGCTCCCGTAGACGCCGTAGGCGCCGTCCACCCCGCCGCCCGGAGAGACGGAGGCGCCCGCGCGTCGGAGGACCGCCTCGAGCGCGGCGAGCGTGGTCAGGACCGTGTCGGTGCGGGCGTTGTAGCCCATGGTGCCGATGCGCCAGACCTTGCCGTGCAGCGGCCCGAACGACGTGCCGATCTCGATGCCGAAGTCCTCGAGCATCGCGCCGCGCACAGCGTCGCCGTTCACGCCGTCCGGGATCCGGACCGCGACGACGTTGCTCATCTTGTGCGCGACGTCGCCGAACACCTCGAGCCCGAGGCCCTGCACGCCGGCGAGCATCGCCGCTCCGTGCAGCCGGTGCCGGGCGATCGTGTTCTCGAGGCCCTCCTCGACGATGATCCGGGCGCACTCGCGCGCGCCGTAGAGCATCGTGGTCGCCTCGGTGTGGTGGTTCAGCCGGCGCGGACCCCAGTAGTCGAAGACCATGCCGAGGTCGAAGTAGTTGGAGCGGACGGGGTGCGCGCTGACCGCGTCGCCCTCGTCGCGGATGCCCGCCTCGATGCTCTTGCGCGACTCGATCACGGCGACGGCCCGCTCCGAGAAGGTCACGGGCGCCGAGCCGGAGGGGCCGCCGAGGCACTTCTGCAGCCCCGCCGAGACGGCGTCGAGCCCCAGCTCGTCGGCGCCGAACGAGTTGCCGGCGAGGGACGCGGTGACGTCGGTGTAGAAGAGCACGCCGTGCTTCTCGCAGATCGCGCCGAGCTCCTCGAGCGGCTGCGCCATCGTCGTGGAGGTGTCTCCGTGCACGACCGCGAGCACCTTCGGGCGGACCCTCTCGATCGCCTCGGCGATCACCGACACGGGGAACACCTGCCCCCACTCCGCCTCGATCACGTGCACCTCGGCGCCGCAGCGCTCGGCGATCTCGCGGAGGAGGTGGCCGAACCTGCCGAAGACCGGCACGAGCACGCGGTCGCCCGGCTCGAGCATCGAGACGAGGGCGGCCTCGATGCCCGCGCGGCTGGTGCCGTCGACGAGCATCGTCTTCTCGTTCTCCGTGACGAAGACGCGGCGGTAGAGCTCCTGCGTCTCGGTCATGTAGGCGGTCATGGAGGGGTCGTACTGGCCGACCAGCTGCGCCGACATGGCGCGCAGCACGCGGGGGTCCGCGTTGATCGGACCGGGGCCCATCAGGAGCCGCGGGGGCGGGTCGATCGGCAGGAACGTCGAGATCGCGGGCGCGGTCGGAATGGGAACCACCTCTTCACGGACGGGGAACGCAGGCGGAAGACCTGTTTCAACCGGTCATTCTACGGAACAGACGTTTCACCCGTGTTTCGGGGAGCCGAACGCGGCCGCCCTCTCGAGGAGGGCGAGGTCCGCGCCGCGCGGGCCGACCAGGCACAGTCCCACCGGAGCGCCGGCGACCGAGAGCAGCGGCGCCGACAGAGCCGGGTAGCCGCCGATCCCCGCGACGCAGGTCATGCTCAGCGTCGCCGTGCGCACCGCGTCGATCCGCTCCGCCGAGGCGTCCAGCGGTGGGGCGGGCGAGGAGGCGGACGGGAGGAGCAGCACCCGGTCACCGAGAGCCGAGTCGAGGGCGGAGCGGTAGCCGTCGAGGCGCTCCCGCGCGGCGGCGACCGTCGCCGCATCCAGCCGGGACGCCGCATCGAAGCGCCCCTGCACGTCCGGAGCCAGGGCACCCGGATGCGCCGAGACCCACTCGCCGTCGGCGGCCCACGCCTCCGCCGCCTGCACGGTGCGGAAGTCGGCGAACATCTCGGCCACGGGCGGCAGGACGACGCTCTCGGGCTCCTCCAGCGCGCCGTCGGCGACCAGCGCCTCGACGCGGCGCGCGAACGCCTCCTGTACCGCCGGATCGGCCGCCGTGAGCAGGCCCGGCGCCGTCACGACTCCGCGGCCCGCCACGCGCTGCTCGGCTCGCGCGAGCCCGACCCGCGCGACGCGCTGCAGAGTCAGGACGTCCCGCGTCAGCCAGCCGACGGTGTCGAAGCTCGGCGCCAGCGGCAGCAGCCCCGCCGCGGGCACGGCGCCGTGCGTCGTCCGCAGTCCCCAGAGCCCCTGGTACGAGGCGGGCACGCGGATCGAGCCCGCCGTGTCGGTCGCGAGCCCGACGGAGGCCTGCCCGAGCGAGACGGCGGTCGCCGGTCCGCTCGAGGAGCCGCCGGGGATCGCGCCCGGCACGGCCGGATTCGGCGGCGTCCCGTAGCCGGAGTTGCGGCCCGCGATGCTGTACGCGAACTCGTCCGTCTGCGCGAGACCGCGGACGGACGCCCCCGCCTCGAGCAGGTCCGCCACGGCCGGAGCCGTCCCGGTCTCGATCGCGGCCTCGGCGAGGTGCGCGGGCACGCCGGCCCCGATCCGCTGCCCCTCGATCGCGAAGAGGTCCTTCACCGCGATCTCGAGCCCGTCCAGCTCGCCCGAGCCGGTCGGAGGCACCAGCGGCGCACCGACGACCCGCCAGACCCGCACATCAAGGGCCGGCGCGGGCGCCTGCACCTGCGCGGCGCGCACCCGCCAGACGCCATCGTCGAGCGACCACAGCTGCGTGACGAGACCGCGCCCGCCGCGGGACGGCGTGTTCACCGTGACGACCAGCGCGGTGCCGGCGTCCACCGCCCGCACGTGCAGCTCGGCCAGGCCGCGCGGAGGAGTCCCGCCGCGCCGTCCGCGGAAGCCGGTGATCGCGTCGTGGCCGACCAGCAGCCCCGAGGCGTCGCCCCGGAGCGTCGTCGGGGCGCGGACGAACGCGTCGGCGAGCGCCGGCACGTCGTCGGCCGAGAGTGCGGCCTCGTAGGCGAGGACCGCGTCGACGAGGCCGTCCGGAAGCTCGCCCTCGAGCGAGGTCACGCGCGGGTCAGACATCGAAGTCCGCCGTCCGCACGCGGGCGTGCACGCCCTTCACGAGGTCGACGACCTGCGAGATGTTGAAGTCGGTCGCGGCGCTGAGGTACGCGTAGGCGAGGCTCGCGTCCATCCCGTAGCGCGCCTGCAGCAGCGCGATGGCCGCGCGCACGCAGTTCTGCACGGCGATGTCGAGGTCGGCGTCCATCCCGGTGGGCACCAGGAACTCGCTCGTCTCGCCCAGCGGCCCGACGAGCTCGCCGAACGCCTCGAGCGCGTCGGCGCGCCGCACCACCTCGAACCGGACCCGGACGCGGAGACTCGCCTCCATCGCCGTCAGCGCGACCTCGCCGTCGCCCTGCGCGAAGTGCGGGTCGCCGACGTACGCGAGCGCCTCCGGCACCTGCACCGGCAGGTAGAGGCTCGTCCCTGCGGTGAGCAGCGAGATGTCGATGTTGCCGCCGTGCGGGCCGGGCGGCACGGAGTGGGGGCGCTCGTCGCCCGCGACCGCGACGCCCATGATCCCGAGGAACGGGTGCAGCTCGAAGCGCGCCGAGCGCTCGCCTCCCGTTACCAGCGGCAGCACTCCGCGGCGGACGCCGTCCGCTGCGTCCTCGACGTGCGCGAAGGCGCTGAAGGGCCCCGCCGCGAGCGGGTACTCCCCCGGCAGCGCGCCGCGCCCGTGCCGGTTCGAGATCACGCCGTACGGCACCCGCGGCTCGGCCTCGAGGAGGGTCATCCGCAGCAGGTCGCCGGGCCGCGCGCCCCGGACGGCGATGGGACCCGTGACGACGTGCGGACCGTCGACCTCCGCGTCGCGGAACGGACCGGAGGCGGCGAGCGCGATCGCGTCGCGCAGCACGCCCTCGGGAGCGACGCCGTGCCGACCGAAGAACGCGACCGGATCGCGGCCTTGATCCTCCAGCACGCCCTCGTGGCTGAGGGTGTCGATGACGACCTCGGTACCGGAGTCGATGCTCAGCACCGCGCGGTCGCTCGCGCAGGGCAGCCGCCCCCAGAGCACCGAGTCGGGGCTCGCGGGCAGGTACTCCACGCCCTCCGGGATCGACTCACCGGGCTGCACCGCCCACTCCGCCAGCCGCATGCGCCGCCCGCCTTCCTGCGCGGGAGCCTCCCGCGACCGTCCGACAGTACCGAAGCCGTGTTTCGTCTCTTCGCGCGCATCCGTGGCAGGATCGGCGGAGCTCAGCCCCTGCTCCACCCCGCGAGACGGCACTCCCGCACGAGACACGCCGGTGCGAGCGTGCCGACGTGGCGTCTCGCGGGCGCCTCCCCTCCCTCCGACGACAGGACCCCCGTGTTCCGACGCCTGCGCACGCGCACCGACAACGTCCACCTCGGCCTCATGCTCGCCTTGACCTTCTCGACCGGCATCATCGACGCCGTCGGCTACCTCGGCCTCGACCGCGTCTTCACCGGCAACATGACCGGCAACGTCGTGATCCTCGGCATGGCCCTGGCCGGCGCCGACGACCTGCCCGTCGTCGGCCCGATCATCGCGCTCGTCGGCTTCATGCTCGGCGCCGCGCTCGGCGGCCGCGTGCTGCGCCCCGTGAAGACGGGCTGGACCACCCGCTCCACCTGGCTCTTCACCGTCGTCGGCCTGCTGATGGCCGTCCTCGCGATCGTCCTCGGCGTCGTCCCCGAGCACCAGGAGCCGCTCGCGCTCACCGTCACCGGGATCCTCGGCCTCGCCATGGGTCTGCAGGCGGCGACCGCCCGCCACATCGCCGTGAAGGACGTCACCACCGTCGTCGTCACGTCGACCATCACCGGGCTCGCGGCCGACTCGTGGCTCGGCAGCGGCAAGGGCCAGCCCTGGTTCCGCCGCCTCGCGGCCGTCGTGCTGATCGGGGCCGGAGCCGGAGTTGGCGCGCTGGCCCTGAACGTCGGCCTCTGGCTCGGCCTCGCGATCGCGGCCGCGATCACCCTGATCGCCTCGCTCTTCGGCCACCTCGTCGCGCACGTGAAGCACGCTCCGGCGCCCGAGAAGGCCGCGGCCTGACACTCCCCGCACAAGCTCAGCTCAGAGGGGGGTCTGTCGGCTGTCAGGGCCTGTGCCCCTCTCGCAGCAGACGTTCCGCCCCTACCACCCGCGGCAGCAGCTGGCAGTGCGGGCACAGGTGCGACGAGCGGTTCATGAACGGCACCCGCACGATCGCCTCGCCGCACCGAGGGCACGGCTTCCCGGTCTGCCCGTAGGCGTTCAGGCTGTGCGAGAAGTACCCCGACGCCCCGTTCACGTTCACGTACTGGGCGTCGAAGCTCGTCCCGCCCTCGGCCAGCGCGCGCTCGAGCACCGAGCGCACCTCCGCGAAAAGCCGGCGGATGCGCGGCTCGCTCAACGACGCGCTCGAGCGCTCCGGATGCAGCTCCGCCGCCCACAGCGACTCGTCCGCGTAGATGTTGCCGATCCCGCTGACCAGCGTCTGATCGAGCAGTGCCCGCTTGATCCCACTGTGCCGGCGTCCGAGCGCCGTCACGATGGCGGGCAGGTCGAAGAAGGGGTCGAGCGGATCACGCGCGATGTGCGCCACCTGCGAGGGGACGCGCGCGGCCCAGTCGCCGAGCGGCCCGTCGCCGGAGTAGCCGCCCGGGGCGCCGTCGGGGGTCGGCTCGAGCGTGTCGATCGCCATCGAGCCGAAGATCCGCTGGTCGACGAAGTGCAGGGCGAGCTCACCGTGCTCGGGGTGGTCGATGCCGATCCGGATGCGCGTCAGCCTCGCGGGCGGCGCGTCCGCGGCGCGCAGCAGCACCTGCCCGCTCATCCCGAGGTGCACCAGCAGCGCCTCGTCGCGGCCCGCGGGCATCCAGAGGAACTTCCCGCGGCGCACCGCTCCGGCGAGCCGGCGCCCGACCAGCAGCCGCTCGAACGTGCCGTGCGGATGCACGTGCCGTTTCAGCGAGCGCTCGTCGACGATCTCGACACCGGTCACGAGCGATCCCGTGACGGCCGGGGCGAGGCCGGCGCGCACCACCTCGACCTCGGGCAACTCGGGCACGTCAGGCTCCGGAGGCGGGCGGCAGCGCGGCCAGGCGCGTCCAGGCGTCCAGCGCCGCGGCCATCTCGGCCGCCTTCTTGCTGGTCCCCTCGCCGCGGGCGGTCACCAGACCACCGACGATCACCGTCGCCAAGAAGACCTTGTTGTGGTCGGGGCCGGTCGCTGCGATCTCGTAGCGGGGAGCGGGAGCGCCGTGCTCGGCGGCCGCCTCCTGCAGGCTCGTCTTTGGATCCATCGAGACGCCGAAGCGGCCCGGGTCGGCACGCAGCGGAGCGATGAGGCGCAGCACGAGGTCGCGCGCGGCATCGGGGCCGGTGCCGAGGTAGACGGCTCCGATGATCGCCTCGACCGTGTCGGCGAGGATCGACGCCTTCTCGCGACCGCCGGTCAGCTCCTCGCCGCGGCCGAGCCGGAGGAACTCGCCCAGGCCGATGCCGCGGGCGATCTCGGCCAGCGCGACCGTCGACACGAGGCTCGCCCGGCGCTTGGCCAGGTCGCCCTCGCTCAGGGCGGGGTACTCGGTGTAGAGCATGACGGTGACGGCCTGCCCGAGGATCGAGTCGCCGAGGAACTCGAGGCGCTCGTTGTGCGGGATGCCGCCGTGCTCGAAAGCGAACGACCGGTGCGTCAGGGCGAGCTCGAAGAGCTCACCGTCGAGGCTCACGCCGAGCGTGGCCTCCAGACGCGACCGGTCGTCGCTGGAGGGTGATGCGGAGGTCTGGTTCACCATGGACCACTCGACGTCCGTCGCGCAGCGACGGCTCGCCGGAGGAGTCGGATCAGACGTCGGCGACCTTGCGGCCCTTGTACTCGAGGAACAGCGCGGTGCCCGCGGAGTCCTCGACGACCTTGGCGCGGTGGGGGAGGCTGTAGACGACCTTGCCGTTCTCGACGGTCTTGACCAGGGTGGGGACCTCGGCCTTCCACTGCGAACGACGGGCGTGGGTGTTCGCGCGGGACTTCTTCCTCTTGGGAACAGCCATGATTCTCTCTTCTCTACGTGTGTCCCGTGTCGGGGCTAGTCGGTTTCGGTGCCGGCCTGACGGCCTGCACCGCTGTCTGCGGAAGCTCCGGGCGCTGCGGCCCCACCGTTCCCCGTCTCGCTCAACCCGGCGAGCGCGGCCCACCTGGGGTCGTGCGGCGCATCGGGTTCGCGCTCGGAGGAATCGGCCAGCCGCTCCCCCGTGACGGGGTCGAGGCCCGGACAATCCGGCCGGCAGACCGGCTGGAACGGCAGCGACAAAACCACCGCATCCCTGACCAGAGGTTCAAGATCCACGTGGTCGTCGTGAACCTCATAGTCGAAAGCTTCGTCAGAAGAGTACGCGAAAAGTTCCTGGAACTCGACATCGACAGGCAGGGAGATGTCGGTCAGGCACCGGCTGCACTCGCCGACGGCCTCCGCCGAGACCTCGACGCTGGCCAGGATGCCCTCGTGCACCGACTCCACGCGCACGTCGAGGTCGATCGGCGCGCCCTGCCGGACCGCCACGATCCCCTCGCCGTACTGCTCGGGAGCGTCGATGTCGAGACGGTGCTCGCGCATCTCCCCCGGACGGCCGATGAGATCGCGCACGTGCACGGTGAACGGCGTCTTTCGGAAAGTAGTCACGAGGGTCCATCTTACGCGCGACGGCGCCGAGCGGGCGGGAGAGCCCCAAGTCGCGGACGGGGCCAGGACGACGGCCCCGGCACGACGACGGGCCGGAGGCGTCGCGGACGACGGCCCCGGCCCGGGGAGCACGGATCAGGCGCCGCCCTCCTGCAGCGTCACCTCGATCGGCTCGAAGTCGGCGCCGCTCGTGTCGACGCCCTCCTCCTCGAGCTCGGCCAGCGCCTTCTCGACGTACTCGTTCGAGTACGCCGTCTCCGGCGGGTCGTCGCTGATGATCGTCGCGCCGGTCTCGTTCTGCGTCTCCTTGGCGATGTCGACCGTCTGCTGCCAGGCGGCCTCGTCGATCATGCCGATGCCTCCGGTGGAGGGCCAGATCAGCTTGTTGACCTCGTTGGTCATCCAGAGCTGGTGGCTCGTGCCGAGCGTCGAGCCGGCGGCGGTGACGATGTCGGCCGCCTCCTCCGGGTTGTCCTTCGCGTAGATCCAGCCCTTGATCGAGGCCTTCACGAACGCGACGGTCTGCTCCGCGTACGCGTCGTCGCTCTCGAGCTTCTCGGCGTCGGCCCAGATCGCGTCCTGCAGCATCGCCGTGCCGACGTCGTTCCAGCTGATCACGTTCAGGTCGTCGGGCGTGTACAGCTCCCCCGTCTCCGGGTTCACGCTCTCGAGCACCTGCGCGTACTCGTTGTAGGTCATCGCCTGCGCCGCATCGATGTCGCCGGCGAGGAAGCCGTTCATGTCGAACTGCTGCTGCACGAGCGAGATGTCGTCGAGCGACACTCCGTCCTGCTGCATGCCGGCGAAGAGCTCCCACTCGTTGCCGTAGCCCCAGCTTCCGACCGTCTTGCCGGACAGGTCGGCGGGCGAGGTGATGCCCTTGTCCTTGAACGAGATCTGCGTGGTGGCGCTGCGCTCGAAGATCTGCGCGACATCGGTGATCGCCGCGCCCTGCTCGATCGAGCCGAGCACCTTCGGCACCCACGAGATCGCGTAGTCCGCGTCGCCGGAGGCGAGGACGTCCTGCGGCACGATGTCGCCGCCGCCCTCGGCGATGGTGACGTCCAGACCCTCGTCCTCGTAGTAGCCCTGGTCGAGGGCGGCGTAGTACCCGGCGAACTGGGCCTGGGCGACCCACTGCAGCTGCAGGGTGACCGGCGCGAGGTCGCCCGAGCCTCCGCCCGAGCCGCCGTCGTCGGTTCCGGATGCGCTGCATCCGGTGAGCGCGAGACCGACGGCGGCGAGCCCCGCCGTCGTGGTCGTCGCGATGCGCGTGCGTCTGTTCACTGTTCCTCCAGATGGTGTGGTGCAGGACGTGCCCGTGCGGGCGGTGCTGTGGAGCGACGTGCCGTGGTGCGGATGGAGCGCCGGGCGGACCCGGGTGGAACGGTGGAGCACCGGGCGGGCCCGGGAGCGGCTGGGATCAGCGCGCGCGACTGCGCCGGAGCGCGAAGGCCTCGAGCCCCGCGGTGGCGCAGTAGAACAGGAGGCCGACGAGCACGGCGCCGAGCACGTAGGCGTAGGCGAGCGCGTAGTCGCTGCCCGAGGCCGCCGTCGTGATCGACTTGCCGAGCCCGCCGACCGGTCCGCCGAAGTACTCGGCGACCAGCGCCGAGATGACGGCGAGCGAGGAGGCGATGCGCAGTCCCGTGAAGAAGAACGGCACGGCGGCGGGGAGGGTGACGGCGAGGGTACTCTGCCACGGCGTCGCGGCGTACGCCCGCATCAGATCGCGGTGCACCGGAGTCGCCTGCCGCAGCCCCCGCAGGGTGTTCACGTAGACCGGTACGAAGACGGCGAGTGCCGCGACGAGCTGCCGCGCCGTCTCGACGCTCGCGCCGAACATCGTGTAGAGCACCGGCGCCAGCGCCACGATCGGCACCACGGCGGCCGCCGCGACGATCGGAGCGACGAGGCCGTCGAAGACCCGCAGCAGCGCCGACAGGCTCGCGACGACCACCGCGACGACCGCTCCGACGACGAGGCCGATCAGCGCGTTCCCTCCGGTGACGCGGCTGCCGGACGCCACCGAGCCGAGATTCTGCGCGAACTCCGCGCCGATCGAGACCGGCGACGGCAGCACGAACGGCTTCACGTCGAACGCCGTGACGCCCACCTGCCACAGGATCAGGGCCGCGAGCCCGAGCAGCAGCGGCGCGAGGACGGTGCGCGCGAGCGCCGGAGTCGTCATCGGTTCTCCACCCCGCGCGGCAGCGCCGCGGCCTCGCCGTGCAGGAGCTCGCGCACGGCGCTGACGTCGCGGAAGAACGACTCGTCCTCGCGCACGCCCTCGTCGCGCGAGGCGGCGTCGGGCAGGCGCACCGGGAGCACGTCGCGGATCCGCCCCGGGCGGGGCGACATGACGACGACGCGGTCCGAGAGGAACACCGCCTCCGGGATCGAGTGGGTGACGAAGACGACGGCCGCTCCGGTCTCGGTGCGGATCCGCAGCAGCTCCGTCTGCATCCGCTCGCGCGTCATCTCGTCCAGCGCTCCGAAGGGCTCGTCCATCAGGAGCAGCCGCGGGCTCTCGGCGAGCGCACGCGCGATGGCGACGCGCTGCTGCATGCCTCCCGAGAGCTGGTCGGGGTAGGAGTCGGCGAAGTCGCCGAGCCCGACCAGCGCGAGGAGTTCGTCGACCCGCGAGCGCCGGGCCGACGCTCCCACCCCGTGCAGCTCGAGCGGCAGGGCGATGTTCGCGCGGATGCTGCGCCACGGCAGCAGCCCGGCCTGCTGGAACGCGATGCCGTAGTCCTGGTCGAGCCGCGCGCGCCGGGCGGTCTTGCCGAAGACGGAGATCGCTCCCGACGTCGGCTCGTCGAGGTCCGCGATCAGTCGCAGCAGGGTCGACTTGCCGCAGCCGGAGGGTCCGATCAGCGAGACGAACTCCCCCGCCGCGATCTCGAGCGACACGTCCTGGAGCGCGACGACGCTCGCGCCCTTCTTCGTGCTGAACGTCTTGGTGACGGCGTCGACGACGACGGCGGACTCGGCAGCGCTCATGCGGGCTGCTCCCCTCTGCGGAACGGACGGAGGGCGACCCCGATCAGCGCGACGGCGCCGGCGGCCGCCAGGCCGACGAGCACCGCGCCCAGGATCGGCGCCCAGGGCTTGGCGGGGTCTCCGCCGGCGGCGGAGGCGAACTCGATGATCATGCGGCCGATGCCGCCGCGCAGGCCGATCGAGACCTCGGCGACCACGGTCCCGATGACGGCGCTGACCGCTCCGAGACGCAGGGCGGGGAGCAGGTACGCCACGCTCGCCGGCAGGCGCAGCCGCACGAGCGTCTTCCACCAGCCCACCCCGTAGACGTGCATCAGCTCCACCTGGTGCGCAGCCGGCGAGCCGAGCCCGCGGAGCGCGCCGATCGAC
Organism: Rathayibacter caricis DSM 15933; assembly: GCF_003044275.1. Classification (NCBI taxonomy): domain Bacteria; kingdom Bacillati; phylum Actinomycetota; class Actinomycetes; order Micrococcales; family Microbacteriaceae; genus Rathayibacter; species Rathayibacter caricis. Next base: position 2,799,759 of record NZ_PZPL01000001.1, on the reverse strand, counting down.
ACGGGGAAGAACGCGAGGTAGGAGGCGATCAGCGCCACCGACATCCAGTTCTCCCAGGTGAACGCGCCGAGCTCGAGCTGCGAGCCCCAGCGGCGCACCAGCGGCGCGATGGCGATGAGCGGCACCGTCTGGCTGAGCACGATCCAGGGCAGCACCGCCGACTCCGCGGTGCGGAACCGCTGCATGAGCAGCGCGAGCAGCATCCCGACGACGACCCCGACGACCCAGCCGACGGCCGCGATCCCGAGCGAGAAGGCGCTCGCCTGCAGCACAGCGAGCCAGAGCGCCGGAGCGCCGCGGGCTCCGGTCACCGGCTCGACGAGGCGCGCCGCGATCTCCCAGAGGTGCGGCATCGCGATCGCGCTGGTGCGCGGCAGCACCGTGACGCCTCCGACGATCACACCGGTCTCGGGGCCGAGCGCCTTGTACGCCTCCCAGACGAGAGCGAGCAGGAGCAGGCCGGCCGCGCCGAGCAGGATCCCGCGCGCCGCGGCCGGAGCCCTCATGCCCTGGCCGTGATGTGCGGGCCGAGAGCCGGGATCACGCGCTCGCCGTAGACGCGCAGCGTCTCCTCCTTGTTGTCGTGCTGGAGGTAGCCGGCGAACTGCGTGACGCCGATCTCGGCGAGCGCCTCGAGCTTGGCGATGTGCTCGTCGGCCGTGCCCAGCACGCAGAAGCGCTCGACGATCTCGTCCGGCACGAACGAGGTGTGGCTGTTGCCCGCCCGCCCGTGCTCGTTGTAGTCGTAGCCCTCGCGCCCCGCGATGTAGTCGGTGAGGGCCTGCGGCACCGCGCCGCTGCTCCCGTAGCGGCCGACGATGTCGGCGACGTGGTTGCCGACCATGCCGCCGAACCAGCGGCACTGCTCGTACATGTGGGCGCGGTCGGTGCCGATGTACATCGGCGCGGCGATGCAGAACTGCAGCGACTCGGGGTCGCGGCCCACGTTCGCGGCCGCCTCCTTGACCGTGGTGATCATCCAGCGCGCGATGTCGACGTCGGCCAGCTGCAGGATGAAGCCGTCGCCGACCTCGCCCGCGAGCTTCAGCGCGAGCGGGCCGTACGCGGCCACCCACATCTCGAGCGAGGAGCCGCGGCTCCACGGGAACTGCAGGGTCGAGCCGTTGTACTCGACCGAGCGGCTGTTGGCGAGCTCGCGGATGACGTGGATCGACTCCCGCAGCGTCTTGAGCGTGGTCGGCGCCCCGCCCGTCACGCGCACCGCGGAGTCGCCGCGGCCGATCCCGCACACGGTGCGGTTGCCGTACATCTCGTTCAGCGTCGCGTGCAGGGAGGCGATGACCGTCCAGTCGCGCGTCGCCGGGTTCGTGACCATCGGGCCGACCGTGATGCGGTGCGTCTTCTCGAGGATCTGCGAGTAGATCACGTAGGGCTCCTGCCAGAGCAGGTGCGAGTCGAACGTCCACGCGTAGTCGAAGCCGTAGGTCTCGGCCAGGACGGCGAGGGCGACGGTGCGCGAGGCGGGCGGGTTGGTCTGGAGGACGACTCCGAAGTCCATGGGGTTCCTTTGTGCTGCGGTCGGACGAGGAGAGGTCAGATCAGATATTGGGAGAGTCCGCGCTTGATGTACTTGCCGTCGCCCTTGGTGCCGACGTACTGCCCGTCGTCGACGACGACCTTGCCGCGGGAGATCACGGTGTCGACGTGCCCGTCGATCTCGAACCCCTCCCATGCGGAGTAGTCCATGTTCATGTGGTGGCTGCGCCCCTCGCCGATGCCGATCGAGGTGTGGCCGTTCGGGTCGTAGACGACGACGTCGCCGTCGGCGCCGGGCTGGATCACGCCCTTCTTCCCGTACATCCCGAACATCCGCGCCGGAGTCGTGGACGTCAGCTCGACCCAGCGCGGGAGCGAGATCTGCCCGGACACGACGCCCTGGTACATCAGGTCCATCCGATGCTCCACCGAGCCGATGCCGTTGGGGATCTTCGAGAAGTCGCCGACGCCCATGTCCTTCTGGCCCTTCATGCAGAACGGGCAGTGGTCGGTGGACACCATCTGGATGTCGTTCGTGCGCAGCGACTGCCACATGTGGTGCTGGTGCCCCTCCGTCTTCGAGCGCAGCGGCGTGGAGCACACCCACTTCGCGCCCTCGAACCCGGGAGCGCCCAGCTGCTCCTCGAGCGAGAGGTACAGGTACTGCGGGCAGGTCTCGCCGAACACGTTCATGCCGCGGTCGCGGGCCTCGGCGATCTGCTCCACCGCCTGCTTCGCCGACACGTGCACCACGTACAACGGCGCACCGGTGAGGTCGGCGATCATGATCGCCCGGTGCGTGGCCTCCTCCTCCGCCTGCCACGGACGCGACGTGCCGTGGAAGTACGGAGACGTGTTCCCGGCCGCGAGGGACTGCTTCACGAGCTCGTCGATGATCGCGCCGTTCTCGGCGTGCATCATCATCATCGCGCCGTTCGAGGCGCCCTTCTGGAACGCGCGGAGGATCTGCCCGTCGTCCGACAGGAACACGCCCTTGTAGGCCATGAAGAGCTTGAAGCTCGTCACCCCCTCATCCATCAGCTCGTCCATCGCGACCAGCGACGAGTCCTGCACGTCCGACAGGATCTGGTGGAAGCCGTAGTCGATCGCGCACTCCCCCGCCGCCTTCGCCTGCCACGCCTGATAGCGGTCGACGACGCTCTCGCCGGGGTACTGGACCACGAAGTCCACGATCGAGGTCGTGCCGCCCCACGCGGCGGCCCGGGTGCCCGTCTCGAAGGTGTCCGAGGCGAAGGTGCCGCCGAAGGGCATCTCCATGTGCGTGTGCGCGTCGATGCCGCCCGGGATCACGTACTTGCCGGTCGCGTCGATCACGCGGTCGACGTTCGCCCCGAGATCGAAGCCGAGCAGAGTCGACCCGGGCGCGAGGACCGCCGCGATCGTCTCGCCGTCGATCAGCACGTCGGCCGCGCCGGTGCCGGTCGCGTTCACGACCGTGCCGTTGATGATGAGGGTCTTCATCGTCGCTCCTGGATGGTTCGCGCGGTCACGGCTTGGGGATGCTGGTGTACGACTCCGGCCGGCGGTCGCGGTAGAACTGCCAGTCGTCGCGCATCTGCTGCACCATGTCGAGATCGAGGTCCCGGAGGAGGATCTCCTCGCTCTCCCCGGAGCCGCGCTCGCCGACGAACTCGCCGCGCGGATCGATGACCTGGCTCGTGCCGTAGAAGTCGACGGCGAGGTCGCCGTACTCGTTGTCCTCGCGGCCCACCCGGTTGGGCTGCAGCACGAAGTACCCGTTCGCCACGGCGGCAGCGGGTCCCTCGACCTCCCACAGGCGGTTGGAGAGCCCCGGCTTGGTCGCGTTGGGATTGAAGACCATGTGCGCACCGTTCAGACCCAGCTCCCGCCAGCCCTCCGGGAAGTGCCGGTCGTAGCAGATGTGCACGCCCACCTTGCCGACGGCGGTGTCGAACACCGGGTAGCCGAGGTTGCCCGGGCGGAAGTAGAACTTCTCCCAGAACCGGTCCAGGTGCGGGATGTGGTGCTTGCGGTACTTCCCGAGGATCGTGCCGTCGGCGTCGACCACCACCGCGGTGTTGTAGTAGACGCCGGTCTGCTCCTCCTCGTAGATCGGGAGGATCATCACCACCCCGAGCTCCTTCGCCAGTGCCGCGAAGCGCTGCACGATCGGCCCGTCGGCCGGCTCCGCGTAGCGGTAGTACTTCTTGTCCTGCGTGATGCCGAAGTACGGACCGTAGAACAGCTCCTGGAAGCAGACGATCTGCGCCCCGTCGGCGGCGGCGTCCCGGGCCATCTGCTCGTGCTTGTCGAGCATCGACTCCTTGTCGCCGGTCCAGGTGGTCTGCGTGATCGCTGCGCGGACGATGGTCATCGGTACCTCCATGACAGTGGGGCCATCCGCCAGCGGGGCTTCGACGGCGGAACTCCTCGGGTGCCTCGGCACCGTGCGGATGCGGAGTCGGGGGACCGTGGTCCCACTGTGGTGGGCCGAGCGCCCGAAGGCAACGACCCGCCCGACTCCGTGGACAGGGGTTCATCGTCGTCCTCCGACGTTTCCCGCGTGTTTCGAGTGGGAATCCGTGGGATTAAGGAGTCGGCTCCACCGATTCCGTCGCCGCTCGACGGGGGCGGTACCGTGGGCGGATGCGCATCACGATCCTCGCCGGCGGCGTCGGAGGAGCCCGCTTCACCTCGGCCGTGCGGGAGCACCTCCGCGACCTCGAGGCCGCGGGCGGCGGCCCGTCCGAGATCACGGTGGTCGCGAACACGGGCGACGACATGTGGCTCACCGGCCTCAAGGTCTGCCCCGATCTCGACTCCCTCACCTACGCCCTGGGCGGAGTGAACGACACCGAGCGCGGCTGGGGCCGGGCCGGCGAGTCGGAGCGGGTCTCGGCCGAGCTCACCGCGTTCGGCGTCGGCTGGCCCTGGTTCACCCTCGGAGACCTCGACCTCGGCACGCACATCGCCCGCACCTCGATGCTGCGCGACGGTCTCACCCTGTCGGAGGCGACCGAGCGGATCACGGCGCGCTGGCCGCTCGGCGTCCGCCTGCTCCCCATGTCCGACGACGACGTCGAGACGCACGTCGAGGTCGAGATCCCCGGTGAGGGCGTGCGGCTGCTGCACTTCGAGGAGTGGTGGGTGCGGCTGCGCGCCTCCGTGCCCGCCCGCCGCTTCGTGCAGAAGGGGGTCGCGACCGCGCGTCCCGCTCCCGGCGTCCTCGAGGCGATCGCCGACACGGATGCGGTGCTCGTGGCACCGTCGAACCCCGTCGTGTCGATCGGCACGATCCTCGGCGTGCCGGGCATCGCCGACGCCCTGCGCACGACGTCGGCGCCGGTCGTCGGAGTCTCCCCTGTGATCGGCGGAGCCGTCGTGCGCGGGATGGCCGACGCGTGCCTCGCCGCGATCGGCGTCGAGACCTCGGCCGAGGCGGTCGGCCTGCACTACGGCTCCCGCTCCACGGGCGGGCTGCTCGACGCGTGGCTGGTCGGCGAGGAGGACGCCGCGGCCGTCCCCGCGCTCGAGGCCGCCGGTCTGCGGACACGCTCGGTGCCCCTCTGGCTCCGCGACCGCGAGACCTCCGCCCGCCTGGCCGCCGACGCGATCGCCGCCTCCCGCGGCTGAGCCGTGGTGTCTCCCGCGCGGCCCGCCGTCGCCCGATCGGGCCGTTTGCTTGTACCGTCGTCCCGGATCGACTTCCCGGGCGACGAGCGCCGGAACCGGAGTCGCACGACCGCCCGTCCAGGACCGCCCCCGCGGATCCGCCGCTCGGGCCGCAGGGCGCGCGCGCTCGCAGGAGGACTCATGCAGCATCGCACCCGCATCGGAGCGGACGCCGTCCGCGGTGCCGGCGGTGCGCGCCGTGCCTGAGCGCTCCTTCGTCCTGCACATGCCCCCGGACGACGGCATGACTGCGATCCACGAGGCGCTCGAGGAGCTCTGGGCCGAGAGCCCGGGACTGGGGTCGTGGGACCGCATGTCCTTCACCACGGCCCTCGTCGAGGTGACGTCCAACATCGTCCAGCACGCGCGCTCCTCCCGGCCCGTCGTCTGCCGCGTCGAGATCCGCGTCGACGACCTCGAGATGCGCGCCGTTCTGAGCGACTCGGGCGAGGCCGCCGACATCGACGTGGCCGAGCGCCGCGACATGCCCGACGAGTGGGAGGAGGCCGGCCGCGGCATCCCCTTCATCCAGGCCCTCGTGACCAGCTTCGAGCACCGCCGCGTCGACGGGCAGAACGTCTGGACGATCGTGCGCGAGCGCAAGCGCTCCTGAGCGCTCCCCCCGGACGCGGGAGCCGACGCCCAGGACCGTGTGCCAGCGTGGGAGGAACCGCGTCCGGACCACAGGCGCGGACCCCCTTCGGAAGGAACTCGTCCATGCCTGGTGCCCTCGTCCTCGCCGGAGGCGGACTGGCCGGTATCGCCTGGGAGCTCGGCGTCGTGCGCGGCATCGCCGACGCGTCCCCCGAGGCCGCCCGCCTCCTGCTCGACCCCTCGACCACGTTCCTCGGCACGTCCGCGGGGTCCGCCGTCGCGGCCCAGCTGAGCACCTCCGTCGGCCTCGGCGAGGCCTACGCCTCGCAGCTGCGCGAGGAGTCGGCCGAGATCGGCGCCGTCATCGACTCCGAGGCCCTGCAGGCGAGCTTCGCCGCCGCGATCGAGGGCGCGACCTCGCCCGAGGACGCCCGTCGTCGCATCGGCGTACTCGCCCTGTCGACGTCGACCCTGTCGGAGGAGTCGCGCCGGGACGTCATCGCCGCTCGCGTCGCCGACGCGGACTGGCCCGATCGGCGCCTCCTGATCACTGCGGTCGACACCGCCACCGGCGCCCTCGTCGTCTTCGACCGGACGAGCGGCGTCCCGCTCGTCGACGCCATCGCCGCGAGCTGCGCCGTTCCGGGCGTCTGGCCGCCGGTCACGATCGACGGCGTGCGCTACATGGACGGGGGCGTGCGCTCGGGGAGCAACGCCGACCTGGCCGCCGGAGCCGACTGGGTCCTCGTCGTCACTCCGCTGCCCGGCATCGGCGCACCCGGAGCGGGCACCCTGCCCACGGCCGAGCTGGACGCCCTCGCGTCCTCGCGGGTCGAGGTCGTCTACGCCGACGAGACGTCGATCCGGGCCTTCGGACCCAACTCGCTCGACCCCGCGGTGCGCGCCGCCTCGGCAGAAGCCGGTCGCGCCCAGGGCTCCCGGATCGCGAGCAGGATCGCCGAGCTCGTCGGCGCCTGACGCGTCCTCAGCGCACGACGCCGTAGCGGAGGAAGAGCGTCCCGTCGCTGAAGCGCCGCTGCTCGCGCAGCTCGAGCGCCGTGCGGAACCCGGACGGCAGGAACTGCGTCCCGCCTCCGACCACGACGGGCACCACGTACCAGCGGATCTCGTCCACAATGCCGGCGCGCAGAGCCTGAGCGGCGAGGTCGGCCCCTCCGATCGAGGCGTCGTGGTCGAGCGCGTCCACCTGCTCGCGCACCGCCTCGGGGTCGAAGCGCCGCTCGAGCCGGGTGCGCTCGGTCCGGACGTCGTCCAGTGTCCGCGAGTACACGATCTTGTCCGCCGACCGCCACATCTCCTGGAAATCGCGGATGAAGGCGAACTGCTCGGCGAGAGCGAATCCCGGCCCCCAGGGGCTCATGGTCTCGTACATCCGCCGGCCGTAGAGATAGGTGCGCACCTCCGCCTCGGTCTCGTTGACGAAGCGGTGCACCTCGGGCCGCGGCTCCGCCCAGGTGAAGCCGCCGGCCTCGTCCTGGGTGTACCCGTCGACCGAGGCGATCCCGCTGTAGACGAGCGCGCCCACGTCGGCCTCCTCCGCGGGCGAGTTCGGGTTCCGCCCACGAGCGCAGGCTATACGCGAGAGCGCTCTCACGCAACACGGAGCGGAGGGATCGGCGACGATCGACGGGCTGGCGATTCCTTCCCGACCGCGTAGGGTTCAGGGGGCCGTGCCTGCGGCCGCGAAGGGTTCCGGATGAAGATCAGCCAGCTGCGCCACTTCGTTGCGGTCGCCGAGGAGCTGCACTTCGTGCGCGCCGCCGAGAAGCTCGGCATCTCGCGGAAGAAGCTCGACTCCTCCGTCGCCGCCGTCGAGTTCGACCTCGGGCGTCCGCTCTTCGAGCCCGGCGCGTCCCGCACGGTGCTCACCGCGGCCGGCCGCGAACGGCTCGCCTCCGCCCGAGCGGAGCTCGCGGCCCTGGGCGACGAGCCCGAGGCGGCTCCCCCCGCCGGCGGCAAGGCGAAGGCCTCGAAGGGGACCGGCCGCGCCCCGATCGTCAAGGGCCAGCCCAAGCCCTACAAGCGCCGCCAGACGCGCTGAGGAACGGATCCGCGCGGCCCGCCGAGCGCGATCCGGAGTGGGCCCTACCGGGCTCGAACCGATGACATCCACGGTGTAAACGTGGCGCTCTACCAACTGAGCTAAAGGCCCCCGTCGCGGCCTGGCCGCCGACGAGCGTCCCCATCGTACGACACCCTCTCCCGCGTCCCCGGCCGTCGGGCGCCGCTAGCCTCGGCACATGACCGACGCACCCGGTGACCGGGCGAGGCGGCGCGCCGAGAGCCGCTGGCCCGCCTCCGCCGCCATCCTCGTCGCCGTCGCCCTCAACGTCGTGGGGCACGACGACCGCACGTCGGCGGTCAGGCTGGCCGCGGCGGCGCTCACCCTCGTCCTCCTCGTCCCGCTGTTCGTCGTCAACCCGCGCCGCCTCGACACCGAGACGAAGTGGTCGCGCGTCGTCTCGATCTCGCTGGCCGTCGTCCTCGCCGTCGCCAACCAGGTGAACGTCGTCGCCCTGGTCCTGGCGCTGGTCGACGGATCGACGGACGGGCCGCTCCTGCTGCTCACCGCTCTGCAGGTCTGGGTGACGAACGTGGTCGCCTACGCGCTGCTCTACTGGGAGCTCGACCGCGGCGGCCCCGTCGCCCGCGGAACCCTCCCGCGGAGCGGGCTGCCCACCGCCGACTTCGCGTTCCCGCAGGACGGCTATCGCGACACGGTGCAGGAGGTCTCGGCGACCTCCTCCGAGCGGGCCGACTGGCGGCCCGGCTTCGTCGACTACCTCTACGTCTCGACGACGAACACCATGGCGTTCAGCCCGACCGACACCATGCCGCTCTCGAGCCGGGCGAAGCTCCTGATGGCCGTCGAGGGCGTCACCGGATTCGTCCTGCTCGCGCTGGTCATCGCCCGCGCGGTCAACATCCTGAACTGACCCGGTACCCGATCACTCGGGCTGCGTCTCCGCGAGATGCCACTCCGGTACGCGACACGCCGCAGGAGCCGTACCGAAGCGGCATCTCGCGAGGAGCGTCAGGCGTGCGCCGGCTGGAGCGCCTCGATCGCGGCGCGGTACGCGTCGATCGAGCGCGCCTCCCCGGGCTCGGTGATGAAGGTGTCGCGGATGACGCCCTCCCGGTCGATGAGGAAGGTCGCGCGCGTCGCGTAGCCCTTGCTCTCGACGAAGACGCCGTACTGCTTCGCCACGTCGCCGTGCGGCCAGAAGTCCGAGAGGAGCGTGAAGTCGTAGCCCTGCTTCTCGCCCCAGGCGCGCAGCGTGTGCTTGGAGTCGACGGAGATGCCGATCACCTCGACGTCCGCGTGCTCGAAGAGCGACAGGTTCTCGCGCAGAGCGCAGAACTCCCCCGTGCAGGTGCCCGAGAAGGCGAGGGGGAAGAAGACGAGGGCGACGTTGCGCCGCCCGTGGAAGTCGCCGAGCTGGATCCGCTCGCCGTACTGGTTGGCGAGTTCGAAGTCGGGAGCGAGCGTCAGCTTCTCGAGAGCCATCGGTCCGATGTCCTTCCGTGCGCACGAGATTCGCGCGAGCACGAGGGGCAATGCTAGACCCGCTTCGCGCCCCCACCAAGGGGGATCGGCGAACCGGCGATCGGAGCCGGCTCCCCGATGGCCGCGGAGGGCCCTCCGGATGGTGGAACCCCACAGACCGCTGAACGCTTCCGTCGTGGATCGCCACAGTAGGCGGGAATCGCTAGGCTTGCCCAGGTGCCTGCGCGCAGCTCGTCATCCGTAGCACCCGCGCGTGGATCCGCACCGCTTCATGAGAATGATGTCTCGGGCACGATCTGCCCCCAGAGAGAGGTCGAGGGTGACTGTTAACGATCAGGACCCGTATTCCGTCGGTCACGTGGACTCGGACCCCGAGGAAACGTCGGAGTGGAACGAGTCGCTGGACGCGCTCGTGCAGGAGCGGGGTGCGGGTCGCGGACGCGACGTCGTGCTCAGCCTCCTGAAGCGCTCCAAGGAGCTGCACCTCGGCGTGCCGATGGTGCCGACCACGGACTACATCAACACCATCGCGCCCGAGAACGAGCCCGAGTTCCCCGGTGACGAGGACGTCGAACGCCGCTACCGCGCCTGGATCCGGTGGAACGCCGCGATCCTCGTGCACCGCGCGCAGCGCCCCGGGATCGGCGTCGGCGGCCACATCTCGACGTACGCGTCGAGCGCGTCGCTCTACGAGGTCGGCTTCAACCACTTCTTCCGCGGCCAGGACCACCCCGGAGGCGGCGACCAGGTCTTCATCCAGGGTCACGCCTCGCCCGGTCCCTACGCCCGCGCCTACCTCGAGGGACGCCTGACCGAGCACCAGCTCGACGGCTTCCGCCAGGAGCGCTCGCACAGCGGCGGAGGGCTCTCGAGCTACCCGCACCCGCGCCTCATGCCGGAGTTCTGGCAGTTCCCGACCGTGTCGATGGGCCTCGGGCCGATCAACGCGATCTACCAGGCCCAGGCCAACAAGTACCTCACCAACCGCGGCATCAAGGACGCCTCCGACCAGCAGGTCTGGGCGTTCCTCGGCGACGGCGAGATGGACGAGGTCGAGTCGCGCGGTCAGCTCCAGGTCGCCGCGAACGACGGTCTCGACAACCTGAACTTCATCGTCAACTGCAACCTCCAGCGCCTCGACGGACCCGTCCGCGGCAACGGCAAGATCGTGCAGGAGCTCGAGTCGTACTTCCGCGGAGCCGGCTGGAACGTCATCAAGCTGATCTGGGGCCGCGAGTGGGACGACCTGCTCGCCCGCGACACCGAGGGCGCGCTGCTCGACCTCATGAACAAGACGCCCGACGGCGACTTCCAGACCTACAAGACGGAGGACGGCGCCTACGTCCGCGAGAACTTCTTCGGCCGCGACGAGCGCGCCAAGAAGCTGGTCGAGGACTACTCCGACGAGCAGATCTGGGGCCTTCGCCGAGGCGGCCACGACTACCGCAAGATCTACGCGGCCATGAAGGCCGCGACGGAGCACAAGGGCCAGCCCACCGTCATCCTCGCCCACACCATCAAGGGCTACGGTCTCGGCCGCAGCTTCGAGGGCCGCAACGCGACCCACCAGATGAAGAAGATGACGCTCGACAACCTGAAGGGCTTCCGCGACACCATGCGGATCCCGATCACGGATGCGCAGCTCGAGGAGAACCCCTACCTCCCGCCGTACTACCACCCCGGTCAGAACGACGAGGCGATCGAGTACCTGCAGGAGCGCCGTCGCGCGCTCGGCGGCTACCTGCCCGAGCGCCGCTCGAAGTACACGCAGCTCAACCTCCCCGACGACTCCGCGTACAAGATCGGCAAGAAGGGCTCCGGGACGCAGGAGATCGCCACCACCATGGCGTTCGTCCGCATCCTGAAGGACATCCTCCGCTCGAAGGACTTCGGCAACCGCGTCGTCCCGATCATCCCGGACGAGGCCCGCACCTTCGGCATGGACGCGTTCTTCCCGAACGCGAAGATCTACAACCCCCGCGGGCAGCACTACACGTCCGTCGACCGCGAACTGCTGCTGGCGTACAAGGAGAGCCCCCAGGGTCAGATCCTGCACGTCGGCATCAACGAAGCGGGCGCCCTGGCGGCGTTCACCGCAGTCGGCACCTCGTACTCGACGCAGGGCGAGCCGCTCATCCCGGTCTACGTCTTCTACTCGATGTTCGGGTTCCAGCGCACGGGCGACGCGATCTGGGCGGCGGGCGACATGATGGCCCGCGGCTTCATGATCGGAGCGACCGCCGGCCGCACCACGCTGACCGGCGAAGGCCTGCAGCACGCGGACGGGCACTCCCCGATCCTCGCGGCCACCAACCCGGCCGTCGTGAGCTACGACCCGGCGTACGGCTACGAGATCGCGCACATCGTGCAGTCCGGTCTCGAGCGGATGTACGGCGGGAAGCACTCCGACCCGAACGTCATGTACTACCTCACGGTGTACAACGAGCCGATCGTGCAGCCCGCCGAGCCCGAGGACGTGGATGTGGACGGCATCGTCCGCGGCATCCACCGCGTGTCCTGGGGCCAGTGGGACGGCCCCAAGGCGCAGCTGCTCGCCAGCGGCGTCGCGGTGCCGTGGGCGATCGAGGCGCAGAAGCTCCTCGCGGAGGACTGGGGCGTCTCGGCCGACGTCTGGTCGGTCACCTCGTGGAACGAGCTGCGCCGCGACGGCATGAAAGCCGAGCAGCACAACTTCCTCCACCCCGAGGACGCTCAGCAGGTGCCGTACGTCACCGAGAAGCTCGCCGACGCGAAGGGCCCCTTCGTCGCCGTCTCCGACTTCTCGCACCAGGTGCCCGACCAGCTGCGCCAGTTCATCCCGGGCGACTTCGCGACGCTCGGAGCGGACGACTTCGGCTTCTCGGACACCCGCGCGGCCGCTCGTCGCCACTTCAAGATCGACGGCCCGTCCGTCGTGGTGCGCACGCTGCAGCTGCTCGCCAAGCGCGGCGAGGTCGACCCCTCGCTGTCGGTCCAGGCGATCGAGAAGTACCGGCTGCACGACGTGAACGCCGGTACCACCGGCAACGCGGGCGGCGAGAGCTGACGGACAAGTCGGTGCTCTCCTCCGACGCGTCGTCGTCGACCACGCGAGGGTCTGCTCCCGCAGCCCCGGCCTCACGGCCGGGCGCTGCGCGCACCAAGGAGCAGACCCTCGCGTGGCTGCGCACCATCGCCGGTGAACTCGCGACGCAGACCATCAAGCGCCTGGACGACACGCTTCCCTGGTACGGCGCGATGCCTCCGGGTCGGCGCTCGGCCGTGGGTCTGGTCGCCCAGGCCGGCATCACGTCGTTCATCTCGTGGTTCGACGATCCGCAGGCGACCCCGTGGATCGCGGCCGACGTCTTCGGTGCGGCCCCTCGGGAGCTGCTCCGCTCGGTCTCGCTGACCCAGACGCTGCAGCTGATCAAGGTCACCGTCGAGGTGGTCGAGGACCGGGTCCGCAACGGCAGCGAGGACCTCCGCGAGGCGATCCTCCTCTACTCCCGCGAGGTCGCGTTCGCGGCGGCCGACGTCTACGCGCGCGCCGCCGAGGCGCGCGGACTCTGGGACGCGCGCCTCGAGGCCCTCGTCGTCGACTCGATCCTCACGGGCGAGGCCGACGACGAGCTGCCCAGCCGCATCGCCGCTCTCGGCTGGCACGGGCACGGCGAGGTCGCGGTCCTGGTCGGCACGGCCCCCAAGATGCTCGACGTCGACCAGCTGCGGCGCACCGCGCGGCACATGGACGCCGACGTGCTGATCGGCGTGCAGGGCAGCCGGCTCGTGCTGGTGATCGGCCGCGCCGAGCCGAGCGAGAACGCGACGGAGGAGACCGGTCCCCCGGTCGCGTTCCTCGAGATCGCGGAGGCGCTCGAGCCCGGCTTCGGCTCCGGCCATCTGGTGCTCGGCCACGAGGTGCCGACGCTGGTCGAGGCCTCCCGCAGCGCCCGGGCCGCTCTCGCCGGCTTCGCGGTCGCCCGCTCCTGGCGCAACGCACCGCGCCCGGTCAGTGCCGACGACCTCCTGCCCGAGCGCGCCCTCGCCGGCGATCCGCTCGCCCGGCAGAGCCTCATCACGCAGATCTACAAGCCCCTGCAGAAGCACTCGACCGAGCTGCTCACCACGCTGTGGGCCTACCTGGACAACGGGCGCTCGCTCGAGGCGACCGCCCGCGAGCTGTTCGTGCACCCCAACACGGTCCGCTACCGGCTCAAGCGCGTCGCCGAGGTGATCGGCTGGGACGCGACGGGCGCCCGCGAGGCGCTCATCCTGCAATCGGCGCTCATCCTCGGGTCGATGAGCGACCCCGACGGAGCCGTCCGGCGCCGTCCTGCGCGCAGCTGACCTCCGCTTCTTGTAGACCCGCCACAAGCTCTTTGTGGTTTCTCCGTACGAACAAGCGGCGCCCAGTGTGGCGCGGATCGGAAGACTGGACACGTGATCGTCGTCGTCGCCCCGGGTCAGGGCTCCCAGACCCCCGGATTCCTCGTGCCCTGGTTGGCCGTCCCGTCCGTCGCCGAGCAGGTGGCGGCCCACTCCGAGGCCGTCGGCATCGACCTCGCGGCGCACGGAACCGAGTCGGATGCGGACACCATCCGCGACACGGCCGTCGCTCAGCCGCTGATCGTCTCCGCCGGACTCGTCAGCCTCGCCGCCCTCCTCGAGGGCGGGCGCCGCGACCGGATCGCCGGCATCGCCGGGCACTCGGTGGGCGAGATCACCGCGGCCGCCGGAGCGGGAGTCCTCTCCGAAGCCGACGCGCTCGTCTTCGTCCGCGAGCGCGCCCGCGCCATGGCCGCGGCCGCAGCTACGGAGCCGACCGCGATGAGCGCCGTCCTCGGCGGCGACGAGCAGGCGCTCCTCGCCCGCCTCGACGAGCTCGGCCTCGAGCCGGCCAACTACAACGGCGGCGGGCAGATCGTGGTCGCCGGCGCCGTCGACGCCCTGCAGGCGCTCAAGGACGAGCCGGTCGCCGGCACCCGTGTCATCCCCCTCCAGGTCGCCGGAGCGTTCCACACCCGGTACATGGCGCCCGCCCGCGACTCGCTCGCCGAGATCGCGGCCGGCATCACCCCGTCCGACCCGACTCTGCGGCTGTGGACCAACCGCGACGGCTCGGTCGTCGAGTCCGGCCCGGCCTTCCTGGACCTCCTCGTGGGCCAGGTCGCGTCCCCGGTGCGCTGGGACCTGTGCATGGCGGCGTTCGCCGAGGCCGGAGTCACGGGCCTCATCGAGCTCGCCCCGGCCGGCGCCCTGGTGGGCCTCGCCAAGCGCGGCCTCAAGGGGCTGCCGACCCTCGCGGTCAAGACCCCCGACGACCTCGACGCCGCCCGCGCCTTCATCGACGAGCACGCCGCCTAGCAGGAGAGACCCATGACGACCCCTACCCTCACCCAGTCCAGCGGCACCGCCTACACCCGGATCCTCGGCATCGGAGCGGCGCGCGGCGACCGCGTCGTGCCGAACGACGACCTGATCGAGCCGATCAACTCCTCCGACGAGTGGATCCGCCAGCGCACCGGCATCATCGAGCGCCGCCGCGCTTCGGCCGACGTGCAGGCGGTCGATCTCGCGACCACCGCCTCCCTCGAGGCGATCGAGAAGGCCGGCATCCGCCCCGACCAGATCGGCGTCGTGCTCGTCTCGACCATCAGCAACACGGTGCAGACACCGTCGCTCGCGGCCCTCCTCGCCGACCGCATCGGCGCCAACCCGGCCCCGGCCTACGACATCTCGGCCGCCTGCGCCGGTTACACGTACGGCATCGCGCAGGCCGACTCGTTCATCCGCTCGGGTCTCGCCGAGTACGTGCTCGTCGTCGGCGCCGAGAAGCTCTCGGACCTGGTCAGCCCCACCGACCGCAGCATCTCGTTCCTCCTGGGCGACGGCGCGGGCGCGGCGGTCGTCGGGCCGAGCGACTCGGCAGGCATCTCGAAGACCGTCTGGGGCTCGGACGGCTCCCGCTGGGACACCGTCGGCATGGACAACCCGATGCTCGCCTACCGCGAGGGCCGCGCCGAGTGGCCCACCCTCCGGCAGGACGGCCCCTCCGTCTTCCGCTGGGCCGTCTGGGACATGGCGAAGGTCGCGAAGCAGGCGCTGGCGGAGGCGGGCGTCGAGCCTTCGGACCTCGCCGCATTCATCCCGCACCAGGCGAACATGCGCATCATCGACGAGTTCGCCAAGCAGCTCAAGCTGCCGGACACCGTGATGATCGCCCGCGACATCGAGACGACCGGCAACACCTCCGCCGCGTCCATCCCGCTGGCGACCCACCGCCTGCTCGAGGAGCACCCCGAGCTCAGCGGCGGACTCGCCCTGCAGATCGGGTTCGGCGCCGGACTCGTGTTCGGCGCGCAGGTCGTGGTGCTCCCTTAGGGGGCACCGCCCCACCCCTAAACTGACTCACGGTCACTCGACGACAACCCGAACCGAACCCCTCAAGGAGAGCACCATGGCACTGTCCACCGAAGAAGTCCTCGCCGGCCTGGCCGAGCTGGTCAACGACGAGACCGGCATCGCGACCGATTCCGTCGAGATGGACAAGTCGTTCACCGACGACCTCGACATCGACTCCATCTCGATGATGACCATCGTCGTCAACGCCGAGGAGAAGTTCGACGTGAAGATCCCGGACGACGAGGTCAAGAACCTCAAGACGGTGGGCGACGCGGTCACCTTCATCGTCAAGGCGTCCGAGTAGCACTTCCGCGCCCCTGAGGCGGACACCCCGGCCCGGCATCCGCCCGGCCGGGGTGCGCCCGGCACCCACCCCGTCACGGAACAGAGATCGTCGTCATGAGCACCAAGAAAATCGTCGTCACCGGCATCGGAGCCACCACGCCCCTCGGCGGGACCGCCCGGGACTCGTGGAACGCCCTCCTCGCGGGGGAGTCCGGCATCAGCACCATCGAGGCCGAGTGGGTCGCGAAGCACGAGCTGCCCGTGACGTTCGCCGGCCAGGCCAAGGTCCGTCCCGAGGACGTCCTGCCCCGTGCCGAGTTCAAGCGGCTCGATCCCTCCGCCCGTTTCGCCGTGATCTCCGCTCGCGAGGCCTGGGCCGACGCGGGCATCACCGACGTCGATCCGCTGCGCGTCGGCGTCGACTACTCCACCGGCATCGGCGGACTCTGGACGCTGCTCGACGCGTGGGACACCCTGCGCGAGCGCGGACCCCGCCGCGTGCTGCCCATGACCATCCCGATGCTCATGCCGAACGCCGCCGCCGCGGCGATCAGCATGTCCATCCCCTCCCGCGCCTACGCCCGCACCGACGTCTCGGCCTGCGCCTCGAGCACCGAGGCTCTCGCGAACGCCTACGAGCACCTCCAGCGCGGCCTTGCCGACGTCGTCATCGCCGGCGGCACGGAGTCGGTCATCCACCCGCTCCCCCTCGCCGCCTTCGCCGCCATGCAGGCCCTCTCCCGTCGCAACGACGACCCGGCCACCGCCTCCCGCCCCTACGACGTGAGCCGCGACGGCTTCGTCATGGGCGAGGGAGCCGCCTCGCTCGTCCTCGAGACCGAGGAGCACGCCCTGGCCCGCGGCGCCCGCATCTACGCCGAGCTCGCCGGCGGCGCGGTCACCAGCGACTCGTACCACATCACCGCCCCCGACCCCGAGGGCTCCGCCGCCGCCCGCGCGATGATCGCCGCCCTCGAGCAGGCCGGCGCCGACCGCACCGACGTCGTCCACGTCAACGCCCACGCGACCAGCACCCCGGTCGGCGACATCGCCGAGTATCGCGCCCTCGCCCGCGTGTTCGGCGACCACCTCCCGAACATCGCCGTGTCGGCGACGAAGGCCGCCACCGGCCACCTCCTCGGCGGCACCGGCGCCCTCGAGGCGATCTTCACCGTCCTCGCCCTGCACGAGCGCACCGCCCCGCCGACGATCAACCTCACCGAGCAGGACCCCCAGATCCCCCTCGACGTCGTCACCAGCCCCCGCGCCCTCGGCGACGGCCCCCTCGTCGCCCTCTCGAACTCCTTCGGGTTCGGGGGGCACAATGCTGTGGCCGCGTTCCGGTCGGTCTGACGGGGCTTCGCCCCGTGGACCGAGCGGAACGCGGGCTTCGTTGCGCGTAGCGCAACGAAGGCGCGTCCGCTCCCTAGGGGGCTGAGTTCCCGGGGGCCGGTGCGGTGCGGCGACGGAGATCCGCTGGGACGCGGATCTCCGGATACGCCTCGCGGCGCTCGGGTGGGCTGCGCGCTGCCCTCCGGGCATCGGCGCGGTGCTCGCCCTGCCGGGCATCGAGACACGGCTCGCCCTACCGGGCATCGAGACTCAGGCCGCCATACCAGGCATCGGTGAACAACTCACCCGATCGGGCTTCGGCGCACAGCTTCCGCCGTACGGCTCCCGCAGCAGGATCGCCGACAGGGCATCAGCCATGCCGCGCGCCGTGCCGAGCATCAGCACTCGTCTCCGGGACCCGCGGATCACATCTCCGGCTCCCCGAATCGCGTCGGGCTCGCGAGACCACCGGCTTCCAACGAGCCCGTCCCGATCCCACGAGCCGGAACATGGGGAACACGCCCTCTGGCACCTCCGGTCGGCGACGGCCCTCCCGTCGGCCCGATCGCCAGGTGTGAACGGGCTCGGCCCGTTCCCCGCCATCCCCAAGGTCTGATGACCTCCTGGACCGATCTCCGGCTCGCAGAATCGCACTCGGCGCGCGAGATCCGGCTATCCCCGGCTCTTTCCACTAGCCGAGGCTGCGGCACCCGCCCGGCTTCCACCGCACGAAACTCCCGAGCTCGCCTCCGCCACCGGATCGCCGAGCCCCCAAGGCGTATCCGGCGATCCGCGTGCCAGCGGATCGCCGTCGCCGAACGCACCCCGCTCTGCAGAACGCGACCCCGTCGCACAGCCGACCGCGCGATGCCGCGCGAGGAGCGGCGTCGACGATGCACGGATCGATCCCGAGCCCCCGCCCCCGGATGACCGAGCCCCGCGAGGCGTATCCGGCGATCCGCGTGCCAGCGGATCGCCGTCGCCGAACGCACCCCGCTCTTCGGAGCGCGACCCCGTCGCGAAGCCGACCGCGCGACGCCGCGCGAGGGGCGGCGTCGGCACAAGCACAGCCGACCGCGCGACGCCGCGCGAGGAGCGGCGTCGACGATGCACGGATCGATCCCGAGCCCCCGCCCCCGGATGACCGAGCCCCGCGAGGCGTATCCGGCGATCCGCGTGCCAGCGGATCGCCGTCGCCGAACGCACCCCGCTCTTCGGAGCGCGACCCCGTCGCGAAGCCGACCGCGCGACGCCGCGCGAGGAGCGGCGTCGACGATGCACGGAGTCGGCGTCAGCCGACTCCGTGCATCCAGATAACCGGCGCGAAGTCGCTCGCGTACCGGAACGGCTCGAGTTCGTCCTCCCACGCCTGGCCGAGGGCGAGGCGGAGTTCGCGGTGCAGCTCGATGGGGTCGGCGCCGGCCGTCTCCATCGCGGCGCGGACGCGGTCCTCGGGGATGACGGTGTTGCCGACGCTGTCGGTCTGGGCGAAGAAGATCCCGAGGCCGGGGGTGTGCATCCAGCGGCCGCCGTCGACTCCGGGGGACGGCTCCTCGGTGACCTCGTAGCGGACGTCCTCCCAGCCGCGCAGAGCGGAGGCGATGCTCGCGCCGGTGCCGGGGGCACCCTCCCACGCGAACTCGGCGCGCTGCGTTCCGCGCAGGACCGGCTGATCGATCCACTCGAAGTTCACGGCACGACCGAGAGCGCGCCCGGCTCCCCACTCGAGGTGGGGGCAGAGCGCGCGAGGGGCGGAGTGCACGAAGAGCACACCCCGAGTCTGCTGCGCCACCATGCTGTCCTCCGTTCGTCCCGGTGCGTCTTCCCCAACGACCCGGACCACGTACGACTAGCGGTGCATTCTTCGATTGTGCGGTGGACGAGCCACCACGTCAGAGTATGCATCAGCCGTCCCGCGCCGACAAGACGGCTCGCCGCGCCCGCCCGGGGCGCGCCCGGATCCCCTGCCTATACTCGGCATGTCCGGTGCCCGCTCCCGCTCGGGCCCGTCCGAGAGGAGTCCCGTGTCGGTCCGCGACGGTCTCCTGGCGCTCCTCACCCTCGGTCCCGCCTACGGTCTGCAGCTGCACTCCGAGCTCCTCGATCGCGCGGCGCACCGCCGCCGAGTGAACGTGGGGCAGATCTACTCGACGCTCGAGCGCCTGCGCGAGCGCGGTCTCGTCGTCCCGGCCGGAGCGACGGACGACGGACTCCCTCTGCACGCACTGACCGACGACGGCCGCGCGGAGGCGTCCGCCTGGCTCCACGGCGACGGCGCCTCGGCGCAGGAGGACTGGGACGACGTCCTCGACCGCATCCTGCTCGCGTCGACCCTCGAGGAGGCCGACCTCGATGCGGTCCTGGCCGCGTACTCGGTCGCGCTCCCGGAGGACGAGGAGCCCGTCGACGACCACCCGCAGCGCCGCCTCGCCGCCCGGGCCCTCCGGGTCCGCGACGACGCCCTGCGGAGCCTGCTCGACGCGGCCCGCGAGGAGCTGTCCGGAGCGGAGGCGGCGGCGGGCGTCCGCGGCTTCACGCTCGAGCGTCCGCGCCGGGGCCGGAGAGCGGTGTCCCGGGACGAGACAGGCGAAGGGGCCGTCGCTTAGGCTGGAGTGCATGTCCCGCTCCCCTCTCGGCCTCCGCGTCGCCTCGCGCACGCGTCGACGCCTGATCGCGGCGGGTACCGGCACTCTCCTCGTCCTCTGCGCCTCCCTCGCCTCGCCGCTCACCGCGTCCGCCGCGTACGATCCGGCCGACTACCCGTCGTGGTCCGACGTCGAGGCCGCGAAGGACAGCGAGGGCGCGACGGCGGCCGAGGTCGCCAGGATCACGGCCTTCCTGGCCGATCTCCGCGATCAGGCCGCCGAGCTGACCGACGCCGCCATCGCCCGGGCGTCCGAGGCCGACGCCGCTCGGACCGCCCTCGACGAAGCGGGTCAGCGCGTCACCGCGCTCGAGAGCCGCGCCGATGCGGCGCGCTCCGCCGCCGACGCCGCGAAGGAGCAGGCCGGTCGGCTCGCCGCCCAGCTCTACCGCACCGGCGGCACCGACGCCACGCTGAACCTCCTCGTCGGAGGACAGGAGTCGGACGAGCTGCTGTACCGCATCGGCACGATGAGCCAGCTGACGCTCCAGACGAGCACGCTGCAGACGGCGGCCGAGACGAGCGAGAACGAGGCCGGTGCTCTCGCCGCCCAGGCCGAGAAGGCCCGGTCCGAGCGGGTCGCCCTCGCCGACGCGGCCGGCCGCGCCCTCGACGAGGCCGAGGCGGCGCAGTCGGCGGCCGACGCGAAGGTGGCCGAGCAGGAGCAGTACAGCTCGACGCTCTACGCCCAGCTCGCCGAGCTCAAGGACACGACCGCGGCGCTCGAGGAGCAGTACGCGACCGGGCAGCAGGAGAAGGCGGTCTTCGAGGACCAGCAGCGCCGTGCCAGGGAGGCAGCTCAGCAGGAGGCGATCCGCACCGCGCCGTCCGCCGGCTCGCGTCCCGTGGCCGCCGCTCCCGCCCCTGCCGCTCCGGGCGGCGGGCCGCTGCAGCTCGGGAACGACGATCCGACCGGAGCGCGCAACAGCTCCGCCGAGACCATCGCGGCCCTCAGCACCTACGCCGGCCGCACCGACGGCCTGTCCCCCGCGCAGGCGCAGGCGTACGCACGGACGGTCCTCGGGAACTACGGCTGGGGCCAGGACCAGATGGACTCGTGCCTCGTCCCGCTCTGGAACGGCGAGTCCGGCTGGCGCTGGAACGCCCTGAACCGGTCCTCCGGCGCGTACGGGATCCCGCAGGCGCTGCCGGCGAGCAAGATGGCCTCGTCCGGGTCCGACTACCAGACCAGCGCGGCGACGCAGGTGAACTGGGGCCTCTCGTACATCAAGAGCTCGTACGGATCGCCCTGCAACGCCTGGGCGAAGTGGAACTCCCGCTCGCCGCACTGGTACTGAGCCCGCGTCTCACTTCGCCTCGTCGTAGGCGTCGACCACCGCCACGGTCACGGGGAAGTCGATGTCCGCTCCGCCGAAGAGGGCTCGGCCCGCGCGGGCGGCCGACTCCCGGACGATCCCGGCGACCTGCTCGGCGACGTCCGCCGGCGCGTGCACGATCACCTCGTCGTGCAGGAAGTACACGAGGTGCGCCCGATCCAGGCCCGGGCCGCCGTCGCGCAGTCGGGCGCGCAGATCGCCCATCCAGCAGAGCGCCCACTCGGCGGCGGTGCCCTGCACGACGAAGTTCCGGGTGAAGCGGCCCCAGTCCCGCGCCCGCTGGGCACTGCGCGCATCCGGACTCTCGTCGTTCGCTCCGACCGCTCCCGGAGGGGAGCTGCGGCCGAGCCAGGTCGAGACGCTCTCGCCCCGCTCCCCCGCGCGGGCGGCGGCCTCGACGTGCGCGACGGAACGCGGGTAGGCCCGGGTGAGCCGCGGCAGGAGGCTCCCCGCCTCCCCGCTGGTCGCTCCGTACATCGCACCGAGCATCGCGACCTTGGCCCGCGGACGGTCGGGGACGACTCCGGCGTCGACGATGCCCTGGTAGAGGTCGCGCCCTCGCCCGGCCGCCGCCATGGCGGAGTCGCCCGCCAGCGCGGCGAGGATCCGGGGCTCCAGCTGCGCGGCGTCGGCCACGACGAGCTTCCAGCCGTCGTCGGCGACCACGGCGGCGCGGATCTGCCGCGGGAGCTGCAGTGCTCCTCCGCCGGAGGTCGCCCAGCGACCGGTGACCACGCCTCCCACGACGTACTCCGGCCGGAACCGGCCGCCGTGGACCCAGGCATCGAGCCACGCCCAGCCGTTCGCGGTCAGCAACCGCGAGAGCTTCTTGTACTCCAGGAGCGGCGGGATCACCGGGTGCTCGAGGGACTGGAGCTCCCACGAGCGGGTCGACTCGACGGCCAGGCCTGCGCGACGGAGCGAGCGGATGAGGTCGGCGGGCGAGTCGGGGTTGAGCTCGGGTGCCGCGAGAGCCGAGCGGATGCGATCGGCCAGCGCCTCGAGACGGGCGGGGCGACCGCCGAAGACGGGCCGCGGACCGAGCGCCTCCGTCAGCACGCGGTCGTGCACGTCGGCGCGCCAGGGCAGGCCCGCGGCGGCGATCTCGCGCGCGATGAGCGCGCCGACCGACTCCGCCGCGAGGAGCAGGCGCAGTCGGCCCGGCTGCGAGGACGCCGTGACCGCCTCCTCCTGCCGGGCGAGCTCGACGACGGGGTCGAGCTCGGCGGGGTCGGCGTCGGCCTCCTCGAAGCCGACGAGCGTGTCGGTGGCGGCGGGCGCGACGGCGTCCGAGTCCCACGCGTCGCGGGGAGCCCGGGCGAGCGGCGAGCCCGCTGCGGCGACCGAGCGGCGGAGGATCGCGCGGCCGAGCCGCAGATCGTGGCACCGCGACACGCGGACGTCGGCATCGAGCAGCGCGGGATACCAGCGCGACGTGTCGTCCCACACCCAGCGCGGACGCCGGGACTCGTTCACCCGGACGAACCGGGCGAGGTCCCCGGCGCCGCGACCGCTCCCCTCGGGCGACGACTCCCCCGTCTCGGCGACGGAGACGGCCCACCAGGCACCCGAGGGTGAACCGGCGAGGACGAGGAGCATCCGTCCATTCTCCTCCGGCGAGCGGACGCCCCCGGCGCCGGGACCGCTCATCCCTGACGCTGCGAGGCCGGGTAGCCGGGGAAGGGCTTCTCCTGCGCGGTCGGCGGCTGACGCTCCCAGAGCGCCTTCGCGATGGTCTCCATGTCGCGGGAGTAGCCGACGAGCGTCCGCTTCTCGGGCTCGGCCGCCCAGGTCACCGCACGGAACCAGGTCTCGCCGTACGGGCCCGTCTCGATCCGGCGCACGAGTCCGATGCGGCCGGTGCGCACGGCGTCGACCATGACCCACTCGTCCGGGCCGCTGCTGCGCAGCATCTGCAGTGGACTCCACTCGATCATCGCGCCTCCCCGCCGTTCGCTCGTGGCCGTGGCGGGTGACTTCGCCGCGGCGTACACTCGCAGACTATCGAACACATGTTCGAACGGCCAACCGGCACCGGAGCATCCGGGCGGGTCGCCGACGAGGAGGAACGGGGCGCGAGGATGGCGGTGATCGACGAGACGGCGCTGGTCTCGACCGACGGCGAGGGCGTGCCGATCGCACTCGACTGGCGGGGCGGGCGCTACCGGGTGACCGACCGCCCGACGGTGTGGACCTGCACGAGCGCCTGGTGGGCACCGCTCGAGGGCTTCCGGCCCACGTTCGGACGACCGCCCGTGAGCATCGGGGGCTGGCGGTTCCAGGCGACCCACGTCGAGACGGGCGGATCGTTCGTCCTCGACGTCATCGCGTCGACGGAGCCGAGCTGGAGCGTCGTGCGGGTGTACGAGTGAGGCGCGACGGCGCCGGTGCTACTTGTCGGCCGACCAGGGCGCCACGGTCATGACGATCAGGGCGGCAGTGCCCGAGACGAGGCCGGCGGCGGTGATACCTGCGATGACGAGCCAGAGCACGAGTTCCATACGACGAGTCTACCGAGCGCGTCGAGTCCTCCTTCCATCCCCCGGCTATGGAATACCGTCGGAGGAGTGACCGACGCCCCGACCCGTGCCAGCGTCGGACTGCGCTCCGAGCGCGGTCCGATCCTCCTCTCGCTGATGATCTCGACCGCGCTGGTCGCCCTCGACGCCACGATCCTCGCGACGGCCGTGCCGTCGATCGTCGACGACCTCGGCGGATTCGCCCAGTTCCCCTGGCTGTTCTCGATCTACCTGCTCGCGCAGGCCGTCTCGGTCCCCCTGTACGGCAAGCTCTCGGACGTGATCGGTCGCAAGCCGATCATGCTGATCGGCATCGGGCTGTTCCTCCTCGGCTCCCTGCTCTGCGGGCTGGCCTGGAGCATGCCGGCGCTGATCGCCTTCCGGGCCCTGCAGGGGCTCGGCGCGGGTGCGATCCAGCCCATGGGCATCACCATCGCGGGCGACATCTACACGGTCGCCGAGCGCGCGAAGACCCAGGGCTACCTGGCGAGCGTCTGGGGGATCTCCTCCGTCGTCGGGCCGACCCTCGGCGGTGTGCTGTCGGACCTCGGCGCCTGGCGCGGGATCTTCCTGATCAACATCCCGCTCTGCCTCCTCGCCGCGTTCCTCCTCATCCGGAGCTTCCGCGAGACGACCAGAGGCGAGCGGCAGCCGATCGACCTCGCCGGAGCGGCCGTCCTCGCCGTCGGCACCGCGCTGCTGATCCTCGGCCTGCTCGAAGGAGGGACGGCCTGGCCGTGGCTCTCGCCGGCCGGGATCGGAGTGTTCGCCCTCTCGGCCCTCGCCTTCGCCGTATTCGTCGCGATCGAGCGGCGCGCCAGTGCCCCGGTGCTGCCGCTCTGGGTGCTCAGCCGTCGCCTCCTGCTGTCGACGAGTCTCGTGTCCGCCGCGGTCGGCGCGATCACCCTCGGCGTCACGTCCTACTTCCCGACCTTCGCTCAGGGCGTGCTCGGCAGCTCGGCGCTCGGAGCGGGCTTCGCCGTGGCCGCGATGACGCTCGGCTGGCCCGTCGCGGCGAGCCTGTCGGGGCGCCTCTACCTCCGCATCGGCTTCCGCAGCACGGGATTCATCGGAGCGGGGCTCGTCGTCGTCGGCACCGCGCTGACGATCCTCCTCGGCAGCACCTCGACGCTCTGGCACATCGCAGGATTCTGCGTGCTGATCGGTGCGGGCATGGGTCTCGTGGCGACTCCGACCCTCATCCGGGCGCAGTCCAGCGTCGAGTGGAGCGAGCGCGGCGTCGTGTCCTCGACCAACTTCTTCGCCCGCAACATCGGCAGCGCGGTCGCGGTCGCGGTCTTCGGCGCGATCGTCAACGCCGCGACCGGCGACGGCACTCCCGCCCCCGAGGATCTGGCCGCCGGGACGCGGTTCGTGTGCATCGCGCTCGCGGTCGTCGCCCTCGGCATGCTGGCGGCGGTCGCGGCGATGCCGAAGGAGGGGCGTCCCGTCGCCGACTGATCAGTCGCGCGTGCGGTCGGCTCGTGCTGCGAGAGCACGGCGCGACGCGGCGATCCGCTGCAGCCGCCCGATCCGGGAGCGACGGACCCGGTGCGTCCAGCGCAGCACGGGGTCGCCGAGACCCGGGTGCCGACGGAGCGTGTGCAGCGCGCGGTCGAGGCGGCGCATCATGTCCCTCGCTGCGCCGAACGGCCGCGCCGAGATGCCGACCTCGAGGTGGCGGTCGAGCACGATGCGGTGGCGCACGCCGAGGTGCACGCTGATCTCGACGTCGTCGTGCACGTACGAGTCCTCGCGGTGCATCTCCTCCGCGATCTCCTGCCACGCGGAGCGGCGGATCGCGCAGTTCGACCCGAACAGCGGCCAGTGGGACAGGGCGGAGCCCATCAGGGCGAAGTACGCGTCCATGTAGACCACCCGGGCGAGCAGGCGCGGCAGAGGACTCAGCTCGACGAAGCGGCCGGGGCCGGTCACCGCTCCGACCGTCGGATCGGCGAAGTGGCCGGCGAGCCGCGCGATCCAGTCCGGTCCCGGCTGCGAGTCGGCGTCAAGCCGCGCCAGCACGTCGCCCTCGGCGGCGTCGAAGCCGAACGCCGTGCTCGCGGGGATCCCGCTCCCCTCGTGCACGACGACCCGGGCGCCGAACGCCCGAGCCACTTCGGCACTGTCGTCGGTGCTGCCGTCGTCGACGACCACGACCTCGAGGGGGGCGAGGGTCTGCTCGGCGAGGAGGGCGAGCAGCCGCTCGAGGTGGCGGGCGTCGTCCTTGACGGGGACGACGACCGAGATGCGACGGTGTTCCATCCGCCCAGTCAACGCGATGCGAGGGGCCGGAGTGACCCTCCCACGCCGGACGCGCGTCTCGCGCTCGTGTCAAGCCGGTCCCGTCGGCCTCCTCCGGATGCTCGGATCGAGGTGACGACGAACCCACTCGGCATCAGGAGACGACATGACCCACGGACCTCGAGACTTCCAGCCGACGCGCGCCGTCGTGACGGCATCGGACTCCGGCATCGGCCGAGCGACGGCCGTCGCCCTGGCCCGGGCCGGGATGGACGTCGGCATCACCTGGCACAGCGACGAGGAGGGAGCGAACGGCACCGCGGAGGAGGTCCGCTCCCACGGCCGCCGCGCCGAGATCGCGCAGCTCGATGCGACAGAGCTCGACCGGGCGGGAGACGTGATCGACGATCTCGCCGAGCGCCTGGGCGGCCTCGACGTGTTGGTGAACAACGCGGGTGGCGGAGGCGGCGAGCCGTTCCTCGAGCAGAGCGTCGAGAGCTGGCGGAGCACGGTGGCGCTGAACCTCGACGGGGCCTTCGTCTGCCTGCAGCGTGCGGCGCGGCGGATGGTGGACGCGGGCACCGGAGGACGGCTGATCGCTGTCACCAGCGTGCACGAGCACCAGCCCCGCGTCGGAGCCGGAGCGTACGTCGCGGCCAAGCACGGACTCGGCGGGCTGCTCAAGGTCGCCGCACTCGAGCTCGGGGCGCACGGGATCACCGTCAATGCCGTCGCTCCCGGCGAGATCGCGACCCCGATGAACGACGCGGACGACGTCGATCCCTTCACGATCGACCGTCCCGGCATCCCGCTCGGCCGTCCCGGCGACGCGCGCGAGATCGCCGCCGTCATCGCGTTCCTCGCCTCCCCCGGAGCCGCCTACGTCACCGGCTCCTCGTACGTGGTCGACGGCGGCATGCTGCAGATGGGCCCGCAGGCCGGCTCGCACCTGCTGCAGGACGACTGGCGTGAGGCCTGAGCGACTCCCCGCGCCGCTCCCCCGACCGGTACTCTCGAAGAGGTGTTCCGGCGGGCGGAGCGCCGTGCTCGGGATGTAGGTGACGCGCGTGTGGTTCCGCCGTCGACGCCGACTCAAGATGAGGCCGTACGACCCCGATGAGAACCCCTCGCGCGAGCCGGTCTCGGTCGAGGAGGCGACCGAGGAGGGTCTGATGCTCGCCGAGTACGCGAGCCGGATGGCCGTGAAGAACCGCGTGCTCATGGACGGGCTCACCGCCGACGTCCCCTTCGACGTGGGCCACTACTCGCGGGCCGCCGCGCTCGAGCTGACGAAGCTCGCCGACGAGTCCGTGGCCGCGGCCGAGCGCCTGCGCGCGATCGCCGCCGAGGCGACCTCGGTGGGCGGTCGCTCCGACCACGTGCACGACTACCGCTCGGCCGACGTCGACAATCTCGACCACCGCGAGCGGCTCTCGCTGGCGGTCGCCGACACCCTCCGCCGCCGTGCCGAGGACGACGAGTACCTCGCCGGACTCGTGGACGGAGCGAGGCAGGACGCCTGGCGCGAGCTCTCGCAGTCGATCGAGGAGACCCTCGACCGCGCACCGCGGATCGACCCGGACGACGAGCAGTACCGGCGCGACCGCTCCGTGCGGATGGCGCTGGTCGTCATCGACGACCTCGCCAAGCTCGCCCAGGACCGCGGCGTCGACCTCGAGCCCTGAGTCGACCTCGAGCCCCGAGCAGGGCGGGAGTCGGTTCAGGCCAGCCTCGGTTCAGGCCCGGCCTCGGTTCAGGCCCAGCCTCGGTTCAGGCCCAGCCTCGGTTCAGGCCCAGCCGGCGCGGAACGACTCCGTCGCCTCGGTCGACCTCTCGCGCACCGCCTCGAGCAGCTGCTCCATCGACTCGCTCCGGAGGAACGCCAGCCGGTCGAGCTCCGTCACCGGGGCGACGCCCGCGAGCTGCCACGCGTGCGCGGCCGGATCCTCGGCGAGCTCGACGACGGCGCCGTAGCGCTGCTCGACGAACTCGCTCGCCACGGCCAGCGCCGTGCGCACCGCGGACTCCGCGGCGGTCAGCGCCTCGGCGAGGCGCGGCTCCCACTCCAGGTCGGTCAGCAGGCGGACCTCGGCCCGCGGGTACGGGTCGTCCTCGTACCAGCGGACGACCTCGAAGCGGTGCTCGCCGACCGAGTCGAGGGTGACGAACGACTCCGCGCCGTCGATGTTCAGGATGCGCGCCACGGTGCCGACCGCGAAGCGCTGATCGCCACCGCCCACCTCCTGGCCGCGCTCGATGAGGACCACGCCGAAGGACAGGCTCTCGTCCTCGAGCACGTCGCCGAGCATCCGCAGGTACCGCGGCTCGAATAGCCGGAGCGGGAGCGGCATGTGCGGCAGGAGCACGGAGCCGAGCGGGAACATCGGGAGGTCAGGCACAGCACCAGGGAATCATGTCCGGCAGTCGGCGGCCAGTACGGGCGCCCGGGCGGCGGACGTGCTAGCGATCACGCGGTGGCGTCCGGACGCGGTCCGAGGACGGCGACGACCAGCTCGTCGGCGTCCTTCAGATAGCCGAGCAGCGCCGTCGTCTCCCGCGCCTCGGCGAGCCTCGCGATCGTGGGCGCGCTGAACACACCGTCGGCGGGGTCGCGGAGCAGGATCCCGCCGCGTGCGAGCGCCACCGCCGTGTCGTCGTCGAGCAGCCACGCGTTCACCCCGGCCGTCTCGACCGTCGCGTCGACGGACCGTCGCCCTCGGCCGGTGTGGACCCGGGTCGCCGACCGGACGGGGAGCGGCGCCACCGTCAGGTCCCCCCTGTTCACCGCGCGGGTCACCGCGTCGGACAGGACGCCCCGCCCCAGGTCGTGCAGCCGCGTCGCGAGCTCGATGTGCTCCACCGGTGATCCTCCGTCGTCCCTCGCGGCCGGCGGGGACGAGACGGGCGGGCCCTCTCGCCCGCGGCAGGCCTCCTGCAGTGCGGGTGAACGCTCCGTCGCCTCCACGACCCAGGGTAGAGAGGTCGGGTCCCGCGCCGCGCCCCCCGTCGTGGACGGCAGCACCTGCTGTTCACCCGGCTGGTGCATCATTCTCCGGTGGCTGCTGACGTGAACCTCGACGAGATCGCCTCCGAAGTATCGGCGCGCCTGCGCGCCCGCTTCCCCGACCACTCGGCGGAGGAGGTCGACGCGACCGTCCGCGCCGAGCTCGACGCCCTCGCCGACCGCCCGGTCCGCGACTACCTCTCGGTGCTGACCGAGCGCGCCGCGAAGTCCCGCCTGAAGAAGTCACCCTCGGCCTGACGGCCCCCGACTCCGCAGAAGTTGTCGTACTCGGCGCCGAGTACGACAACTTCTGAGGAGTCGAAGGACCTCGAGTCCGAAGAGACTGCATTCACCCGGTCGCGTCTGCGAAGCTCGACACTCCGAGCGTCCGCGGGGTCTCAGGCACCCGACCCGATGTCGTGTGGCTAGACGGACGCGCCGATGACGGCGAGCAGTTCGCCGAATCCCGGGGCATCGAGGATCTCGATCCTCTGACCCGCTAGCGCGAGTTCCCGCGCCTTCACCACTTTCGCACTGACGATCTCGCCCGGCTTGAGCTCTCCCGGACCGAATGTGCCCATCACCACGAGGGTCGTCTTTCTCGTGACGTTCGAGCCGATGCTGGCTCCGTGCGCGGCAACCAGCGCCTGAGCCTTCTTCCGCGGCATTCCGTCGATCTCCCCGGTGAAGACGACTGTCTCGCCGAACAGCGGACCGGTCGGATCGGCGTCCGCGGCGGGGGCCGGGAGATCCGCGAGACGAGTGTAAGCAGCGCGGGCGGACGTCTTCGGCACCCGACTGTCACTCCAGAGATGATGAACATCGTGACGCCCGAGACGGCGCCCGAGGGCGAGAGCCACTTCAGCACTGGCGACAGCATCGGCTTCCGCATCGTGGTGGTCGTCGAGGACCACCCCGAGGTGCGCGGCGACGGTCGGCAGACGGTAGGAGTCGAGGGCCAGATGAGCTTTCGCCAGCACCACCGTGCACAGGAGGTCCGGAACAGGCGCGTCGAGCATCGCCAACTTGTGTGCGGCTGCGATCACTCCCTTCTCGAAGGGCGCGTTGTGAGCGATGACCGGATCGTCTCCGATGACCGTGTCCAACCATCCTGCGACCGCCACCCAGTCGGGGGCGGTCTCGCAGTCCTCCCACCTCAACCCGTGGATGTCCGTATTCCTTGGGGAGAAATCGTCTCCTGTCAGAGGTCGGATGAGCGTGGACGCTCGATAGGTGATCGCGCCGTCGGTCACCCGGGCGACACCGACCGCGCAGGCCGAGCCTCTCTGAGCATTCGCCGTCTCGAAGTCGATCGCTGTGAAGGTCAGGGGCATCCGCGGTTCTCCTCTGGCTGGTGTGCCGCCTTCGGATCTTCGCAGCAGCGAGCGCCCGTGAACGCGCACTGGACGACGCGTGTCGCATATGTCCTCGCGCCGCTGTTCCAGGCCCCCGTGAAATCCCACCGCTGTCGGCGGCAGCGACCATCGCGCCGCCGAGGCCGTGCGGACAAGGGCAGTGCGGGAGTAGGGCGTACGGGACTTTAACCCGTGACCCGCGGATTATCAGCGCGACGCCCACTCGTCACCGGCCCGAACGGAGATACCTTGCCGCAACTCACCGAGAACCTAGAGATTCACGCCGTTGCTTGAAGGAACCAGCCTTCGACACTCGACTTGCGACTCGTCTCGGTACGGCTCGGACAAGCTCGACCGATGCGGTTGAGCGATTTTCGAAGGAACTTCTATCGTGTGAATTAAACTCGCGAACCCGTGCGCTCGGACAGGGCGACTGTGGCACGAGCGCGAACGAGTGCGTTTGAGAGCACGAACCATAGACCCGCAGCTACGACGGTAGCTACAGCCGCAATTGCAGCGGAAACCGCGACCCAGAACCACGCATCATTTACGGTGGCGCGATCAGCGGCTGCGGTCGCAAGCGCGTCTGCGCTCGCGATCGTCGCGTCCTCAAGGCGCTCGGTTGCGTCCTCGAAATCCTCAGCCACAGGGCTATACTCGACCGCTGCGGCTGCGATTGCGGCGTCCATTTCCGCCTTCAAGCCCGCGTCATAGCCGACAGTGGCCGGCCACGCAGGGGCCGGAATAGACCCATTCTTCACGCCGCGAGCAACCGATACGTCATATATCTGCGCGGCGTTCTGCTGGTCATACTGCAGTTCTTCCCAAGCGACGTCTTTCCGGTACTGCGCCCCCTTTGCATCGCGCTTTGCCTCCGTCAGGCGCGAGGCAGCGGAAGCGGCAGATGCCTCCGACGCGTCTGCGCGGTATGAATGCTGCACGGCGCCGAAGATGCCGCTGCCGACTAGTACGAGACTGCCGGCGATCACGATGAAGAAGACCAGTCGGCCCACTTGGGCTGCCACCTCTGAGCGACGCAAAAAGTGGCGGACAGGGTCGGGAACAGTTGCGGTGGAAGCAGTCGGCACGCGGTGATCCTATCCAGACCCTGGAGAGGGCGGCTGCGGCCCGGTTCGCTGCCCCGCCCCTGGGCCGCTATGGCACGCGTGCCAGAGCGAACCAAGCCTGGGCACTCGGCGCCTCTTCTGCTCACGGAGGACGCGGCCGCCTTCGACGCTCCTGCTCGACCACGCTCGCGTTATTCGAAAACTGGCGGATGGGCAAGGCGAATACATGGCCGCCCGCCCACACGCCGCCGAGCCGACCGCGTCGCTGTGGCCGGTGCGCAACTACAGCGGGTGCGGCGACTTCCGCGGCGGGCTCAATTGGTCGAAGCGCATGGACTACAACTCGTTCTACCGGCGCCGGTTCCGTGAGGCCGCCAAGGCCATCGGCCAGCCGGACCTGCGCTTCCACGACCTCCGCCACACCGCAGCGTCGCTGTTCGCGGCGTCGGGGATGCCGCTGGCGCGGGTCGCCCGCATCCTCGGCAACGCCGACACCGCGACCACCTACAAGGCGTACCTGCACTTCTTCCCCGACGACCACGCCGCCGACATAGACCGACTCGACGCCCATCTCTCGCCTGATCGTGGCCGCGATGCTGAGACGCGAAGTATCGAGATCGCTTAGATTCGCTGTTCCGGCAACCAGAGCGCATGCCGCTTGATCATCGTGCGCCACCAGAGCGGCCCTGCGATACAGGTCGTAGCAAGACCAACTACCAGGAACCAGATATGCGGTAGCGGATCGGCGGGCGGAAATTCTCCACGAATCCCAATGAAGAGAACAGCCGCGATGCTAAATAGCCACATCACAGTGACCGCTACCCGATCACCAGCGATCATCTCACCATCGGCGCCCGTCCCCAGCGGATAGATGTACCGACGATGGCTCAACTTCTGCACCTCGGTGATTCGCGATTCGGATGACGGAGCTTTCATCGGCCCAGATGCGACGACCTGGACCTCGATTAGGTCGCGCTTATTCATCAGCACCGGTTCAATTTCGACTGAAGACTCCACAATTGAAACATTCGGAGGGGAACCTGGTGGCGTTAGTCCGGAAACTTTCGCAGACAAGATTGTCACGCCGCCCCCAAACCTGAACCTCAAGGGGGCATGCCATTCACTCTTTGAAATGTCCTTTGTTCCGCTGTTGACTATCCGTAGCGTTGCATACCACGCGTCTTTGATCGGTACGCCATCTACGCTGACTTGAACTGCAAATTTCGATGGTACAGCGACCATCGGAGCCATGCTCCGTACTGTCCACTCGATCCGGGACTTAGATCGAGCGTTCCAGATCGCCCAACCACCTAGAACGACGTCAAGGGACCCGAATACAATGGAGAGAATTTCCGCGATCGCCACGCCGCGAGCCTAGACGAGCGCCGCGCGATCCATCCGAGGCGACGCCGCGTCAGCCGCGCGAACGCGGAGCTTTCCGGTCATGGAGGGGTTTTGGAGGGGTTCTGCTTCTGCACCTTCCGCCGGAACAGCCCTACTCCCCATTGTTTACTTGGTAGGGCGTACGGGACTTGAACCCGTGACCGACGGATTATGAGTCCGCTGCTCTGACCGGCTGAGCTAACGCCCCGCGGACCCCGCCGGCGGGAGAGCCGTCAGGCTCGGCCAGCCGTGGCGGAGGCTGCGTCGATGGTCGGATCGGCCACCGGCTCCCCACGATACAGGCTCTCGAATGTGCTGATCGTGCGGGTGATGTCGTGAGCGGCGACGATGCGCAGGGAGGCGCGCTTCATCTCCTCGAGGCGCTCGGGGGTGCTGGTGAGGACGTCGGTCAGACGGTCGGCGAGGGCCTGCGCGTTGCCGGGCTCGAACAGGTGGCCGTTCTCGCCGTCGTGCACGAGGTGCGGGAGGGCCATCGCGTCGGCGGCGACGACGGGGAGGGCCGACGCCATCGCCTCCATCGTGGCGATGCTCTGCAGCTCGGCGATCGAGGGCATCGCGAAGACGGTGGCGCGCGAGTACGCCTGCTTGAGCTCGGCGTCCGAGACGTAGCCGGTGAAGCGGACGCGGTCGCCGAGGCCGAGGCTCGCGGCCAGCTGCTGGAGGTTGCGCATCTGGTCGCCGCCGCCGACGATCTCGAGTTGCGCGTCGAGGGTCGGATCGAGCAGTGCCACGGCCCGGAGGAGGACGTCGATGTGCTTCTCGCCGGTCACGCGTCCGACGAAGAGGATGCGGTTCTCGCCGCGCGGGGTGAAGTCGGGGGTGTAGTTGTCCGCATCGATGCCGCAGGAGATGGCGTGCACGCCGCGGAGGCCGGTGTACTGCTCGAGGAACTGGGCGGCCCTGCGGGTCGGCGTGGTCACGGCCTCGGCTCGGCCGAAGGTGCGGCGGGCGGCGCGCCACGCCATCTGCACGGCCTTCGCCTGGACGGCCTTGGGCAGAAGCGTGAACTCGAGCATGTTCTCGGGCATGAAGTGGTTGGTGCCGATGATGCGGACGCCGCGCTTGGCCGCCTCGATGCCCAGTCCGCGCCCGACGATGATGTGCGACTGGAAGTGGACGACGTCGGGCTTCACCTCGTCGAGGATCCGCGCGCTGTTCTGCTTGATCCGCCACGGCATCGCGAAGCGCAGCCAGTCGTGCGGGAACCAGCGCCAGCTGTGGAGGCGGTGCACGATCATCCGCTGACCTTCGTGGGTCTCGAACCGCGTGCCGCTCCAGCCGTCGGCCGACGGGGCGACGACGTGCACCTCGTGGCCGCGGGCGACGAGGCCGGCGGCGAGTCGCTCGGCGAACTTCGCGGCGCCGTTGACGTTCGGGGCGAACGTGTCGCAGCCGATCACGACCTTCAGCGGTCGGGCGTCCGAGTCCGAGGAGGAGGTCGCCTCCGTGACGTGCGGGACGGAGTCGTCGGGAGCGTCCGATGACTCGCTCGGCACGGGCGACTCCGGTCCTGAGGCGGCGCGGGGGTCTGACACGGGGTGGTTCCTCACGGTGTGGTCCGCTCGTGGCGGGGTGTCGATCGGCGAGTGGTCGGTCGGCTTCGGCTCACCTCGGCGCGGTCCCAGTGTAGACAGCGGGCCTCGGGGATCCGCGGATTAGGGGGCCGCGTCGCCCGGGTCAGCGGGCCTGCGGGTGGTGCTTCGCGAGCAGCAGGACGCCCCAGATCGCGACCGCTCCGGCGATCACGAAGAGCGGGATCGCCCAGGGGGCCGCGTACTGCGCCTCGCCGAGCACGATGATGCCGATGGCCACGGCGACCAGCGGATCGATGACGGTGAGACCGGCGACGACGAGGTCGGGAGGGCCCGACGAGTAGGCGTTCTGCACGAAGTAGCCGCCGAGAGCGCTGGCGGCGAGGAGCGCGACGATGCAGACGACGGTGAGCGGGTCGAACTCGCCGAACTTGATCCGGTTGAGGACGACCTTGGCGAGCGTCGCGACGAAGCCGTAGACGACTCCGGCGCCGAGGATGTAGAAGATGGCGCGCGCCTTCCGCCGGAACACCCGGAACGCGACGACGAACACCACGAGCACGACCCCCAGGATCACGAGGATCGTGATCAGCTGGGGCGTGCGGATCGACTTGTCGACCGCGTTGAAGGCCGCGACGAGGACGAACGTGCCCACGCCGCCGACGCACAGCACGATCGCGCGGATCGAGGCCTTGTTGAGACGGACCCGGCTCACGCGCGCGTTCATCACGGCCGTGATGACCAGGGCGACCGCGCCGAGCGGCTGCACCACGATGAGCGGCGAGAAGCCGAGACTCGTGAGCTGGAACACGACGGCGAGGCCGAGCATGAGCGTCCCGACGACCCACGAGGGCCGCGAGAGCAGGGCGAAGAGCTGACCGCCGTTCAATCCGGAGGAGCCGGAGCGGCCCGAGAACCGCTCCACCTTCGCGACTCCGCGGTGCTGGAACTGCGCCCCCAGAGAGAGGAAGACCGCGCCGACGAGCGCGATCGGGATGCCGATGAACTGCACCGGGTCGAGCGTGAACTGCTCGGTCAACTCGGTCAGATCTGCGGACATGCGCTCGACCCTACCGACATATCCTCCGCGGGCCGTCCGGCGCACGGGTGACGCGGGAAGCCCAGCGGATGACCCCCGAGGACGGGGCTGGAGGACCCCCGCGATACCCTGGGCTCCATGGCCGTCCTCCCCATCCTCATCGCCGGCGACCCCGTGCTGCACTCCCCCGCCGCCCCCGTCACCGTGTTCGACGACTCCCTCCGCACGCTCGTCGCCGACATGTTCGAGACGATGGAGGCGGCTCCCGGCGTCGGCCTCGCGGGCCCGCAGATCGGAGTCGCACTGCGCCTCTTCGTCTACGACTACGCCGCCGATGACGGCACCCCCCGCCGCGGCGTGGCCATCAATCCGGAGCTCTTCGTCTCGCCCGTGCCCCTCGGCGAGGCCGACGAGGACACGGAGTCGGAGGGGTGCCTCTCGTTCCCGGGCGAGCGGTTCCCGCTGCGCCGCTCCGAGAAGGCGATCCTTCGGGCCGTCGACCTCGAGGGCGCGCCCTTCGAGATCGAGGCGGAGGGCTGGTTCGCGCGGGTGTTCCAGCACGAGTTCGACCACCTCGACGGCATCCTCTACACGGACCGCCTCGAGCACGAGTACCGGAAGCCGGTCGCGAAGATCACCCGCAAGCGCGGCTGGGGCGTTCCCGGCACGTCGTGGATGCCGGGAGTCGACAACCTCGAGGACTGACCTCCGCTCAGCCCAGGTCGACCCCGTGCACGCCGTTGTGGTGGCGCAGCGCGGGGAACGAGGCGGTGACGGAGCGGCCCACGCCCGGCGTCCGCTTCTCGGTCACGTCGCCGCCGAAGAGGGCGGCGCGCTCGCGCAGCTCCAGGAGGGCGGGGCTGTCGATCCGCTCGGTCAGCGCGTGCAGATCCGCCTCGACGGCGCTCGCATCCGCCTGCGCGGCTCCGTGCCGCTCGCGGTCGTCGTCGATCTCGACCCGGAGGCCGGTCGACGTCCAGCGCGAGCTGATCCGGACCTCGGTGCCGGTGCCACCGGTCGCCGACGCCTGATCGAAGGCGTACTCGAGGACGCGCAGGACGGCCACCTCGGCTCCGTCCTGCAGCGGGAACGGCTCGCCGAAGGTCTCCTCGTGGACGGCGAGGCCGCGGTCGCGGGCGAGGGCTGTCAGCGTCTCGGCGCCGTCGGTGGCGGGCAGCTCCCGCGGGTCGACGGCGGCGACGACCGCGATGCGCCGCAGTTGCGCGAGCGAGGACTCGGCGGCGCGCACCGCTCTCACGGCGGAGCGCTCGGCGGCGGCCGGGTCGCGCTCGATCGTCAGCCGCACGCTCTCGGCCTCCTCGACGACGAGCGAGGCGCTGCGGACGGCGAGCTGCTCGAGTTCGCCCACGATACGCAGGCGCGCCTCCTGCTCGCCGACGGCCAGCTCGAGGCGCGCGACGCGTTCCGTCTCGCGGGAGTGCCGCTCGCGCAGCTCCTTCTCGGCGGTGGCGGAGCGGCGCCACAGGACGATCGCGCCGACGGCGACGATCAGTGCCAGGACGAGGACGACTTCGAGCACGACGGCCTCCGGTGCGGTGACGGGGATCGGCGCGAGGGCACGCCGGAGAGCGATGGTACCCGCGTGCGGCGGCCGCTCGCTGAGCCCGCGACGGGGCTTGCGCTCAGCGGTCGGCGGCGCGGACCGAACGGGTGACGGTGAACTTGCGATCGCGGGCGACGACGGACGTCG
The DNA here is from genome assembly GCF_003044275.1 of Rathayibacter caricis DSM 15933. Taxonomy (NCBI): domain Bacteria; kingdom Bacillati; phylum Actinomycetota; class Actinomycetes; order Micrococcales; family Microbacteriaceae; genus Rathayibacter; species Rathayibacter caricis. The sequence goes on along the minus strand of NZ_PZPL01000001.1, from coordinate 2,762,628 downwards.
CTCCGATCGACCGGCGCAGCTCGGCCGGATGGGCGAGGTGGGAGTTGAACACGGTCCAGAGCTCGCCGCCCGGGCGCAGGAGGCGGCCGGCCGCGCGGATCATGCGCCGCGCGACGAGGTCGGTGACGGCTCCGTCCGAGTGGAACGGCGGGTTGCAGACGACGACGTCGACCGATCCGCCGTCGAGCGTCGAGGCGTTGTCGTCGCGGAGGACGCGGTAGCGCAGGCCGTTGGCCTCGGCGGTGGCGCGGGCCGACTCGGTCGCGGCGCGCGAGGTGTCGGTGGCGACGACGTCGAGGTCGGGGCGCGAGCGGGCGAGGACGGCGGCGAGGATCCCTGTGCCGCAGCCGAGGTCGACGGCGGTGCCAGCGGGCAGCGTCCGGACGTCGAGAGCGGCCAGCAGCGCCCGGGTGCCGATGTCGAGGCGGGCGCCGGCGAAGGCTCCGGGGACGGCGACCACGTCGAGGTCGAGATCGTCGAGACGGCGGCGCTCCGGCCCGGGGGCGGGGGCCTGGTCGGCACGGGCGGCGGTCGCGAGCAGGGCCCGCGACTTCTGCCGCGCCGGGCTGACGTCGACGCGCTCGTAGCGGGCGAGCAGCACGTCGTTCATGCCGTGGCTCATGTGCTTGATGCGGCCCGCGGCGATCAGCGGGGCAGCGGGGGCGGCTCGGGCGGTGCCGGCGGCGATCGCGGCGAGGGCGTCGAGAGAGCGGGGCAGCCGGAGGAGCACTGCGTCGCTCCCGCCGACGGCGGCCTCGACGCTCTCGGCGACGGTCACGGCGGCGAGCTCGATGCCCGCTGCGCGCACCGCCTCGGCGTTCGCGGCGAGGGCCCGTTCGGCGGTGATCGAGTCCTGGACGACGCTCACCGCGACGCCCTCGGCGGCGAGGGCGAGCGCGAGTGCTCCGTAGGCGTCTCCGACGACCGCGATGCGGCCGCGCTGCTCGAGCAGGTCGAGCAGGAGCCGGTCGGACGCGTCGACCGCCACGAGGGACGGGGCCTCGACGTCGGGGCGTCGACGGAGGAGGCCGAAGACGTCCTCGCGCATCGCGCCTCCGTTCCGGGGATGGGCGCGGGACCGTGGAGCCGCGACCCTCACCAGGGCAAAGAAAAAGGGCCCGAGAGTGGAGTCCCAGGCCCTTCGCTCCCCGACTTGGACTCGAACCAAGAACCTACCGGTTAACAGCCGATTGCTCTGCCAATTGAGCTATCGAGGATCATCCGACCACCCGGAGGCGATCAGCGCAGGACTACTTTAGCAAACTCTGCGGGAAGACCAAATCGGGCGGCGGGGTCCGTCAGTAGCCCGCGTCCGGGTCGACGACGCCGACCAGGTCCTCCCCCGCGGCGAAGGCAGCGGTGTTCATCCGGACGCGCTCGGCGAGCAGCGGCGCGGTCATCTCGGGGGTGTCGGCGGAGTGAGGAGTGATGAGGCACCGGGGCTCGCTCCAGAGCGGATGCCCGTCGGGCAACGGCTCCGGGTCGGTGACGTCGAGCGCGGCTCCCGCGAGCCGGCCCTCGGCCAGCGCGGCGGCGAGCGCGTCCGTGTCGACGAATGTCCCCCGCGCGATGTTCACGAGGACCGCGTGCGGCGCGAGGCGCGAGAGCAGCTCCGCGTCGACGAGGTGCCGCGTCCCACCCGTCGCGGCGGCGGCGAGGATCAGCACGTCGGCGTCGGTGACGACCTCGGCGAGCCCGTCGCCCGTCACCGTGCGCTCGGCGCCCGGCACCGGGTCGGCGCGGCGCCGCACCACCGTGACATGCGCGTCGAAGACCGAGAGGAGCCGCAGGAGCTCCTGCGCGATGCCTCCGGCGCCGACGACGACGACGCGGGCGCGGTGCAGGGTCGCGGCGTGCTTCGCACCCCACGAGGTCGCCCGCGCGCGCTCGGGGAGGGACCGCAGCAGCGCCAGGGTGAGGGCGAGCGCGTGCTCGGCCACCGGCTCGGAGTAGGCGCCCTTCGCACTCGTCCAGGTCAGACCCGGTCGAGTGGCGCTGCGCAGGGTGGACGCGAACGCGTCGACTCCGGCCCAGGGCAGCTGGACCCAGCGGATCGACGGGTGCTGCTCGAGGACGTCCTCGAGCTCGTCCACGCGGCCGTACGAGAGCCAGAGCAGGGCGTCGGGCGTGCCGTCGAGTCCGACGACCCGGCCGCCGCCGTCCTCGATCGCCCGGGTGAACACGTCCTTCGTGCGCGGCAGCACGGCCACGCGCGGCGTCGTCACAGCGCCTCCTCGGCCGGAGCGACGCGCTGAGCGCGCGAGGCGTCGAACCGCTCGTACTCCGCGAACGCGGCGCCGAGCTCCCGCACGTACGGGTGGCGCGACTCGACCAGCACGTCCAGGAGCGGGCCGTAGGCGACCACCTCCCCGCCCACGAGCACGGCGATGCGGTCGGTCGCGCGGCTGAGCACGTCGATGTCGTGGCTGACGACGACCGCGGCGAACCCCTCCCTCCGGCGCAGGTCGGCCAGCAGATCGACGATCGACTCGCGGACGGTGGCGTCGATGCCCGAGGTGGGCTCGTCGGCGACGAGGACCTTCGGGCCGAGCACGAGCGCCCGGGCGATGGCGACGCGCTGCCGCTGGCCGCTCGAGAGCTCGTACGGGAAGCGGTCGAGCAGGAAGAGCGGCAGGTGCACCGAGTCGAGCAGGGTCGCGACGCGCACGGCGGCGCTCTTCGGGTCGTAGTGGCGGTCGCGGAGGAAGATCGGCTCGGCGATGAGCTCCGAGACGGTCAGCTCGGGCCGGAGGGTGGCTCCCGCGTCCTGCGCCAGGTAGGCCACGTCGAACGTGAAGCGCTTGATCTCGCGGGCGGGCAGGTGGCGGAGCCGGTGGCCCGCGACGGTCGCGTCGCCTCCGACGATCACCGGGCGGGCGCGGTCGCCGTCACCGCCCAGCCCGTCGCCGCCCAGGACCCGGGCGAGCGTCGACTTGCCCGAGCCGCTGCCGCCGAGGATCCCGAGCACCTCCCCCGGCTCGACGCGGAGGCTGATGCCGCGCAGGGCCGTCCAGCGGCGGCTGATGCCGCGCGGCGGGTACTCGACGCTCAGATCGTCGACGACGATCGGCGCGGACTCCGTGCTCACGCGTCGCGCTCCGCGCGGGTGATGCGGCGCAGGAGCTCGCGGCGCTCGGCCTGCTCAGCCGGGTCCGGGACGGGCAGGGACGCGAGCAGGCGCTGCGTGTAGGGGTGCTTCGGCGTCGCGAGGACCTCCTCGCCCGTGCCCTCCTCGACCAGCTCGCCGCGGTAGAGCACCGCGATCCGGTCGGCCAGGAGGTCGACGACGGCGAGGTCGTGACTGATGAACAGCGAGGCGAAGCCGAACTCGCGCTGCAGCTCCGAGAACAGCTCGAGCACGCGGGCCTGCACCGAGACGTCGAGCGCCGAGGTGGGCTCGTCGGCGATCAGCAGCTTGGGCTGGAGCGCGAGCGCTCGCGCGAGGCTCGCGCGCTGACGCTGCCCGCCCGAGAGCTCGTGCGGGTAGCGGTCGCCGTAGGACTTCGGCAGCTGCACCGCCTCGAGGAGCTCGTCGACGCGCGATCTCGCGGAGCCCGCATCCGGGAACCGCCCGTGCACGATCAGCGGCTCGGCGACGCACTCGGCGATGGTGAGCAGCGGGTTGAAGCTCGACGCCGGGTCCTGGAAGACGAAGCCGATGTCGCCGCGCACCGGGCGGAACGACCGCTCGCGGATGCCGCGCATCTCCTTCCCCAGGACGCGGAGGGATCCGCCGGTGACGGTGGTCAGGCCCGCGATCGCACGCCCGATAGTCGTCTTGCCCGATCCGCTCTCGCCGACGAGGCCCAGGACCTCGCCGGCTCGGATGCGGAACGAGACTCCGTCGACCGCGACGAAGCCGGAGCGGCCGAGCCGGCCCGGGTACTGGATCCGGAGCCCGTCGGCCTCGACCAGGGTCTCGGCCTCGGGCAGGCTCGCCCGCTCGATGGCGCGGTCCTTCGCCCGCTCGACGCCCTGGCCGACGTGCGGCACGGCGGCGAGCAGCTTCTTCGTGTACTCGGCCTTCGGCGAGGCGAAGAGCTCGGCGACCGGCGCCTCCTCGACCAGCTCGCCCTGGTACATGACCGCGACGCGGTCGGCGAGGTCGGCGACCACGCCCATGTTGTGCGTGATCAGCACGATCGAGGTGCCGAAGTCGTCACGGCAGCGTCGGAGGAGATCGAGGATCTCGGCCTGCACCGTGACGTCGAGCGCCGTGGTCGGCTCGTCGGCGACGATGAGCCCGGGATCGAGCACGAGCGCCATCGCGATCACGACGCGCTGCTTCTGCCCGCCCGAGAACTGGTGCGGGTAGTAGTCGACCCGCTTCTCCGGCTCGGGGATGCCGACCGTGCGCAGGACGTCGATCGCGCGGGCGCGCGCCTCCTTCTTCGAGACGCTGCCGTGGGCGCGCAGCCCCTCGGCGATCTGCCAGCCCACGGTGAAGACGGGGTTCAGCGCGGTCGAGGGCTCCTGGAAGACCATCGCCACGTCGGTGCCGCGGATCTCGCGCAGTCGCGCCTTCGGCACGGACACGACATCGGTGGAGGAGCTGCCGTCCTTCTTCGAGAGCAGCACGACCCCCGAGGCGGTCGCGGTCTCGGGCAGGAGGCCCAGGATCGTCTTGGCCGTCACGGTCTTGCCGCTGCCGGACTCGCCGACGATGGCGAGCACCTCGCCGCGCTCGACCCGCAGGCTCACTCCGGCGACGGCGCGGACGGCACCCCGGTCGCTGGCGAAGGCGACCTCGAGATCGGTGATGTCGACGATCGGCCTCTGGTCGCTCATCGCGTCCCCTCCACTCCGGCGACGGGGTCGTGCCCCGGCGTCTCCAGGCCGTCCGCGGCGAGCACGCCGCCCGGGACGACGGACGTCGCGGCGACGTCGCCGGCTCCGGCGGCCACCGCGCGCCGACCGCGCAGGCGCGGGTCGGCGAGGTCGTTCAGGCTCTCGCCGACGAGCGTGATGCCCAGCACGACGAGGACGATGGCGAGGCCGGGGAAGACCGAGGTCCACCAGATGCCGCTCGTCACGTCCGAGAGCGCTTTGTTGAGGTCGTAGCCCCACTCGGCCGCCGAGGTCGGCTCGATGCCGAAGCCGAGGAAGCCCAGTCCCGCGAGGGTCAGGATCGCCTCGGACGAGTTCAGCGTGAAGATCAGCGGCAGGGTGCGGGTGGCGTTGCGCAGGACGTGACGGAACATGATCCGGCTCGTCGAGGCTCCGACGACCTTCGCGGACTCGACGTAGGCATCGCCCTTGATCCGCACCGTCTCGGCGCGGATCACCCGGAAGTACTGCGGGATGTAGACGACCGTGATCGAGACGGCGGCGGCGAAGATGCCCGCCCAGAGGTTCGACTGCCCGCCCGAGATCACGATCGACATCACGATGGCGAGCAGCAGGGTCGGGAAGGCGTAGATCGCATCGCAGATCACGACCAGCACGCGGTCGAGCCAGCCGCCGAGGTACCCCGAGACCAGCCCGAGGAACACTCCGACGAAGATCGACAGCACGACCGCGACGACGATCACGAGGAACGCGGTCTGCGCACCCCAGAGCACGCGGCTCAGGACGTCGTAGCCGCCGACGGTGGTGCCGAGCAGGTGCTCGGCGCTCGGCGGCTGCTGCGCGCCGAACGCCCCGCTGTCCGAGCGCAGCTGCGAGTAGCCGTAGGGCGCGATCAGCGGAGCGAAGAGGGCGACCAGGAGGAATGCGCCGGTGATGACGAGGCCCGTGACGAGCATCCCGCGCTGCAGCCCCACGCTCTGGCGGAGCTGGTGCACGACGGGGAGCCGGTCGACGAGGCGGCGCCGCGGACGCGCGGCGGAGGAGGTGGTGGTGCTCATGCTCAGTACCTCACTCGCGGGTCGATGAGCGCCGCGATGACATCGACGATGAAGTTGGTGAGCGCCACGATGACCGCCAGCAGGGCGACGATGCCCTGGACGGCCACGAAGTCGCGGGCCTGGAGGTACTCGGCCAGCTGGAAGCCGAGTCCCTTCCACTCGAACGTGGTCTCGGTCAGGACCGCGCCGCCGAGCAGCAGGGCGATCTGCAGTCCGATCACGGTGATGATCGGGATGAGCGCGGGCCGGTAGGCGTGCGTGCGGACCAGGCGGAACTCGCCGACACCGCGCGAGCGCGCCGCGTCGACGTAGTCGGTGCCGAGGGTGCCGATGACGTTGGTGCGGACGAGACGGAGGAAGATGCCGGCGGTCAGCAGGCCCAGCGCGACGGCGGGCAGCACCGCGTGCGAGAGCACGTCGGACACCGCGGCCGGGTCGCCGGTCTGGAACGCGTCGATGAGGTAGATGCCGGTCTTGTTCTCGAGGAACTGCAGCGACAGCTCCGTGCTGGTCGAGGCGCGCCCCGCGACCGGGAACCACTTCAGCCAGACCGCGAAGACGAGCTTGAGCAGCAGGCCGGCGAAGAACACCGGAGTCGCGTAGCAGAGGATCGCGAAGATGCGCAGCACCGCGTCGGGCGTGCGGTCGCGGTGGTAGGCGGCCAGCATGCCGAGCGGGATGCCGACGAGGAACGCGACGAGGAGCGCGTAGAACGCCAGCTCGACGGTCGCCGCTCCGTAGGTCAGCAGCACTTCGGTGACCGGCCGGTTGTCGCTCAGCGTGGTGCCGAAGTCGCCGGTGAGCAGCTGGCCGAGGTACTCGACGTACTGCACGATCAGCGGCCGGTCGTAGCCGGCGGCCGCGACGCGCTCGGCGAGCTGGTCGGCGGTCAGTCGTCCACCGAGGGCGGCCGTGATCGGGTCGCCCGTGGTGCGCATGAGCAGGAACACCAGCGTCACGAGGATGAAGACGGTGGGGATGATGAGCAGGAAGCGGACGAGCAGGTAGCGCCCGAGTCCGCCTCCGGAGCCGCGCGATCGCCGGGTGGGCGTCGTCGCCGCAGCCGTCGTGGCTGTCGTCACGTGATGCCTTTCGTGGAGAAAGGCCGGCGCCTCCCGATCGGGGAGGCGCCGGCCTCGGAGGGGTGGATCAGCCCTTGCTGAGCGCCGCGTAGCGGAACTTGAACGAGGCGTCGAGGGTGTCCTCGGCTCCGCTCACGTCGCTGCCGACGACCGCGACCTGCGAGCCCTGGAGGTACGGGACGGTCGACAGCTGCGCCGCGACCTTGTCCTGGATCTCCTCGATGACCGCGGTGCGCGCGTCGGGATCGGTCGTCGAGACCTGCTCCGCGATCAGGCCCTGGACCTCGGCGTCGTCGTAGTGGTTCGCGAGGAAGTTCTCCTTGATGAAGAACGGCGAGAGGTAGTTGTCGGCGTCCGAGTAGTCCGGGAACCAGCCCAGCTGGTACGCCGGGTAGACGTCCGAGCTGCGGTCCTTCGAGTACTGCACCCACTCCGTGGTCTGCAGGTCGACGGTGAACAGGCCCGAGGACTCGAGCTGGTCCTTGATCAGCGCGTACTCGTCGCCCGAGGACGGGCCGTAGTGGTCGTTCGAGTACTGGAGGCTGAGGTTCACCGGCTCGGTGACGCCGGCGGCCTCGAGGGTCGCCTTCGCCTTGTCGGCGTCCGGTCCGCCCTCGCCGTCGCCGTAGAGCGACTTCAGGGGCTCGGTCGCTCCGGTCAGCCCCTCGGGGACGAACGAGTAGAGCGGGGTGTAGGTGCCCTTGTAGACCTGGTCGGCGATCTCCTCGCGGTCGATCAGGTCGGCCACGGCCTGGCGCACGGCGAGCGACTTGGCCGGGTCGGCCTCGGCGGTCGTCGCACCGAAGGGCTGGGTGTCGAAGTTGAAGACGATGTAGCGGATCTCGCCGCCGGGGCCGTCGACGACCTTGACCGCGTCGTTGCCGCGGAGGTCCTCGACGTCGGTGGCCGAGAGGCTCCGAAACGCCACGTCGATGTTGCCCTCCTGGATGTCCAGCTTGAGGTTCGACGAGTCGGCGTAGTACTTGACGTTGACGGTGCCGGTCTCGGCCGCGCCGAGCACGCCCTCGTAGCCCTCGTACGCCTTGTACTGGATGAGGTTGTTCACGTCGTAGTTCGCGATCGTGTACTGACCGGCGAAGGCGTCGCCCGAGACGATCTCGTCGTCCGGAGTCAGCGCGTCGGCCGAGAAGACGTCCTCGTCGACGATCGGGCCGGCGGGGCTCGAGAGGATCTGCGGGAACGTCTGGTCGTTCTCGGACTTGAGCGTGAAGACGACGGTGGTGTCGTCCGGAGCCGCGACGCTGTCGAGGTTCGCGAGGAGTGACGACGGGCCGTTCGCGTCCGCGATCGCCAGCTGGCGGTCGAACGAGAACTTGACGTCCGAGGAGGTCAGGTCGTTGCCGTTCGCCCACTTCAGACCCTCCTTGAGGGTCACGGTGTACTCGGTGGGCGCCGAGAACTCGGCGGACTCGGCGATGTCGGGCTCGACGTCCGGGCTGCCGTAGGGCGTGTTCATGAGGAACGGGTAGACCTGGTTCATCACGGCGAAGGAGCCGTTGTCGTACGAGCCGGCCGGGTCGAGCGTCGTGATCTTGTCGGTCGTGCCGATCGTCAGGGCGCCTCCTGCGGCGCTGTCGCCCGCGGAGTCGGAGCCGCCGGCGGAGCAGCCCGCGAGCACGATCGCGACCGCGGCGAAACCTGCGGCGGCGGAGAGCGCGCGAGCGCCCCGGATGGATGCGGATGTCATCGTCCGTCTACCTCTTCCTGGTAAGGATCTGTTGCGGATGCGCTCGTGGCGCGCGCGGTCGTGCGGCGGACCCGTTCTCCGGGGCGCGCACCAGCGCACCCGTGCCGGGCGTCCGCAGTGCTGTTGTTCAGTGGTAACACATGTGGAAGCGCTCTCCGAGCCCGAGCGCTCCGCCGCGGCGGAATCTTCACACGACTGCAACACGCCCCTGGAAGGGTGACGATTGCTCCTCCGCTGGTCACTCGCTCCGCAGAGCGCGCTTCTCGCGCTCGAGCTCGACGAGGCGCACCTGCACCGCACGCGACATCACGGGGTCGGCGGAGGCGCGCTGCAGAGCCCCGCGCAGCTCGGCGATCTCGCGGAGCAGGTCGCGCTCGATCAGAGAGACCGCGACGTCGCGTGCGTAGCGCGCGAGCTTCGCCTCGTCGGCGGCCGGGATCGGCGCCACCGCGAGCTGGCGGACCAGGGAGGCGAACGGGCCGGGAACGTCGTTCGCGACGTGCTCGACCCAATCGCGGTCCTCCGCGCGCTCGAGGTTCGCGACGACGGCGTCGCGCACGACGCGCAGGGTCTCGTTGGTCACGGCGGCGTGCGCGGCGCGGGTGAGCAGCTCGACGCCCATCGCCTGCGGGAGCTGGAGCATCGCCATCAGCGCCTCGCGCTCGATGCGCGTGACGACGTCGACGGGGAGGTCGGCGAGGCGCGCACCCGCGGGCGGCTCGGTCGCCGCGGCCTCGCGCTCGGATTCGCGACGCTCCTCGCGGGAGCCGCGGGGACGGGAGCCGGCGGAGCGCACCGCGGAGTTGACCTCGGACATGTCCAGGCCGAGCATCCGGGCGAGCTCGCGGGAGTAGCCGGGCCGGAGCGCGGGATCGCGGATCTCGGCGACCACCGGGGCGGCCGCGCGCAGGGCGGCGACCCGGCCCTCGACCGTCTCGAGGTCGTAGCGCGACAGCAGCTGCCGAATCACGAACTCGAACATCGGCTTCTTGTCGTCGATGAGGCGGCGGACCGCGTCGTCGCCGCGGTTCAGCCGCAGGTCGCACGGATCCAGACCCTCGGGCGCGACGGCGACGAACGTCTGCGCGGCGAAGCGGTGCTCCTCCTGGAACGCGCGCATCGCGGCCTTCTGACCCGCGGCGTCGGGATCGAACGTGAAGACGACCTCGCCCACTCCGCTGTCGTCGCCCAGCACCCGGCGCAGCACCTTGATGTGATCGACGCCGAACGAGGTGCCGCACGTGGCGACCGCGGTCGTCACTCCCGCGAGGTGGCACGCCATCACGTCGGTGTAGCCCTCGACCACCACCACCTGGTGCCCGCGCGAGATGTCGCGCTTGGCGAGGTCGAGCCCGTAGAGCACCTGCGACTTGTGGTACACGGGCGTCTCGGGGGTGTTCAGGTACTTCGGGCCCTTGTCCTCCTCGAGGAGGCGGCGGGCGCCGAAGCCGACCGTCTGCCCGGTGACGTCGCGGATCGGCCAGACGAGGCGACCGCGGAACCGGTCGTAGACGCCTCCGCGGTTGCTGCTGCTGACCAGGCCCGCCGCGGTGAGCTCGGTCTCGGAGAAGCCGCGCCGCTTGAGCGCGGTCGTCAGCCCGTCCCAGCCGTCGGGCGCGAAGCCGACGCCGAAGCGATCGGCGGCGGCGCGGTCGAAGCCCCGCTCGCCGAGGAACCTGCGGCCGACGTCGGCCCCCGGAGTGGCCAGCTGCTCGCGGAAATACTCCTCCGCCACTCTGTTCGCCTCGAGGAGGCGCACGCGACCGCCGGTCTCGGGCGCCTGACCGCCGCCCTCCTCGTACTGGAGGACGATGCCGACGCGGGCGGCGAGCCGCTCGACCGTCTCACTGAACGAGGTGTGGTCCATCTTCATGATGAAGCTGTAGACGTCGCCCGACTCCTGGCAGCCGAAGCAGTGGTAGAACCCGGCCTGCGGGCGCACGTGGAAACTGGGGCTGCGCTCGTCGTGGAAGGGGCAGAGACCCTTGAGCGACCCGACACCCGCCGACTTCAGGGTGACGTACTCGCCGACGACGTCGCCGATGTTGACCCGCGCCTTGACCTCCTCGACATCCTGTTGTCGAATCCGTCCTGGCACGGTGTCCATCGTACGTCGCCGGTCCCGGCCCGGCGTCGCGCAGTCGGCTTTTCGACGGTGCGGATCCCGTAGAGCGTCCTGCGTCCGCCTACGGCGATCCGCTCGCACGCGGATCACCGGTTCGGCTCGACCCAGAGCGTTGGGTCGGCTGGTCCCAGCGCAGAACAGGAGCTGAGGACGGGGTGCGACCGCCGACAGGGGCTGAGCCCCCTCGGCAGCTGAGGTTGCGCATCGCGCTGCCGCTCCGGTGAAGCTGCCGCCTCCCCTTGCTGGTCGAGTAGCCCCGCAGGGGCGTATCGAGACCCACCCTCCGAGCCGACGCGGATCTCGATACGGGCGCTGCGCGCCCTACTCGATCAGCAGATGAGGAGAGCGGACGCGCGAAGCCTGCCTGGTCGAGTAGCCCCGCAGGGGCGTATCGAGACCCACCCTCCGAGCGGACCTGGATCTCGATACGGGCGCTGCGCGCCCTACTCGATCAGCAAGAGAGGGGGCGCACCGGCAGAGCGATCCTCCCGAGCGGAACGGGCGATCCGCGTGCGAGCGGATCGACCTACGCGAACGCACCCCGCTCTGCGGAACGCGACCACCCGCCCGAGCCGACGGCGCGGGGCCGGGCGGGGACCGGCCCCGTATCGGCACAGCGGAACGGTCGATCCGCGTGCCAGCGGATCGACCTACGCGAACGCGACACGCTCTGCAGAACGCGACCATCCACGAGAGCCGACCGCGCGGGGCCGGGCGGGGACCGGCCCCGTATCGGCACAGCGGAACGGGCGATCCGCGTGCGAGCGGATCGACCTACGCGGACGCGACCCGCTCTGCGGAACGCGACCATGTGCGAAAGCCGACCGCGGGGAGCCGGGCGAGGACCGGCTCCCTATGGGCACAACCTCTCGAACCAGGCGAGGGCGCTCTGGTCGGTGAGGTTGGCGACCTGGTCGACGACGACACGGCGGCGGGCGTCGTCGGAGTCGCTCGCGCGCCAGTCCTCGGCGAAGCCGGGCTCGAGGACGCCCTCGCCGCGCTCGAGGAGGGTGTCGGCGAGGCGCGTGAGGACCTCGCGCTGCTGGGCGTAGATGGGCTGGCGGGTGTTCCGCGACATCACGAACGTCGCGACGATGCCCTTGAGGACCGCGATCTCGGCCTGCTGCTCGCGGGGCACGACGACGTGGCCGCCGAAGCGGACGAGGTCGGGGTGCGAATAGGCCTCGCGGGTCGCCTCGGTGGCGGCGGCGGCGAAGCGGCCGATGAGCTGGCTGGTGAGGTTCTTCAGGCGAGCCTGATCGCGGCGCGACCCGTCCCACGAGTCGAGCCAGACGTCGAGCGAGTCGAGGCGGTCGAAGGCGGAGACGAGCTCGGCGTGCTCGATCTCGTCGCCGACCCAGGCGTGCATCGAGGCCACGAGGTCGTCGTGGTCGCTGCGGGAGCCGAGCGCCTCGACGTCGATGTAGCCCGAGACGACGGCGTCCTCGAAGTCGTGCACCGAGTAGGCGATGTCGTCCGAGAGGTCCATCACCTCGGCCTCGATGCAGCGCACGCCCTCGGGGGCGCCCTCGCGCATCCAGGCGAACGCCGGTGCGTCGTCGGCGTAGAACCCGAACTTCGCCCGGCCGGAGGGATCCGCGACGGAGCGCGTGTCGGGCCAGGGGTACTTGCAGCTGGCGTCGAGGCTCGCGCGGGTGAGGTTCAGACCGTAGGGGCGGTCGTCGTCGCCGAACACCTTCGGCTCGAGGCGGGTGAGCAGGCGGAAGGTCTGCGCGTTGCCCTCGAAGCCGCCGATGCCGTCGGCCCAGGCGTTGAGCGCGCGCTCGCCGTTGTGGCCGAAGGGAGGGTGGCCGATGTCGTGGGCGAGGCAGGCGGTGTCGACGACGTCGGGGTCGAGGTCGAGGCTCGTCGCGAGCTCGCGGCCGATCTGCGCCACCTCGAGCGAGTGGGTCAGCCGGTTGCGGGCGAAGTCGACTCCGGCCGTGGGGCTGAGCACCTGCGTCTTGGCCGCGAGGCGGCGCAGGGCGCTGGAGTGGAACAGCCGCGCGCGGTCACGTGCGAAGTCGGAGCGGCGGGTGGAGTGCTCCTCCGGCAGGAACCGCTCGACGTCGACGAGCGAGTACCCCCAGAGCGCGCGGTCATCCACCGCTGTGGTGGACTTCGGCGGCGGACACGTCGGCGCGCTGGCCGGCGTCGAGCTCGCGGGACTCGAGCCAGCGGTCGGGCAGCGACGGGACCTTCGGCGATCCCGCGCGGCCGCGCTGTCCCTCGGCCGCCTCGCCCGGGTAGGGCTCCTCGGGGTCGAGCTGCGCGAGCAGCTCGTCGAGCTCGGCGAGGGTCTCGGCCGACGCCATGCGGGCGCGCAGCTCGCCGCCGACGGGGTAGCCCTTGAAGTACCAGGCGACGTGCTTGCGGATGTCGCGGCAGCCGCGCTCCTCGCTCTCGAAGAACTCGCAGATGAGCTCGGCGTGGCGGCGGAAGGCGACGGCCACCTGGCCGAGCGTCGGGCGGAAGCGCTCCTCCGAGCCGGCGAAGGCCGCGGCGAGGTCGCCGAACAGCCACGGCCGACCGAGGCAGCCGCGGCCGACCACGACACCGTCGCAGCCGGTCTCGGCCATCATCCGCAGCGCGTCCTCGGCCGACCAGATGTCGCCGTTGCCGAGCACCGGGACACTCGTGATCGCCTCTTTCAGCGTCGCGATGGCCGACCAGTCGGCGTGGCCGCTGTAGAACTCGGACGCGGTGCGGGCGTGGAGGGCGATGGAGGCGACTCCGGCACCCTCGGCGGCTCGGGCGGCCTCGAGGTAGGTCAGGTGGTCGGCGTCGATGCCCTTGCGCATCTTGACGGTCAGCGGCACGTCGCCGGCGGCCTTCACCGCTCCCTCGACGATCTGCCGGAAGAGGGGCAGCTTCCACGGCAGCGCCGCTCCCCCGCCCTTCCTGGTCACCTTGGCGACCGGGCAGCCGAAGTTGAGGTCGATGTGATCGGCGCGGTCCTCCGCGACGAGCATGGTGACCGCTTCGGCGACCGTCTTCGGATCGACTCCGTAGAGCTGGATGGAGCGGACCGACTCGCTGGGATGGTGGCGGATGAGGCGCATCGACTCCGGCGTGCGCTCGACGAGCGCCCGGGAGGTGATCATCTCGCTCACGTAGAGCCCCGCGCCGAACTCGCGGCAGAGGCGGCGGAACGCGGTGTTGGTGATCCCCGCCATGGGAGCGAGGACGACCGGCGCGTCGAGTTCGAGGGGGCCGATGCGCAGCGCCGGCGCGGGTCGCGCGGGCGGTGGGGCCAGAAGAGTGGAGGACATCGGTATCGATTCTCCCAGATCCTGTGTTGGGGAAGGCGAGACGAGCAGAGGAGGCGGATCGATGAGCACGATCGATGCTGGGGAGGACGGGCCGGCGCGCTTCGAGGCGGACGCCCGGGCGCGCGGACTGGACGTCGAGGTGGTCGAGAGGCCCGAGGCCGGGAGCCTCGAGGAGGCCGCGCGGCTGCTCGGCATCGAGCCGGGCACGATCGTCAAGTCGCTCGTGGTGAAGCGCCACGACGGTGGTCTGCTCTTCGCGCTGATCCCCGGCGGGCGGCAGATCTCGTGGCCGAAGCTGCGCGCGGTGGTCGGAGTGAACAAGCTGAGGATGCCCGAGGAGTCGGTGGCGTTCGAGGCCACCGGGTACCGTCGCGGAACCATCACGCCGATCGGCTCCACGACCGCGTGGCCCGTCGTCGCCGACGAGCGCATCCGGGGTCGGCGCATCGCGATGGGCGCCGGGACGCCGGGGCGCAGCGCCTTCGTCGACGCCGACGCGCTGATCGAGGCCTACGGCGCCGAGGTGGCCGACATCAGCGTCGAGGAGCCTCTGCGCTGACCGCGGCGGGATCGGGCGCCACGGCCGGCACGGCGCAGACCCCGTCCTCGCAGACGGGCACGCCGGCGGCTCCGAGCATCTCGAAGCTCATGACGCGCTCACCCGCTGCTCGAGGACGTGCTCCAGCACCTCGGTGAACGCCTGCGGCTCCTGCGCACCCGAGACGCCGAAGCGCCCGTCGAGGACGAAGAACGGAACGCCGGTGATCCCGTACTCGCGGGCCTGCGCGATGTCGGCCTGCACGTCGGGCAGGTGGCGCTGCTCCGCGAGGACCTGTGCCGTCTCGGCCTCGTCGAGGCCGACCTCGGCGGCGAGCGACGCGAGGACCGCTGAGTCCGCGAGATCGCGGCCCTCGACGAAGTACGCGCTCAGGAGCCGTTCCTTCAGCTCGAGCTGCAGGCCCTGCGACTTCGCGTGGTGCAGCGCCTGGTGCGCGGTGACGGTCTTGACGTGCCGCACCGTCTCGAAGTGGTAGTCGAGGCCGACGCTCGCCGCGATGGCGGTCACGGTGTCGAGCATCTGCTGCGCCTGCGCCTCGGGGATCCCCTTGTGCTCGGCCAGGAACGCCGCTTCGCCGCCGCGGTAGTCCTCGGGGGTGTCCGGCGACAGCTCGAAGCTCCGGTACTCGATCGCCACGGCGGGCGCCTCCGGGTGGGCGAGACGGAAGGCCTCGAGCCCGCGCTCGAACTTGCGCTTGCCGATGTAGCACCAGGGGCACGCGATGTCCGACCAGATGTCGACGGTGATGGGGGGCTGGGAGTCGCTCACTCCGAGGACAACCGAGCGGGGCCGCCGCTATTCCCGCAGCAGTCGGACCAGCTCGTCCACGTCGGACTCGTCGTTCCAGACGTGGAACGCGACCCGCAGCCGTCCGCCGCGCCCCGACACCTTGATCCCCGCCTCGAGCAGGCGCGCCAGGTCCGCACCGTCCTCGTCCGGCCACGAGACGATCGCCCGGCGCTGGGGGTCGCGATCGAGCCGTTCGCAGAGCAGGTCGCCGAGACCGGAGGCGTGCCGCCACACCTCGTCGAGGTCGAGCGAGCCGAGCAGGGCGAGCGCCGCCTCCGCCCCCACGAACGCCTGCCAGGCGGGCGAGACGTCGAAGCGGCGGGCGTTCTCGGCGAGGTGCATCGCCGGCCCGTAGCAGGACGACCACACGTCCTCTCCGGAGTACCAGCCCGCCTGCAGCGGCACGAGCTCGGCGGCGTACTCCGGCGAGACCGTGAGGAACGCGACTCCGCGGGGCGAGCACAGCCACTTGTACGCGTGGGTGAGCGTCGCGTCGAAGCGGGAGGCGTCGACGGGCAGCACGCCCGCCGCCTGGGTCAGGTCGCACGCGGTCCGCGCGCCGCAGCGGGCGGCCGCTTCGAGGACCGCGTCGAGGTCGGCGAGCGCCCCGCTCCTGGACTGCACCGCCGAGAAGACGACCAGGTCGTCGGCGGGCTCGACGGAGTCGGCCAGCGCCTCCAGCGGCACCGAGCGCACCACGACGCCGCGGTGGGCCTGGGCGAGGAACGGGAAGACGATGGAGGAGAAGTCGCCGTCGACGCAGAGCACCCGCGCGCCGTCCGGCAGCGAGCCGGCGAGGACCGAGGCCATCGCCGAGGTCTGCGAGCCGATCGCGACGCGCTCGACGGGGACGCCGACGATCCCCGCGAAGGAGGACCGGGCGCGCTCGGCGACGTCGCCGTAGCCGGCGGCCGTGTTCTCACCCGCGGACCAGCGGTCGAGATCGAGACGCAGCGCCTCGACGCTCTCGCGGGGCGGCAGGCCGAGCGTGCAGGCGTTGTGATAGCCGCGCGCGCCGGCGAACCGCTCGCGCAGGGCGGTCACGGACGGGCCTGGAGTACTCACCCTTCGAGGATCCCCCTCCCCCGCCGGATCGCCAAGAGCGCTCCCACGCCGGGCGCGTCGATCCTCAGCGGGCGAGGGCGTGCGCCTGCTCGATCGCCGCGACGACGGCGAGGGCCTCGTGCACGTCGACGGGGGCCGGGGCGCCGTCCTGCAGAGTGCGGGCGACACCCTCGTAGAAGGACGCGTAGCGGCCGCGCTCGCTGGGCACGGGGCGGCGTCCGGAGTCGTCCGTCAGCACTCCCCACTCCTCGCGCGGGACCTCGCCGAAGCCGGCATCGTCGACCCGCGCTCCCCCGTGCCGCAGCGCGGTCTCCTGCGGGTCGAGCCCGTCGACCGAGAAGGCGGCTCCGGTGCCGAGGACGCGGAACCGCGGTCCGGTCGCCCGCGCGACCCGGCTCATGGCCAGGTGCGAGCGGACCCCGCTGCGGTGAAGGAGCGACACGAAGGCGTCGTCCTCGCTCGCGCCGCCCGCGTGCACCACTCGCGTCTCCGCGGCGGTGACGGTCGCGGGTCCGAAGAGCACGAGCGCCTGGTCGACGAGGTGGCTGCCGAGGTCGAAGAGGATCCCGCCGCCCTGCTCCGGGCCGATCGCGCTCTGCCAGCGCCCGGTCTTCGGCGCGCTCCAGCGCTCGAACGTCGACTCGAAGCGCACGATCTCTCCGAGAACGCCCTCGTCGAGCAACCGCCTCAGCGTCAGGAAGTCGGCGTCCCAGCGCCGGTTCTGGAACACGAGGACGGGGGCGCCGCTCGCCTCCGACGCCGCGAGGATCGCCTCGGCGTCGGCGACGCTCGGAGCGAACGGCTTGTCGATCACGACCGCGACGCCCGCCTCGAGCACGGCGACCGCCTGCTCGCGGTGCACCGACGGCGGAGACGCGAGCACCACGAGGTCAGGGCTCTCGGCGAGGGCCGCGGCGGTGTCGGCGACGATCCGTGCTCCGGGATGCGCGGCGGCGGCGCTCGCGGCGCGCTCCGCGTTCGACGTCGCCACCGCGACGACCTCGAACGAGGGATCGGCGGCCAGGAACGGACCGTGGAACACGCTACCCGCGAGCCCGTAGCCGACGATCGCGACGCGGATCACGTCGACGCCCCCGGCACGTCCACGGCACCGCCGAAGCGGCGGGAGCGACCGGAGTAGTGCTCGATCGCCTCCCACAGGTCGGTCCGCGAGAAGTCGGGCCACAGGCGGTCGAGGAACACCATCTCGGCGTACGCGCTCTGCCAGAGCAGGAAGTTGCTGGTCCGCTGCTCGCCGGAGGAGCGCAGGAAGAGGTCGACGTCGGGCATCTCGGGCACGTAGAGCGCCTTCGCGATCGTCTTCTCGGTGATGCCCGACGGCTTCAGCCTGCCCGCCGCGACCTCGCCGGCGAGGCGCTGCACGGCGTCCGCGATCTCGGTGCGGCCCCCGTAGTTGACGCACATGGTGAGGGTCAGGACATCGTTGCCCGCGGTCAGCTTCTCGGCGAACTGCAGCTCGTTGATCACCGAGGCCCAGAGCCGGGGCTTCCGCCCGGCCCAGCGGATGCGCACGCCCCACTCGTTGAGCTGGTCGCGTCGGCGGTGCAGGACGTCGCGGTTGAACCCCATCAGGAAGCGCACCTCCTCGGGTGAGCGCTTCCAGTTCTCGGTCGAGAACGCGTAGACGCTGAGGTGCTTGACGCCGATCTGGATCGCTCCCGCCACGACGTCGAGCAGCGCCGCCTCTCCGCGCTTGTGCCCCTCGATGCGGGTGAGCCCGCGCCCGTTCGCCCAGCGGCCGTTGCCGTCCATGACGATGGCGACGTGCCCGGGGACGGCCTTCCGCGGCACGTCCGGCGGGTAGAGCCCGGTCCAGTCGAGCTCGCGGTAGGGCTCGGCGTCCTTGTGCGTGAAGGGCTTCATCGGGTGACGTGCTCCAGTGATCTCAGTCCTCGTTCGAGGTGGAACTGCGTGTAGGCGGCGACGACTCCGCTCGCGCGCGATCGGGTCGAGGGCTCGGTGGACTCGGCGTGCGCCCAGTCTCCGGAGAGCAGCGCGCCGAGCAGCACGACGACCTCCGGGGCGACGCGCGGGGCGCCGGGAGGAGTGCAGTCCTCGCAGACCACCCCTCCCAGCTGCACGACGACCGCGCCGTGCGGGCCGGGTGCGCCGCACCTGGCGCAGTCCTCGAAGCTCGGCGCCCAGCCCGCGATCGACAGCGCGCGCAGGAGGTAGGAGTCGAGCGTCAGCACCGGCTCGTGCTCGCGCCGCGAGAGCGAGCGCAGCGCCCCGACGAGCAGCAGGTACTGCTGCAGGGAGGCGTCGGAGTCGGTCAGCCGGTCGGCCGTCTCGACCATCGCGTTGGCGGCGGTGTAGCAGTCGTAGTCGGCGGCGATCAGGGCGCCGTACGCCCCGATCGACTCGGCCTGGGTGACGATGTCGAGGCTGCGGCCCTCGTAGAGCTGCAGATCGGCCACCATGAACGGCTCGAGCCGCGAGCCGAACTTGGAGCCGGTCTTGCGGACGCCCTTCGCGACGGCGCGGATCTTGCCGTGCCCGCGCGAGAGCAGGGTCACGATGCGGTCGGCCTCGCCCAGCTTGTGCGTGCGGAGCACCACGGCTTCGTCACGATAAGTGGGCATGACCCCGATTATCCTCCCCGCCACTGACAGCGCCCCGGCCGCCGGGCCGGAGGCGGGTGCGGAGCGTGGAACGATGGGCCGGTGGCCGCCACCCTCTTCGTGATCCCCGCCTGGGCCGACCTGCTCGCGATCGCCATCGGCTGCCTCCAGGGCGCGATGTTCGCGGGCGAGTTCCGCGACCGCCGCATCGACCTGCTCGGCGTGACGATCATCGGCACGGCGACCGGTCTGGGAGGCGGCGTGCTGCGCGATCTGCTGCTGCAGACTCCGCTCGTCGCCCTGCACACCAACGCCTACCTGATCGTCGCGGTCGCCGCCTCGCTCGTCGGGATGCTCCTCCAGCACGTGCTGAACCGCGTCGACGGCACGATCACCGCCCTCGACGCCCTGACGCTCGGGCTCTTCGGCGCGATCGGGACGACGAAGGCGCTGGCGCTCGGCGTGCCGGAGGTGCCGGCCGTCTTCGTCGGGACCGTGTCGGCGGTCGGCGGGTCGGTCATCCGGGACGTGCTGCTCAACCGGCCGATCGCGCTGATGCACGTCGGCTCGCTCTACGCGATCGCCGCGACCGCGGGCACGGCCGTGCTCGTGGCGGGACTGCGCTTCGGGATGCTCATCGACTTCGCCGCGCCGCTCGCGGTGGGCGTCACCACGCTGATCCGCCTGCTCGCCGTGCGCTACGGCTGGAGCCTGCCCGAGCAGCGCGCCCTGAACCGCGTCCCCCGCCTCCACTGGCGTCGCCGCGCCTAGACGCGCCGTGAACCGAGGGAACCCCGACCTGTCGAGGGAACCCCTGGTGCGGGCTCCCTCGACAGGCCGGGGTTCTCTCGGCCGGACGGATCAGACCGAGGTGGCGGCCAGCTCGAGGGCGGGCGCCTCTTCGCGCAGGGCGCGGTTCACGGCCGAGACGATCGCCTTCAGCGAGGCGGTCGAGATGTCGGCGTCGACGCCCACGCCCCAGAGCGTGCGGCCGTTGACCGAGCACTCGACGTAGGAGGCGGCCAGCGCGTCGCCGCCGGCGCTGAGAGCGTGCTCGACGTAGTCGAGCACCCGCACCTCGACGCCGTGCTGGGCCAGCACGGACTCGAAGGCGTTGACCGGGCCGTTGCCGGAGGCGTTGGCCTCGATGACCTCGTCGCCGACGCGCAGCACCGCGTTGAGGGCGATCGTGCCCCCCATGTCGCTCGAGGTGCTCGTGCGGGTCAGCTCGAAGCGGCCCCACTTCTCGTCGGCGCGGTGCGCGGGAGCGGGCAGGTACTCGTCCTGGAAGATCGTCCAGATCTGCTCGCTCGTGACCTCGCCGCCCTCGGCGTCGGTCTTGGCCTGCACCACGCCCGAGAACTCGATCTGGAGGCGGCGCGGCAGGTCCAGCGCGTGGTCCGTCTTCAGCAGGTACGCGACTCCGCCCTTGCCAGACTGCGAGTTGACGCGGATGACCGCCTCGTAGGAGCGCCCCAGGTCCTTCGGGTCGACCGGCAGGTACGGCACGGCCCAGGTCAGCTCGTCGACGCCGCGACCGCTGCGCTCGGCCTCGGCCTCCATGGCCTCGAAGCCCTTCTTGATCGCGTCCTGGTGCGAGCCGCTGAACGCGGTGAAGACCAGATCGCCCGCCCAGGGGCTGCGCTCGGGCACGGCCAGCTGGTTGCAGTACTCGGCGGTGCGCTTGATGCCGTCCATGTCGCCGAAGTCGATCTGCGGGTCGATGCCCTGCGTGAACAGGTTGACGCCCAGCGCGACGAGGTCGACGTTGCCGGTCCGCTCCCCGTTGCCGAAGAGGCAGCCCTCGATGCGGTCGGCGCCGGCCAGGTAGCCCAGCTCGGCGGCGGCGACGGCGGTGCCGCGGTCGTTGTGGGGGTGCAGCGACAGGATGATGTTCTCGCGCTGCGCCAGGTTCCGGCTCATCCACTCGATCGAGTCGGCGTAGACGTTCGGAGTCGCCATCTCGACGGTGGCGGGCAGGTTCAGGATGACCTTGCGGTCGGGGGTCGGCTCGAAGACCTCGACGACGCGGTCGCAGATCTCGCGGGCGAACTCGAGCTCGGTGCCGGTGTAGCTCTCGGGCGAGTACTCGTAGTAGACGGTGGTCCCGGGGACCGACGCCTCCATCTCGCGGCACTTGCGCGCCCCGGCGAGGGCGATGTCGATGATCCCCTGGCGGTCCTTGCGGAACACGACCTCGCGCTGCAGCACGCTGGTGGAGTTGTAGAGGTGCACGATCGCCTGGCGGGCGCCGCGGATCGACTCGTAGGTGCGCTCGATGAGGTGGTCGCGGGCCTGGGTCAGCACCTGGATGGTGACGTCCTCGGGGATCGCGCCCTCCTCGATCAGGCTGCGGACGAAGTCGAAGTCGGTCTGGCTGGCGCTGGGGAAGCCGACCTCGATCTCCTTGTAACCCATCGAGACGAGCAGGTCGAACATGATCCGCTTGCGCTCGGGGCTCATCGGGTCGATCAGCGCCTGGTTGCCGTCGCGGAGGTCGACGGCGCACCAGCGCGGCGCCGTGGTGATCCGCTTGGTCGGCCACGTGCGGTCGGGCAGATCGACGGTGATCTGCTCGTGGTAGGGCCGGTACTTGTGGATCGGCATGGACGAGGGCTTCTGCGTGTTCTTCATGGGGTCTCCTGGCGCGGATGCGCGCCCGTGTCGGTCTCGCGGGGATCCGGTGTCGGATGCGACCTCGCGATGGGAACTGCGATCAGGCGTCGACGGACTCCGCGACGAGGGAGGCCTGGGGGTTAGGACTCGTCGCGGCAGCTAAGAAGGAGCAGACCGAAGCGCACGCGGCCAGGCTAGCACTGCGCGGCGCCCGGGTCACCCGCGGGCGCTCAGGCGACGAGGCCGTTCTCGTAGGCGTAGACGACGAGCTGCACGCGGTCGCGGAGCCCCAGCTTGCCGAGGGTCCGGCTGATGTGGGTCTTCACCGTCGCCTCGCTGAGGAACTCGGCCGTCGCGATCTCGGTGTTGCTCAGGCCCCTCGCGGCGTGGTGGAAGATCTCGCGCTCGCGATCGGTCAGCGTCGAGAACGCGGCGGGCGTCTCGCGTCCGCTGCCCGGCGCTCCGAAGTGCTCGAACAGCTCCCGGGTCGCAGAGGCGGCCACGACGGCGGTCCCGGCGTGCACCGTCCGCACGGAGGCGAGGAGGAACCCCGGCTCGGTGTCCTTGAGGAGGAAGCCGCTCGCCCCGGCGCGGATGGCCCGGGCGGCCGCCTCGTCGAGGTCGAAGGTCGTGAGGACGAGGATGCGCGGCGGCTCGGTCCCCGTCTCGGCGGCCCGTGCGAGGATCCGCCGGGTGGACTCGATCCCGTCGACGCCGGGCATCCGGATGTCCATCAGCACCACGTCCGGTGCGACGCGGCCGACCAGCTCGGCGCCCTCCGCACCGTCCGACGCCTCGCCGACCACCTCGAGATCGGGCTGCGAGCTCAGGAGCATGCGGATGCCGGCGCGGAAGAGCGCCTGGTCGTCGACGAGGACGATGCGGATGGGATCGGTCATGACGGGGTGCCTCCGGAGGCGAGCGGCGGGACGAGCGGGACGGGTGAGGTGCGCGACGGGACGACGGGAGCGGGCAGTCGGGCGTCGACCACGAAGTCGTCGCCCACCGGCCCGGCCTGGAGGACTCCGCCCGCGAGGACGGCGCGCTCGCGCATCCCGATGAGGCCGTGGCCCTCCCCCGGCGTCGCGAGCGCGTCCTCGCAGCGGGCGTTGCGGACCGTGAGCACGACGTCGGCGCCGTCGCGGCGCAGGGCGACGTCGAGCGGAGCGCCGGGGCGGCCGTGGCGGAGGGCGTTCGTGGTCGCCTCCTGGGTGATGCGGTAGAGCGCCAGCCCGGTCGCGCGCGGCACGGACTCGAGGTCGAGCCCGAGCTCCGAGCGCACCGGTGCACCCGTGCCGCTCACGCTCTCGAGCAGCGCGGGCAGGTCGCGCGCCTCGGGCTGGGGGCCGTCGGCCTGGCTGTGCCGCAGTTGCGCGAGGAGCTGACGGACGTCGCCGAGCGCGTCGCGCGCGACTCCCGAGATGGTGAGCAGCGCCGCATCGGTCTGCTCGGGGCTGCCCGCGCCGAGGTAGCGGGCGCCGTCGGCCTGGGCGATGACGACCGCGAGCGAATGGGCGACGACGTCGTGCATGTCGCGGGCGATGCGGTTGCGCTCCTCGACGGTGTCGAGCTCGCGCTGGGCCCGCGCCCGCTCGCGCTCCGCCTCGTCGCGGAGCGCCTGCCCCTCGCGGGCGCGTCGGGCGGCCCGGGAGAGCAGTCCGATCGTCCACGAGAGTCCGAGCGTCGCGAGGATCCCGCCGAACGACGCCACGAGGGAGATCAGATCCCTGGGTGAACCCTGCGCCAGCCCGAAGGCGACCGAGAGGTACGCCACCGCGACCATCGAGCCGGCGACGGCGGAGACAGCCCCTGCCGTGCGCACCCGCTTCGACGCGGCCGCTCCTGCACCGAAGAGCACCACGAGGATCGCCAGATCGGAGGGAGCCGGCTCCAGCCGGATGCTCATCTGCAGAGCGGCGCCGATCCACGCGATGCCGAGGGCGAGTCCGGGCGCGCGACGGTGCAGCACGAGCGCGACGGCCAGCACTCCGGCCACGAACGGGTGCAGCGAATCGACGTCCACCGAGTACGGGACGACCGAGATCGCCAGCAGCACGAGCGCCTGCGCACCGGCCGATCCGACCGCGAAGGCGTCCTGGGGCCCGGCGAGGCGGACCAGGAGCCGCTCGGTCGGGTCGTCGACGCCGACCGGCGAGCGGAGCCCGCGGAGGAAGGACAGCACCGCGACCGCCGCCAGGACCCCGGCGACGAGCACCGCCACCGCGACCAGGACGAGGAAGTCGATGCTCGGCGACGGCTCCGGGGCGTCGATCGACGGTCGGAGCGACGCCGACGCGACGATCCCGCCGATCCCGGAGAGCAGGAGGGCGCCCACCAGTGTCAGCGACCGGGTCCACGGGCCGAGGCGGCGCGCCGTCGACCAGAGCACGACCGCTCCGACGACGACGCCGTCGAGCGGCAGCCCGGCGACCGGGACCGCGCCGCCGAGGAGGATGCCCGAGGCGGCGAGGGTCGGCGCGAGCGCGGGCAGGTAGCCGGCCAGTGCGAGGGCGAGACCGAGCAGCAGGCCTGCGGACGGATGCGCGCTCGACACGCCGCTCGCCAGCGCCAGCAGGTGCGCGGCCGCGAGGAGCACCCCCGCGATCGGGAGCGTCGCCGGACGGTCCAGGAGCACGCGCATGCCTCTCACGCTAGACGTCGAGCGCGGCGGCGTCGTCGTCCCGGCGGCTGATGGGCGTGCGCCGACGGGATCAGAAGCCCAGTCGGCCCAGCAGCTTCGGGTCGCGCTGCCACTCCTTCGCGACCTTCACCCGGATCGAGAGGAACACGCGGCGGCCGAGGAGCCGCTCGATCTGCTCGCGGGAGACGGCGCCGACCTCGCGCAGGCGCTGACCGCCCTTGCCGATGATGATGCCCTTCTGGCTGTCGCGCTCGACGAAGACGTTGGCGTAGATGTCGATGAACGAGCCGTCCTCGCGCTCGACCATGTCGTCGAGGGTCACGGCGAGCGAGTGCGGCAGCTCGTCCGAGACGCCCTCGAGGGCGGCCTCGCGGATGAACTCGGCGATGCGGGAGCCGAGGTCCTCGTCCGTCACGGCCTCCTCGGGGTAGAGGGCGGGCGACACGGGCATCAGGCGGAGGAGCTCCACGGCGAGCACGTCGAGCTGCTCGTCGGTCACGGCCGAGATCGGCACGATCGTGTCCCACTCCCGCAGCTCCGAGACGGCCAGCAGCTGCTTCGCGACCGACTTCTTCGACGAGAGGTCGACCTTCGAGACGATCGCGACCTTCCGGGCCCGCGGGAACGCGTCGAGCTGCTCGTTGATGAAGCGGTCGCCGGGGCCGATCGGCTCGTCGGCCGGGAAGAGCATCCCGATCACGTCGACGTCGCCGAGCGTGGAGGTGACGAGGGAGTTGAGCCGCTCGCCCAGCAGGGTGCGGGGGCGGTGGATGCCCGGGGTGTCGACCACGATCAGCTGGCCGTCGGGCCGGTGCACGATGCCGCGGATCGCGCGGCGGGTCGTCTGGGGCTTCGAGCTCGTGATGGCGATCTTCTCGCCGACGAGGGCGTTCGTCAGGGTCGACTTGCCGACGTTCGGGCGGCCGACGAACGACACGAATCCCGCTCGGAAGGGCGTCGTGGGCGGGCTGGTGTCGGTCATCGTGCGTCCTCGTTCTGTCTGTCCTCGGCGGGGGTGCCCGCTGCCCGGGCCCGCTCGGCGCGGGCCTGGGCGGCCCGTCCGTCCCGCGCACGCGTGTCGCGCGAGTGGGGGTCCCGGCTCCGAGTATCCCCGGTCCGCGCGCCCTCGGCGGCGTCCTCGCCGCCGTCGACCACGATCGGCACCGGGCCCGTGCCTGACTCGTTCGCGGGATCGTGGTCGGGATCGCGCCGCACCAGGACCGTCGAGATCGTGCCCCGGCGGGCGTCGGCCTGCTCCGCCTCGAGGATCACACCGCCGATCCGGGCGCTGGCTCCGCGATCCGGCAGTCGTCCGTAGGCCTTGGTGAGAAGTCCGCCGACGGAGTCGACGTCGTCGTCCTCGAGGTCGATCTCGAAGAGCTCGCCGAGCTCGTCGACCGGGAGGCGCGCCGAGACGCGGTACACGCCCGGCTCGATCTCCTCGAACAGGTCGACCTCGCGGTCGTACTCGTCCGAGATGTCGCCGACCAACTCCTCGATGAGGTCCTCGAGCGTGACGAGGCCCGCGATGCCGCCGTACTCGTCGACGACCATCGCGAGGTGGTTCGACTCCAGCTGCATCTGGCGCAGCAGCTCGTCCGCCTTCTTCGACTCCGGTACGAAGAGCGCGGGCCGGGCGAGGTCGGCGACGACGTCGTCGTCGTCCGGGCGCTCGTAGGTGTGGCGGGCGACGTCGCGGAGGTAGAGCACGCCCAGCACGTCGTCGACGCCCTCGCCGATGACGGGGAGCCGCGAGATGCCGCGGCTGAGGAGGAGCCCCATGCCGGCTCCGATCGACGCGGTCGCCTCGATCGTCACCATGTCGGTGCGTGGCACCATCACCTCGCGGACGAGGGTGTCGTTGAACTCGAAGATCGAGTGGATGAGCTCGCGGTCGTCCTGCTCGAGGACGGACTGCTCGGTGGCCTCGTCGACCATGCTGAGCAGCTGCTCCTCGGAGGAGAAGCCCGCCGAGCGACCCGTTCCCGGAGTGACGCGGTTGCCGAGGGCCACCAGTCCGTGGGCCACGGGGCCCAGCGCGACCCGCAGGACGTGCACCAGGGACGCGCTCGTGGCCAGGACCGCCCGGGCGTGCGCACGACCGACGCTGCGCGGGCTCGAGCCCACCAGGACGAACGAGACGGCCGCCATGATCAGGATCGCCAGCAGCAGAGCGAGCCAGAGCTGGTCGACGACCACGACGAGCACCGTCGTGACGAACACGGCGGCGGTCGTCTCGGCGGCGATCCGCGAGAAGTTGACCACGTTGACGTGCGCGCTCATGTCGCCCGCGATCGCGCGCAGGGCGCGGGCGCTGCGGGAGTGGTTCGCCATCTCGAGCACGTCGCTGCGCGAGAGGACGCCCAGAGCGGCGTCGGTGGCGGCGAACCAGCCGCCGACGGCGACGAGCGCCAGAGCGGCGATGAGGAGCTGGAGGGTCAGCACGCCGAGACCTAGCGGCGTCGCTCGCTGATGTGGAAGCCCACGAGGATGTCGCGCTGGATGCCGAACATCTCGCGCTCCTCCTCCGCCTCCGCGTGGTCGAAGCCGAGCAGGTGCAGGAGCCCGTGCGCGGTCAGCAGCAGCAGCTCGTCGAGGACGGAGTGGCCCGCGGCCTCGGCCTGGGTCTGCGCGACCTGCGGGCAGAGCACGATGTCGCCGAGCAGGCCCGCCGGGGTCTGCTCGTCCTCGGTGCCGGGACGCAGCTCGTCCATCGGGAAGCTGAGCACGTCGGTCGGTCCCGGCTCGTCCATCCACTGCACGTGCAGCTGCTCCATCGCGCCCTCGTCGACCAGGACGATCGCGAGCTCGGCGTCGGGGTGCACGTGCAGCGAGTCGAGCGCGTAGCCGGCGAGGCGCAGCAGCGCCGCCTCGTCGACGGGGACGCTCGACTCGTTGTTGATCTCGATGCTCACGGGGGCGGTGTTCCTCTTCGTCGGAGTGGGTCGGGTGCGCGGGTCAGCCGCGCGGGCGCTTGGGCTGCGCGTCGCCGGCGGAGCGGGCCGAGCCCGCGCGCCGCTCCGCGCGGTTGGCGAACTCGCGCGCCTGCTCGCGCTCGTAGTGCTGCGCCTGCTTCTGCTGGTCGTACTCGGTGTACGCGTCCACGATGCGGCCGACGAGGCTGTGGCGCACCACGTCCTCGCTGGTCAGCCTCGAGAAGTGGATGTCGTCGATCCCGTCGAGCACGCGCGTGACGAGCCGCAGACCGCTGGCGCCGGTGGGCAGGTCGACCTGCGTGATGTCGCCGGTGATGACCATCCGCGAGCCGAAGCCCAGCCGGGTGAGGAACATCTTCATCTGCTCGGGCGTGGTGTTCTGCGCCTCGTCGAGCACGACGAACGAGTTGTTGAGCGTGCGCCCGCGCATGTAGGCGAGCGGAGCGACCTCGATCGTGCCGGCGGCCAGGAGCTTGGGCACGATCTCCGGGTCCATCATCTCGTTGAGGGCGTCGTAGAGCGGGCGCAGGTACGGGTCGATCTTGTCGGTGAGCGAGCCGGGCAGGTAGCCGAGCCGCTCCCCCGCCTCCACCGCCGGGCGGGTCAGGATGATCCGCTCGACCTCCTTGCGCTGCAGGGCCTGGACGGCCTTCGCCATCGCGAGGTAGGTCTTGCCCGTTCCGGCGGGGCCGATGCCGAACACGATGGTGTTCTGATCGACGGCGTCGACGTACTCGCGCTGCCCGAGAGTCTTCGGGCGGATGCTCTTGCCGCGCGCGGTCAGGATCGCCTGCCCGAACGCCTCGGCCGGGCTGACCGGCCCGCCGCTCTCGAGGATGCGAGCGGACTCGCGGACTCCCTCGGGGTCGAGGTCGTGGCCGCCTGCGGTCATGGTCACCAGTTCTTCCACCAGTCGCGTCGCCGCGGAGACGGGTGCGCGCTCGCCCTCGAGCGTCACCTCGTTGCCGCGCACGTGCACCTGGACATCGGGGAATCGCGATTCGACCGCTCGGATGAGGCGGTCCTGAGGTCCGAGGAGGCGCACCATGGCGACTCCGTCGACGGCGACGACGCGCCGCGTCGGGCCGGGTGTCGTCGAGCCGGTCGCGAGCGACTCGGCGGTGGTCGGAGAGACGGGCTCGTCGCCCGCGTGGTCAACCGGTGGCAAGGGAGCCTTCCGTCAGATGTCCGCCCAGGACGTGGGCGTGGACGTGGAACACGGTCTGGCCGGCCGCTTCGCCCGAGTTGAAGACGAGGCGGAACTGCCCGCCGCAGTGGGCGTCGGCCAGGGTCTGCGCGACCTGCACCATCTCAGCGAGGAGGGCCGGGTCGGCGGCGCCGAGCTCGGCGACCGTCGCGTACTCCTGGGTCTTGGGGAAGATCAGGAGGTGGACCGGCGCTTTCGGCGCGATGTCGGTGATGGCGAGAACCCGCTCGTTCTCGAACACCACGTCGGCGGGGATCTCGCCCCGGACGATGCGCGTGAAGACGGTGGGTTCGCTCATGCCTTCATCTTAAACGGCGGGCGGCCTCGAACGGGGCCCCGTTCGCCGTCAGCGCGCGCTCCTGCTACCAGCGGCCCAGTCGCGCCGAGAGCACGGCGATGGCCGCGGGGCCGGCGGTGGAGGTGCGCAGCACGGTGTCGCCGAGCGCGACGGCCTCGGCGCCCGCCTCCGCGAGCAGCCGCAGCTCCTCCGGAGCGACGCCGCCCTCGGGTCCCACGACGAGCACGAGATCGCGGCCGTCGGGCTCGATCGCCGACAGGCGGACCTCGGCCGACGGCTCCAGCACGAGGACACGGTCGGTCGCCGCGCGGTCCGCGAGCGCGCGCGTCAACGCGAGCGGCGAGACCTCGGGCACCCGGGCCCGGAGCGACTGCTTGCTCGCCTCGCGGACGATGCTGCGCCAGCGCTCGCGGCCCTTCTCCTCCTTGGGGCCGCTCCAGCGCGAGATCGAGCGGGCGGCCTGCCACGGCACCACTTCGTCGACCCCCAGCTCGGTCGCGGCCTGCACGGCGAGCTCGTCCCGGTCGCCCTTCGCGAGGGCCTGCACGAGCACGAGCCTCGGCGATGGCGGGGCCGCCTCCTCCACGGACTCGACGACGAGCACCACCCTCGACGGCTCCGAGCTCTCGACGACGGCCGTCGCGACGCGGCCGCGCCCGTCTCCGACGCGGATCGTCTCACCGGCGCGGATCCGGCTCACCGTCGCGGCGTGGCGCGCCTCCGCGCCGGTCAGGGCCAGTCGACCGCCGACGACGACGTCGCCGGAGTCGAGCGACTCGTCGATGTAGTGGTGGGCCACGGCCGCGCTCCGATCAGCCGAGGAAGCGGTCGCGGAGCTTCGAGAAGAGGCCCTGCTGGAAGTGGGTCAGCGCGGGCTTCTGCGGCTTGTAGTGCTTCGCGAACTCCTGCACGAGCTCGCGCTCGCGGTGCCCGAGCTTGGTCGGAGTGACGACCTGGATGCCCACGCGCAGGTCGCCGCGGCCGTTGCCGCGCAGCTTCGTCACTCCGCGCCCCTTGATCGTGACGATCTCGGTGCTCTGCGTCCCGGGCTTGATCTCGATCTCGATGTCGCCGTCGAGCGCCGCGAGCGTCGTCGTGGAGCCGAGGATCGCATCGGTCATCTGCACCTCGAGGGTGGCGAGCAGGTCGTCGCCGTTGCGGCTGAAAACATCGTGGTGCTTGACCTTGATCTCGAGGTAGAGATCGCCGTTGGGGCCGCCCGCCGGGCCGACCTCGCCGCTGCCCGGCATCTGCAGGCGGAGGCCCGTGTCGACGCCCGCGGGGACGTCGACGGGGATCGTGCGGCGCGCGCGCACGCGACCCTGGCCCTGGCAGGTCGAGCACGGGGTGGCGATGACGGTTCCGTAGCCGCGGCACGTGCCGCAGGGGCTGGCCGTCATCACGTTGCCCAGGAGCGAGCGGACGGTGCGCTGGATCTGGCCGGAGCCGTGGCAGATGTCGCAGGTGACCGGCGACGTGCCGGGCTGGCAGCACGACCCCTGGCAGGTCTCGCAGAGCACCGCCGTGTCGACCTCGAGGTCGCGGTGCGTGCCGAAGATGACCTCGTCGAGCGACACCTCGACGCGCAGAAGCGCGTCCTGGCCGCGCTCGCGACGGGAGCGGGGCCCGCGGGACGAGCCCTGCGCACCCTGGCCGAAGAACGTCTCGAAGATGTCGCCGAATCCGCCGAAGCCCTGTGCGCCGCCGGGGAAGCCCTCCTGGGGTCCGCGGTCGTACTGCTGGCGCTGCTGCGCGTCGCTCAGGACGTCGTAGGCGTGCGTGACGAGCTTGAAGCGCTCGGAGGCGTCGGCGCTCGGATTGACGTCGGGGTGGAGCTCGCGGGCGAGTCGGCGGTACGCCTTCTTGATCTCGTCGGCGGAGGCGTCGCGGGCGACGCCCAGCACTTCGTAGTGATCGGCCACAGGTGGCTTCGTCCTTCGTTCGTGGGTCGGTGCACCGGGCACGGCGGACCTGATGGGAGCCGGGGCGACCGGCGAGTCGGGAAGAGCGGGCTAGTCCTCGCCGAGGAGGCGGGAGAGGTAGCGGGCGACGGCGCGCACCGCGGCGATGTTGCCGGAGTAGTCCATCCTGATCGGTCCGAGGACCCCCAGGCGCGAGACCTGGCCGCCGGCAGTGTTGTAGCCGCTGGTGAGGACGGACGTCTCCTGGAGACCGAAGGGCGCGTTCTCGCGGCCGATGCGCACCGAGATGCCGCGCGGATCCGGGACCATCTCGGCGAACAGGCGCAGCAGCTCCACCTGCTCCTCGATCGCCTCGAGCACCGGGTAGATGCTGCCCGAGAAGTCCTCCTCGGTGCGGACGAGGTTGGCCGCGCCGGCCATCACCAGGCGGTCCTGGCGGTTGGCGCCGACCTGCTCGAGCAGGGTCTGCAGGATCGGAGCCAGGACGTCGCGCCGCTCGGGCGTGAAGCGCTCGGCGGCCGACTGCAGCGTCTCGGCGGCGGCCTGGAGCCCCAGGCCCAGGACGGCCGTGTTCAGCTTGGCGCGGATCTCGCCGAGGAACTCGTCGTCGATGTCGGCGGGGGTCTCGAGGACGCGCTGATCCACCCGGCCGGTGTCGGTGATGAGCACCGAGAGCAGGCGGCGCGGCGCGAGGGCGACGAGCTCCACGTGGCGGATCCGCGCGGCTCCGAACGAGGGGTACTGCACGAGGGCGACGCTGTTCGTGAGCTGCGAGAGCAGCCGCACGGTCTTCACCAGCACCTCGTCGAGATCGGGGCTCTGCCCGAGGAAGGTCTCGATGGCCTGCCGCTGCGCCGCGGTGAGCGGGCGCAGATCGGTGAGCCGATCGACGAAGAGGCGGTAGCCCTTGTCGGTCGGCACCCGTCCGGAGGAGGTGTGCGGAGCCGCGATGAGCTCCTCCTCCTCGAGCTGCGCCATCTCGTTCCGGATGGTCGCCGCCGAGACGCCGAAGGCGTGCCGCTCGACGATCGACTTCGAGCCCACGGGCTCGCGATGGGCCACGTAGTCCTGCACGATCACGCGCAGGACCTGGAGACCGCGCTCCGTCACCATACGACCGACCTCCCGCCGGGCTCCGCGTGCCTCGCGGCACGGACCACCGCGGCGCCGTCGCGCCGCTCGGAGCTTGGCACTCCGCAACTCCGAGTGCCAATCATACCCGCGAGCAGGGCCGCGGAGGGGTCCGACCGCGATCCGCGCGGTGGCGGGACAGCGCGCCGCACGACGTGCCACGATGGACGCCGTGCGCACGGGGGTCGCCCGGCGCGATCACGTCGGAATCAGGAGCCCACATGTCGACCACGCCGCCCCCTCCCCCGCCCCCCGCGTACAGCACTCCCGCGCCGCCGCTGAATCCGGCCGACGAGAAGACCTGGGCGATCGTCACCCACGTCCTCGGCATCTTCTTCAGCTTCATCCCGTCGCTGATCGTGTACCTGGTCTTCAAGGGCCGCGGGCCGTTCCTGGAGGCCCACGCGAAGACCGCGCTGAACTTCCACCTCACGACGCTGATCGCCTACGTGGCGGGCACGATCCTGTCGTTCGTGCTGGTCGGCTTCATCGTGTTCCTCGTGGTGCCGATCCTCGTGATCGTCTTCGCGATCATCGCCTCGGTGCGCGCGAGCGCCGGCGAGTACTACACGTACCCGCTGAGCATCCCGTTCTTCAAGTAGGTCCGGGAGTCGCGGGTCTCGATGCGCCCGCTGCGCGGGCTGCTCGACCAGCGGAGTGACGTCGCCCCCGCTGGTCGAGCAGCCGCCGCGGGCGGCGTTCCTCCTCGCTGGTCGAGTAGCCGCCACGGGCGGCGTATCGAGACCCGCGTCCTCTGCAGGGGTCGGTCTCGATACGCCCGCTGCGCGGGCTACTCGACCAGCAAGCACGAGATCACCGCACCCCCGCTGGTCGCATCCCCGGGAACGGCGGGTCTCGAGGCGCCGGATCAGCCGTCGGTCAGGCGCCGCACGACCGCGTCGGCCAGCAGACGGCCGCGCAGCGTCAGCACCACGCGGCCCTGCAGCGCCGCGCGACCCTCGATCAGCCCGTCGGCGATGAGGCCCGCGACCTCGCGGCGGCGCTCCGGATCGATGGAGTCGATCGGCAGCCCGTCCGACAGGCGCGAGCGCAGCAGCACGTCCTCGACTCCGCGCGTCGCCCCGTCGAGCGTCTCCCGGCCGGCCGCCGGGGAGGATCCCACGCGCAGGCGGTCGGCGTAGGCCGCCGGGTGCTTCACGTTCCACCAGCGGACACCGCCCACGTGGCTGTGCGCGCCCGGTCCGACGCCCCACCAGTCGTGCCCGAGCCAGTACGACAGGTTGTGCCGCGACCGGTGCGCGTCGTCGATCGCCCAGTTGCTCACCTCGTACCAGGAGTAGCCCGCACTCGCGAGTCGGGCATCCGCCAGCTCGTACATGTCCGCCGTCAGGTCGTCGTCGGGGGTCGCCACCTCGCCCCGGCGGATCTGGCGCGCGAGCTTGGTGCCGTCCTCGACGATCAGCGCGTACGCCGAGAGGTGGTCGGGGCGGTTCGCGAGGGCGGAGTCGAGCGAGCGCTCCCAGTCGGCGAGCGACTCCCCCGGCGTGCCGTAGATGAGGTCGAGGCTCACCTGCAGGCCCGCCTCGCGCGCCCACTCGACCACCAGCGGGACGCGCTCGGGGTCGTGCGTGCGCTCGAGGGTCGCGAGCACGTGCGGCACGGCCGACTGCATCCCGAAGCTGACCCGCGTGAATCCCGCGTCGGCGAGCGTGCGCAGGTAGGCGGCGTCGACGGAGTCGGGGTTCGCCTCGGTCGTGATCTCGGCGCCCTCGGCGATGCCGAAGCGGATGCGCAACCCGTCGAGCATGCGGACGAGGTCCTCGGCCGGGAGGAGCGTGGGCGTCCCTCCGCCGAAGAAGACCGTGGCGGCCGGCCGCTCGGGGAGCCCGGCCCGCCGGAGCACCTCGGCGCCGAGCGTCATCTCGGCGACGGCCTGCTCGGCGTAGTCGGACTGCTTCGCTCCGCGCAGCTCGGTCGCGGTGTAGGTGTTGAAGTCGCAGTAGCCGCAGCGCACCCGGCAGAACGGGACGTGGACGTACAGGCCGAGGTCGCGCTGCTCCGCGCCCGTGGCGACGGAGGCGGGCAGGAGCCCGTCAAGCGGAGCGGGATCGGCGAGAGGGAGGGCGCTGCCCACGTCAGCTGACGCGCGCCGGGAGCAGGGCGCGCAGGTACTTCTTGACCTGCCTCTTCTGCACCGCGCGCAGCACGGGCGTGCCGAGTCGGTAGAGGCGGGTGGAGGGACGCGAGAAGACGCGGATGACGAGCCAGACGGAGTCGTCGGCCCGCTTCTCGACCACGAAGGACTCCTCGCCGCTCTCGGGGTGCCCCTCGAGCGTGCCGTAGGCGAAGCCGACCTGATCGGGCTCGTCGACGACGTAGACGACGCGCACGGGGGCGTCGAAGGTCCGGCCGAGGAGGTCGATCTTGAGCACGGCGGTGACGCCGGCGGTGATGTAGGGGGTGCCGTCCGGGCCGAACCGCTCCTCAGTGGGGCGGCTCGTGAGGTCGATGGGGGTGCCGGCCGAGTCGAAGTTGACCCCGGTGTACTGCACGCCGCTGCCGCTGGTGATGTCCTCGACGCGGATGCCGCTGCCGCGCTGCACGCCCCACGTCATCAGCGAGGCGGTCGTGATGGCGAAGCGCTCGTCGCCCGAGCCCAGGCGCGCCTCGAACCGCTCGGCGGTGAAGCCGTCCGGCGGGTACTCGAGGAGGTCGGGGGCGAGAGTGCCGCCGACGGCCGCGTAGGTGACCTGCGGCTGCCCCTCGAAGCTCGAGCGCCGGACGCTCACTTCGCGGCCCCCGTCGCCGGTGCGGCCTCGCCGAGAGGTGAGGTCCTCGAGTCCGTCAGCATCGCCGATCCCGTCCCGCGGGCATGTCCGTCCATTCGACCCAGCGTATCCGACAGTGTGACGGGTGGGCCCGGTGCACGGGAAGAGCCCGGGCCCTCCTGCCGTCAGCAGCGAGGACCCGGGCTCCGGGGAGTCGACTCAGGCGCAGGGCGTGAGCTTCGCGACGGCGTCGGACAGGGTGCCCTCACCGCCGAGCAGGACGACCCGCGTCGTTCCCGCGTTCTTCAGGTCGTTCAGGACGGCCTGCGGGACGCAGTCCGGCCGGACGGCGAACAGGGGCGCGTTCGCGTAGCCCGCCGCAGCCGCTCCCGCGAGGGCGTCGGGGAACTTCTCACCGGTCGCGAAGAAGGCCGTCCTGGCCTTGCCGAAGGCCGCTCGGTTGAGCTGCTCCGACGTGTCGTAGCGGTCCGTTCCGCCGATGCGGGTCTTCTTCGCCACGGTGAGCGAGTTCTCGATGCCGGTGCTGACCGACAGCGCGCTGCCCGCGATGGTCAGATCGGTCACGCGCAGGCCCGAGACGATCCGCTGCGTCGTCACGTCGGCCGACGGCAGTCCGCCGTTGACGAGGACCACCGGGGCGTCGGACGAGCCGGCCGCCGCGCTGGCGCTCAGGGCGTCGGGGAACTTCTCACCCGTGGCGAGCCATGCGTCGGACGAACCGCCCGAGAAGACCCGCGAGATGAGCTGACGGGACGTGTCGTAGCGGTCCACTCCGCCGATGCGCACGGTCTTGCCGGCCGGCGCGTAGGCGGAGAGCTGGCCGAGGAGGCGGTCGCTGACGCTGAGCGCGGAGCCGACCACGACGATGTTCTTCGGCGCGAGGCGCGTCAGCTCATCCGTGACGACCTTGCTCACCGAGTCGGTGTCGACGAGCAGGAGCGGTCCGCCCTGCTTCGCCGCCGCCGGGCCGGCGCTGAGGGCGTCGGGGAAGTTCGAGCCGGTGGCGATGTAGACGACCGGGACGCCGGGGGTCCGGAAGACCGACTTGGAGACCTCGACGGCCGTTCCCTGGCGGTCGGTGCCGGCGAGGCGGGTGACGGTCGGGCCGCCGGCGGGCGGCGGGGTGACCGGCGTGCCGTCGACGGTGAGGGGGGCCTTCACGCGCACGACGGAGCCGGCCGGCTGCTCGTCGCCCTTGCTCACACCCGTGATCACGACGGAGGGGCCGGCGTCGGGCGTGGTGCCGACCTGGCCTGCGTAGCGGTCGAAGAAGGACTGCGGGGGCGTGACCGAGATCGCCGATGCGTCGCTGTCCACCGTGAACGGCGCGGTGATGTCGGGGTTCGCTCCGATGCCCACCTTCGCACCGGCACCCTGGAGGTCGAAGAACCCGGGGACTCCGGATTCGAGCACGAGTGCGTCACCCGAGGCGACGGGCGACAGTCGTCCTCCGCCGGCCCAGAAGATGCCGCCGTTGACCTTCGCGGCGGCGGTGGAGGTCGACAGGTCGATGACGTTGTCGGCTCCCGCGCCAGGTGCCGCGACGCTCACGAAGGTGTCGATGTCGAGGATGAAACCGGTGTTCGTGGCGGCTCCCTGCGGAGCGACGGCGTCCGCGGCGGGGCCGACCGCGTCGAAGAGGGAGATCTTGGCCCCGGGCAGGCCGAAGGAGCCGAGCGGCTGCTCCAGGGTCAGAGTGATCGAGTTCGTCGTCGCGTTCAGCGTGGAGTCGCCCGAGAGGAGGATGCCGTCGCCGTCCTGGATCTCCCATCCGATGGTCTCGTAGGCGGGGTGCGACCACTCGGTGAACGCCGCAGGCTTCGCGGTCGACGGCAGGACGATGTCGAGCGTCGTCGCGTCCCCTGACACGGCCTCCACCTGCGCGGTCGAGTACTTGTACGTGTCCGACCACACGTACGGCGACGGCGAGACCGGCACCGTCCGGTTGATCGCGGCCGCCGGTCCTGCTGCGGCGAGCGTGCTCGCCGCCACTGCCGCGACTCCGGCGAGCGCTACTGCCGCTCGCACTCTGTTCCTGTTCGAGACTTGCGCGCGCGTGAGCTGCACGGTCCCCACCCTCCGTTGAATTGGTGAAGGGCCGACCATCGACGCTCGAGCCCCCCGTGCAGATGACCTGCAGCCGCGTCTGGCGTCTGAAAGCTATCGGGGTATCCGGTGCGGCCGCAACGTCCCCCGTCCGGGGACGTCACACAAGCGGAGGGAGAACGCTACTTCTTGTCCTTGGTCTCGACGTCGCCCGAGAGCGCGGCGATGAACGCCTCCTGCGGCACCTCGACGCGGCCCACCATCTTCATGCGCTTCTTGCCCTCCTTCTGCTTCTCGAGGAGCTTGCGCTTGCGGGTGATGTCACCGCCGTAGCACTTGGCCAGGACGTCCTTGCGCATCGCGCTGATCGACTCGCGCGCGATGATGCGGGCGCCGATCGCGGCCTGGATGGGGACCTCGAACTGCTGACGCGGGATGAGCTTCCGCAGGCGTCCGGTCATGAGGACCCCGTAGGCGTAGGCCTTCTCCCGGTGCACGATCGCGCTGAACGCGTCGACCTGCTCGCCCTGGAGCAGGATGTCGACCTTGACGAGGTCGGCCTCCTGGTCGCCGGCCGGCTCGTAGTCGAGCGAGGCGTAGCCGGCGGTCTTGGACTTGAGGTTGTCGAAGAAGTCGAAGACGATCTCGCCGAGCGGCATGTGATACCGGATCTCGACCCGGTCCTCGCCGAGGTACTCCATGCCGATCAGGGTGCCGCGCCGGCTCTGGCACAGCTCCATGATCGTGCCGACGTAGTCCTTCGGCGCGAGGATCGCGGCCTTGACGATCGGCTCGGTGACCGAGGCGATCTTGCCGCCGGGGAACTCGCTCGGGTTCGTCACGGTGACGGTCTTCTTGTCCTCCGTGGTCACCTCGTAGATGACGGAGGGCGCCGTGGTGATGAGGTCGAGGCCGAACTCGCGGTCGAGGCGCTCGGTCACGATCTCGAGGTGCAGCAGTCCCAGGAAACCGCAGCGGAAGCCGAAGCCCAGCGCGACGGAGGTCTCGGGCTCGTAGACGAGCGCCGCGTCCGACAGCTTGAGCTTGTCGAGCGCCTCGCGGAGATCGGGGTAGTCGCTGCCGTCGATCGGGTAGAGGCCCGAGAAGACCATGGGGAGCGGCTCGGTGTAACCGGGCAGCGCCTGAGTCGCGGGCTTGGCCGCGGTCGTGACCGTGTCGCCGACCTTCGACTGGCGGACGTCCTTCACTCCGGTGATCAGGTACCCCACCTCGCCGACCGCGAGGCCCTTCGTGGCGACCGGCTCGGGGCTGGAGACGCCGATCTCGAGGATCTCGTGCGTCGCCCGGGTCGACATCATCTGGATCTTCTCGCGCGGCGAGAGCTTGCCGTCGATCATGCGGACGTAGGTGACGACTCCGCGGTAGGCGTCGTAGACCGAGTCGAAGATCATGGCGCGCGCGGGGGCGTCGGCGTCGCCGACGGGCGGCGGGATGAGCTGCGTGACGCGGTCGAGGAGGGCCTCGACGCCCATGCCGGTCTTGCCCGACACGCGCAGCACGTCGTCGGGGTCGCCGCCGATGAGGCTCGCGAGCTCCTTCGCGTACTTGTCCGGGTCGGCGGCGGGGAGGTCGATCTTGTTCAGGACCGGGATGATCGTGAGGTCGTTCTCGAGCGCGAGGTAGAGGTTCGCGAGGGTCTGCGCCTCGATGCCCTGCGCAGCGTCGACCAGGAGGATCGCGCCCTCGCAGGCGGCCAGCGAGCGGCTCACCTCGTACGAGAAGTCGACGTGCCCGGGGGTGTCGATCATGTTGAGGGCGAAGGTCCGGCCCTCGTGCTCCCACGGCATGCGCACGGCCTGCGACTTGATGGTGATGCCGCGCTCGCGCTCGATGTCCATCCGATCGAGGTACTGCGCGCGCATGGCACGGTCCTCGACCACGCCCGTGATGCCGAGCATGCGATCGGCGAGGGTGGACTTGCCGTGATCGATGTGGGCGATGATGCAGAAGTTGCGGATGGACGCCGGATCGGTCGCGGCGGGCTCGAGCCCGAGGTGTGCACGTGGAGACATCGTGGGGCCATTGTCCCACGGCCGGGGTGCGGCGGCGGGCGGGCGCCGTGACGGGCTCCCTCGGTGGTCTACAGGTCGAGGCCGTAGGTGCGCGTCGGCTCGACGCCCGGCGGGTTCTCGCGCTCGGCCAGGCGGACGAAGCCCATGCTCTCGTAGAGCGCGTGCGCGGCGACCATGTCGGTCCCGCTGTTCATGACGACGCGCTCGAGGCCGCGCTCGCTCGCGAGCATCACCACGAACTCGGTGAGCAGGCGCCCGAGGCCGCGCCCGCGCGCCTCCGGGGCGACCGCGAGCAGCCGCCAGTCGAGCTCGCCGGGGCGGCCCAGGGAGTAGAGGTTCGATCCGGGAGCCGCCGTGGTGACGGTCGCGAGGATCCGGCCGTCGCGGTCCTCGGCGACCCAGACCTCGCCCTCGCGATCGTGCCGAGCGACGTCCGCGACGTCGGCCGCGTACTCCTCTCCCAGTGCGTAGTCGTGGGCGTACGCGGCGAGGCGGAGTCGCGACACCGCCGCGTGCTCGTCCTCGCGCATGCGGCGCACGAGGATCCCGTCCGCACTCACGGTCGGACCGGAGCAGGCAGCGTGCGCAGGCCGTGCTCGATGTCGGCCGGAT
Source organism: Rathayibacter caricis DSM 15933 (assembly GCF_003044275.1). NCBI lineage: Bacteria > Bacillati > Actinomycetota > Actinomycetes > Micrococcales > Microbacteriaceae > Rathayibacter > Rathayibacter caricis. Next base: position 2,723,408 of record NZ_PZPL01000001.1, on the reverse strand, counting down.
CCGCCGCGAGGCAGACCCGGATCCAGCCCTCGCCCGTGCGACCGAAGGCGCTGCCCGGAGCGACGGCGACGAGCGTCTCGAGGAGGAACGCCTCGACCCACGAGGCGACGTCGCCGCCGGTCGCGTGCGACATGTCGATCCAGAGGTAGAAGGCGCCCTCGGGCTCGCGGAAGCGGATACCGCGCTCGTCGAGGATCGCCGTGGCGAGCCGCAGGTTCGCGAGGTAGTGCGCGGAGGCCTCCGCCACCGCCTCCTGCGGACCGGTCAGAGCGGCGAGGGCCGCGCGCTGATCGGGAGAGGCGACGCAGCTGATCGCCGCCTCCTGCACGGTGACCATCGTCGAGGTCATCCCGGGCGGGGTGACGAGGTAGCCGACGCGCACGCCGGTCATCGCGTACGACTTCGAGAACGAGAAGACGCTGAAGACGCGGTCGTCGTCGTGGCCCAGCTCCTGCGCGATGCTCGCGAGGCTCGTGTGCGGGCGGCCGTAGGTGAAGTACTCGTAGACCTCGTCGCTGATGATCCACAGGTCGTGCCGCCGGGCGAAGTCGAGGAGGCGCTCGAGCAGCGGGCGCGGGAGCACGACTCCGAGCGGATTCGACGGGCTGTTCACGATGATCACGCGGGTGCGATCGGTGACGATGCGCTCGAGCTCGTCGAGATCGGGGAGGAAGCCGTTCTCGGGACGGAGCGTGTACGGCACCGGGACGGCCTCGATCATCCGCGCGTTCATGGTGAACGTGGTGTAGCCCGGATCCGGGACGAGGACCTCGTCGCCCGCGCGCAGCGTCAACGTCATCGCCTGGTAGAGCGCCTGCGTGGCGCCGACGGTCAGCCAGACCTGCTCGACGTCCGCCCGGATGCCGTTGTCGCGGGCGAGCTTGTCGACGATCGCGCGCCGCAGCTCGGGGATGCCTCCGTTGGGTCCGTAATCCGTGTCGTCGGCCGCCCACGCGGCACGAGCGGCCTCGATGATGTGCGGCGCAGTCGGCACGTCGGGCTCGCCGACGCACAGGAACGTGACGCCCTCGAGGCGGAGGGCGATCTCGAAGAGGCGGCGGATGCCGGACGGCGGCACCGCGGGGATGTGATCGGCGAGACGTGGCATCACTGATCACCGTATCGCCCGACCGCGCCCCTGCCCGCTTCTCCGCGGCGGGGCGCGGTTGAAGCGGGAGGACGGGTGCGCTAAAGTTCCTTGTTGGCTTGCGCTCCACCACCGGCACGTGTGTGGAGTGATCAGAAGCCGGCGACCTCCAGTCGCACCGGGACGGCCCGCGCCGCCCGGAAGGGGCACTCCGACGAGTAGCCGGCTGCACACACGCACATTCGAGAAAAGGTAATCCACGTGGCAAACATCAAGTCGCAGATCAAGCGCAACCTCACCAACAAGAAGGCGAACGAGCGCAACAAGGCCGTCAAGAGCCAGCTCAAGACCGCCGTCCGCTCGGTGCACACCGCCATCGCCTCCGGCGACGCCGCCCAGGCCGCGACCGCCCTCGCGTTCGCCGCCAAGAAGCTCGACAAGGCCGCCAGCAAGGGCGTCATCCACAAGAACCAGGCCGCGAACCGCAAGTCGGCCATCGCGAAGCAGGTCGCGGCGCTGTAACGCTGCGCTCCGCTGCAACGACGAAGGGTCCGGCCGATGGCCGGACCCTTCGTCGTTGCAGCTTCGCGGTCGACGAGCTCCTCGTTCCTCGTCGCTCGTCGCGCGGTCGGCTTCCCGGGGTGGTTGCGGTGGGAGGAGCGTCCTGCGTTCCGCGTACCTCGATCCGCTCGCACGCGGATCGAGGGTGACGCTGCGGGGGCGCAGGCTGGTTGAGGAGGGCTCCCGCTGCGCGGGTCGGGTACGCCTGCGGGGGCGTGGGGTGATTCGGAAGTCGAGGGGTGCGCTCGATGGACGATGCGACCGCCCTTCGGGTGGCGCCGGAGGCGCGTCTCGAGACCCGACGAGTCCTGGAGGACGGGGATCTCGAGACGTCCGCTGCGCGGACTACTCGATCAGCAGAAGAGGGGAGACGGAGCAGCGCCTCGCCGGGCCTCCGCCGCCGTACCCGGTGGTCGAGTAGTCCCGCAGGGGCGTACCGAGACCCGGCGACTCCGGGAGGACGGGGATCTCGATACGTCCGCTGCGCGGACTACTCGATCAGCGAGGGAGGGTGGGACGGAGCAGCGCCTCGCCGGGCCTCCGCCACCGGATCCGGTGGTCGAGTAGCCCCGCGGGGGCGTACCGAGACCCCCCGTCAGTTGTGCAGGCCGCGGGCGGAGATGACGGAGACCATGCGCTCGAGGGCGTAGACGGGGTCGCGGCCGCCGCCCTTGACGTTCGCGTCGGCGTCGGCGACGGTCTCGATGGCGGTGCCCAGTCCGTCGCCGGTCCAGCCCTGCAGGTCGCGGCGGGCGCGGTCGACCTGCCAGGGGGCGAGGCCGAGACGCGAGGCGATCTGGCCGGAACCCTCGCGGGAGCCGGCGACCTTCGCCATGGTGCGGAGCTTGCTCGCGAAGGCGGCGACGATCGGCACGGGGTCCGCTCCGGACGCCAGCGCGTGGCGCAGGCCCAGCAGCGCCTCTCCGTGCCGCCCCGCGATCGCGGCGTCGGCGACGGTGAACGCGGTGGTCTCGACGCGGCCGCCGTAGTACTGGGCGACGGTGGCCTCGGTGATCTCGCCCGAGGCGTCCGAGATCAGCTGCTGACATGCGGAGGCGAGCTCGTCGAGGTCGTCCGAGAAGGCCGACACGAGGGCTCGGACCGCGCCGGTCGTCGCCGTGCGGCCAGCGGAGCGGAACTCGGCGACGGCGAAGTCGACCTTGTCGCTCTCGCGCTTGAGCTCGGCGCAGACGATCTCGATGCCGCCGCCCGCGCCCGAGCGGATCGCGTCGAGCAGCTTCTTGCCGCGGTTGCCGCCGCCGTGCCGCAGCACCACGGTCGCTCCGTCTGCGGGCGACGACAGGTACTCCACCGCCTCGATCAGGAAGGCGTCGGTGCACTTCTCGACGTTCGAGACGCGCAGCAGACGCGGCTCGTCGAACAGGGAGGGGCTCGCGAGCGTCAGGAGCTCACCGGGAGCGTAGCCTCCGGCGTCGATGTCGCTGACCTCGAGGCTCGGATCCTCGGCGCGGAGGAAGTCGCGGAGGAAGCGCAGCGCGCGATCGGCGAGGAACTGCTCGGGTCCGGTGATCAGGACGACGGGGGCGGGCCTCGTCTCGTTCCAGGCGAGCTGCGGGATCGCCGCCTTCGAGGGCGCCGCCTTCGCGCGCGCGGGGGCTCTGCCTGCCATGCCGTCGTCCTTCCGTCGCCCGCCCGATCGAGCGCCCTCCACCCTACGGTCTGCCCGTGCCCGCCCGAGGCGGCGGGGACGGCCGTCGGACCGCTCGCCCACACCGCTATCCCGTCGCTGCGCGAAGCCAGGACGACCGTACCCTCGACGTCCGACCTCAGCGCCTCGACCCCGCGCCCGGCAAGGAGGGACAGCAGCGAGGGCGCCGGATGCCCGTAGTCGTTGTCGGCGCCGACGGAGACGAGACCGGCACCGGCGTCGAGTGCGTCAAAGAGGGCGGGCGCCTGATCCGCCGAGCCGTGGTGCGCGACCTTGACCACGTCGACCGGTCCGATCGGAAGCCGCGCGAGGCGCCCCTGCTCCTCCGCACCCAGGTCGCCCAGCAGGGCGATCGACAGGGGCCCGCCGACCGAATCGGGGCCGATGTCGACGCGCAGGGTCACGCTGGCCGCGTTCCCCCGCAGGGAGCTGCCCCGCTCGGGCCAGAGGACCCGCCAGCGGAGCGACCCCAGGGCGCCCTCCTCGCCCTGCTCCGTCTCGCGCACCTCCGCCCCCGCGTCGCGGAGGACGCTCCGGTCGCGCTCGTCGCCGATCTCGGCGGAGGGACCGACGAGCGCGGAGTCGACCCGGTGAGCCGCGGCCTCGAGCCCGCCGACGTGGTCGAGGTCGTAGTGCGTCAGCACGAGCATCGAGATCCGGTCGACCCCGAGCAGGGACAGGCAGGCGTCGAGACGCTCCGGCAGCGGCCCCGTGTCGACCAGCAGCACTCCCCCGTCGCCCCGGAGGAGGATCGCGTCGCCCTGGCCCACATCGCACATCGCGACCCGCCAGTCCTGGGGAACGGAACCGGAGCGCAGCAGCGGCGTAGCCACTCCGGTCGCCGCCGTGCCCGCGAGCAGGGCGGCGAGCACAGCCGCGACCGTGCGGCGCAGCACTGCGAGGCGACGCGTCCGCGTCAGCAGGAGCAGCGCGAGGACGGTCAGCACGGTGAGGGCGAGCACCCCGGCGAGCCCGGGCCACCAGGCGAGCCGGGGCATCGGCCAGCTCGACACCGCGCGGGCGATCGACGCGATCCACCAGGTCGGCACCGCGGCGAAGCGGATGGCCGCATCGGCCCCCCACGGCCACCACGGCGCCAGCAGGCACCCGATCAGTCCGAGCCCCGTCGCGAGAGGAGCCGCCGGTTCGGCGAGCAGGTTCGCCAGGACTCCGTAGACGGGGACGGTGGGATCCACCAGCAGCACGACGGGCTGGCAGGCGAGCTGGGCGGCCGTCGGCACGGCGAGCACGAGTGCGAGGGGCCGGGGCAGCACCTCGCCGAGTCGGCGCGCGATCGGCTCCGCGAGCAGCAGCAGACCGGCCGTGGCCAGCACCGACAGCACGAAGCCGAGCTTCCCCGCGATGGCCGGATCGGCGATCACGAGCAGGACGACGCTCGCCAGCAGCGCCGGCACCGCGGCTCCCGACCGCCTCCCCAGACGGGCCAGCAGCACGACGGTCGCCATCGTCGCCGCCCGGACGACGCTCGGCTCGGGGGTGACGAGGACGACGAAGGCGGCGAGGGCGAGCAGGGCGCTGAGGGTGCGGAGGAGCCGGTTCACGCCGAGCAGCGACGCCAGCAGCCAGCCGGCGACGACCACGACCGCGCAGTTCGCGCCGGAGACCGCGGTCAGGTGGGTGAGGGAGGCCGTCCGCATGTCCTCCTCGAGGTCGGCGGTGAGCGCGGTCGTGTCGCCCGTCGCGAGACCGGGCAGCAGACCCGCCACGTCACCGCCGAGGACGGCCGTGCGCTCGAGGAAGCTCGAGCGCAGCACTTCCGCGACGGCGGCGATCCCCGTCGGCGCGCTCCGGTCGAGGATCCCGGACGCCGTGACGAGCGTGCGCTCCCCCACGGGGTCCCGGGGTCCGCCGTCGGCCCGTGCCTCCAGCAGGAGCTCGGAGCCGACCGGGACGCGCCCTCCCGGCTCCGCCAGGAAGACCCTCACGGGCGCGGCGATCTCCTCGGCGTCGATCGAGAGCGCGACGGCGTCGAACCAGACGCCGCCCGTCGCGAGCGGGCGCGCCGCGGTCTCGACCCGGATCTCGAGCGCGATCCGGGTGCGCCGTTCGGCAGCCTCGACGAGCGGCTCCGGATGCGCACCCGGTGCCGAGAGGACGACCGCGGTGATCGCGAGGGCCGCTCCCGCCGCCGGGACCGCGAGGACGGCGAGGAGCGTCCGCCGACCCGCGAGGAGGACGAGGAGCACGAGGAGGAGGGCGACGGCGGCCCAGGCCGCGAGCAGGATCCCCGGGCCGGCCTTGAGCACGATCGAGACCGGCAGCAGTCCGCTGAGCGCGGCCGCCGTCCAGGTCAGCACGGCCACCGGGAGCAGCCGCAGATCCGCCGCCCTCACGGCGCCACCTGGTCGCGGAAGCCCTCGAGCGTCTTCTCGCCGATCCCGGGGACTTCGAGCAGTTGATCGACGGACGCGAAGGGACCGTTCGCCTCGCGGTAGGCGATGATCTTCGACGCGGTCGCCGGACCCACCTCGGGCAGCTCCTCGAGCTGGGCGGCCGTCGCCGTGCTGAGGCTGATCGGGCCCGAGCCGGCGACGGCGCCGGGAACCGCTCCCGGCGCGGGGGCCGCACCGACCTCGGGCACGATCAGCTGCTCCCCGTCGACGATCCGTCGTGCGAGGTTCACCGCGTAGCTCTCCGCCTCCTCGGTCAGCCCTCCGGCCGCCGCGAGCGCGTCCGCGACGCGTGCTCCCTCCTTCATCAGGTAGAGCCCCGGAGCGACCACCTCCCCCGCGACGTGCACGTACAGCGTCGGCGGACCGGTCGTGGCCGCCTCGGAGGGCGGCGCGGTACCGGCGGACGACGCCACCGGCAGCACGCGGCTCCTGCCGCTCGCCTGAGCCCCGGCCAGGAGCACGGCGATCACGGCCGCCGCGAGGACGAGCACGACGGCGGCACCCATCCCCATCCGCCAGCGCGCGCGAGAGCGCCGCGGGCGCAGCAGGAGTGCGAGGTCGTCCGTCCCGTCGCTCGTCTGCATCCGAGAACGGTAGGAGCGCGACGCGGCCCGGAGCGGCCGCACCGCGACGATCCGTGGACGACGCAGGGGCTCCTCCGCTGTGGAGGAGCCCCTTCGAGAGGACGGGCTAGACGGCCTTCGTCACCAGGTTCACGAGGCGCGGCGCCCGCACGATCGCCTTGACGACCTCGCGGCCGACGAGAGCACGCGCGACGCCGGCCGTGGCCCGCGCCTTCTCCTCGAGCTCGTCCGACGAGATCTTGGGCGACACCTCGAGGCGGTCGCGGACCTTGCCGTCGACCTGGAGGATCGCGGTGACCTTCTCCTCGACGAGCAGCGTCGGGTCGGCCTTGCGCCAGACGACGTGCGCGACGGGGCCCTGGTAGCCCAGGCGGCTCCACATGTCCTCGGCCGTGTAGGGCGCGAACAGGTTGAGCGCCATCGCGATGACCTCGGCGGCCTCGCGCACCGCGGCGTCGCCGCCTCCGGCACCCGAGTCGATCGTCTTGCGGGTCGCGTTGACGAGCTCCATCAGACGCGCGACGACGACGTTGAACTTGAACGCCTCGATCAGCGAGGGCGACTCCGAGAGGAAGCGGTGCGTCTGGCGGCGGAGCGCGGCGTCTCCGTTCTTCCACTCGATGTCGGGCTTCGAGGTGACGTCCTTCGCGAGGCGCCAGGCGCGCGCGAGGAACTTCGCGCTGCCCGACGGCGAGACGTCGGCCCAGTCGATGTCGTCCTCGGGCGGGCCGGCGAACGCCATGGTCAGGCGCACGGCGTCGACGCCGTACTCGTCGAGCTGCTCCGACAGGCGCACGATGTTGCCCTTGGACTTCGACATCGCGGCGCCGTCCATCTGCACCATGCCCTGGTTGAGCAGCGCCGTGAACGGCTCGGTGAAGGACACGTAGCCGAGGTCGAAGAGCACCTTGGTGATGAACCGCGCGTAGAGCAGGTGCAGGATCGCGTGGGTCACGCCTCCGACGTACTGGTCGACGGGCGCCCACTTCTCCGCGAGCTTCGGATCGAACGCCTGCGTGTCGTCGTTCGGCGACAGGAAGCGGAGGAAGTACCAGGAGGAGTCGACGAACGTGTCCATCGTGTCCGGGTCGCGGCGCGCGGGGCTGCCGTCGACCGGGTTGGGCACGTTCACCCAGTCCTCCGCCGCGCCCAGCGGCGACGAGCCCTTGGGCTGCAGGTCGAGGCCCTCGGTCGGCGGGAGGACCACCGGCAGCTGGTCCTCGGGCACGGGGATCAGCTCGCCGTTCTCGCCGTGGATGATCGGGATGGGCGTGCCCCAGTAGCGCTGGCGCGAGATCAGCCAGTCGCGCAGGCGGTAGTTCTTCGCCGAGCGGCCGCGGCCGCGCTCCTCGAGCAGCTTGATCACGCGCTCGATGGCGGTGCGCTTGGAGAGCCCGTCGAGCGGGCCGGAGTTCATCAGGCGGCCGTCGCCGGTCAGCGCCTCGCCGGTGATCGCGGGGTCGGCCGAGTAGCGCGCCTCGAGAGCAGCGAGCTCCTCCGGGTCCTCGGGGATCACGGGGATCGCACCGGTCACGGGGGCGGAGGTGTCGACGACGACGCGGACCGGCAGGTCGAACGCGCGGGCGAAGTCGAGGTCGCGCTGGTCGTGCGCGGGCACGGCCATGACCGCGCCGTGGCCGTAGTCGGACAGCACGTAGTCGGCGGCCCAGATCGGCAGGCGCTCGCCGTTCACCGGGTTGATCGCGTAGCGGCCGAGGAACACGCCGGTCTTGGGGCGGTCGGCGGTGAGGCGCTCGATCTCGCTCGACTTCTGCACCTTCTCGAGGTACGAGCGGAACGCGTCGCGCAGCTCCGGCTCGGATCCCTCGACCAGCTCGGTGGCGAGATCGGAGTCGGGGGCGACGACCATGAACGTCGCGCCGTAGAGGGTGTCGGGACGCGTCGTGAACACGGTGACGCGCTCGTCGCGGCCCTCGATCTCGAACTCGACGTCGGCGCCGATGGAGCGGCCGATCCAGTTGCGCTGCATCGCGATGACCTTCGACGGCCACGAGCCCTCGAGCTGGTTGAGGTCGTCGAGCAGGCGGTCGGCGTAGTCGGTGATCTTGAAGTACCACTGGGTGAGCTTCTTCTTCACGACGACGGCGCCCGAGCGCTCGGACGTGCCGTCGGCGAGGACCTGCTCGTTGGCGAGGACGGTCTGGTCCACCGGGTCCCAGTTGACCCAGCTGTCCTTGCGGTAGGCCAAGCCCTTCTCGTACATCTTCAGGAACAGCCACTGGTTCCACTTGTAGTAGTCCGGGTCGGACGTGTGGATGACGCGGTCCCAGTCGAAGGAGGCGGCGTAGCGCTTCATCGAGCGCTTCTGCTGCTCGATGTTGTCGTAGGTCCAGGTGCGGGGGTTCAGTCCGCGCTTGATCGCGGCGTTCTCGGCGGGCAGGCCGAAGCTGTCCCAGCCGATCGGGTGGAGCACGTTGAAGCCCTGCTGGCGCCAGTAGCGCGCGATGACGTCGCCGAGCGCGTACGCCTCGGCGTGGCCCATGTGCAGGTCGCCCGAGGGGTACGGGAACATGTCGAGCACGTACTTGCGGGGGCGCTTGTCGTCGGGGAGGTCCGTCGAGAACGGACGGGTCTCCTCCCAGATCGGGAGCCACTTCTCTTGCAGTGCGCGGAAGTCGTAGCGGTCCTCGTCGTTCGCGCCGGTCTGCTGGGAGGTCTCGTCTGCCACAGGTGTGTCCTACTTCATCAGGGTGGGATCGGACGCGCAGCGCCCGTCGGGGGCGGCGTCCGACGAACAACCCTACTGGCCCTCAGCGACCGGGCGACGAATCCTCCGCGACCTCGCGGGGCACTCCGAGCACGGCGAGCAGGGCGCGCGCCTTGAGCAGCGTCTCCTCGACCTCCTCCTCGGGCACCGAGAGTGCGGTGATGCCGCCGCCGGTGCCGAGGCGCGCGCGATCCTGCTCGATCACGAGGCTCCGGATGGTCATGGCGAGGTCGATCGAGCCGTCCGAGCCGAGGCGGCCGAAGGCTCCGGAGTAGACGCCGCGCGGTCCGTCCTCCCACTCCCGGAGGAGTTCCACGGCCCGCCGCTTCGGCGCCCCCGTCATCGAGCCGGCCGGGAACGTCGCGGCGATCAGGCCGGCGACGCCGATCCCCTCCGCGGGCAGCGCCGACACCTCGCTGACGAGCTGGTGCACGTGCGGGTAGGTCTCGACCTCCAGCAGCCGGTCGACGCGGATGGAGCCCGGCTCGGCGATGCGCGCGAGGTCGTTGCGGACCAGATCGACGATCATGACGTTCTCGGCCCGCTCCTTGACGCTCGCCAGCAGCTCGGCGCGCAGGGCGTCGTCCTCCGCGGCGTCGCGGCCACGGGGCCGGGTCCCCTTGATCGGATGCGTCGCCGCGCGGCCGCCCGCCTCGCGCGTCAGGAAGCGCTCGGGCGACGCGCTCACGAGAGCCCGGCCCCCGAAGCGGATCAGCCCGCCGTGATGGCTGGGGCTCGAGCGGCGCAGGCGCCGGTAGCACTCGACGGGGTCGAAGCGTCCCTCCACGACGACCTCGTTCGTGAGGCAGAGCTGGTAGGCGTCGCCCGCGCGGATCGCGGCCTGACAGCGCGCGATGAGAGCGGAGTAGGCGGCGCGGTCGTGCCGGCGGCGCACGGAGGCGACGGGCTCGGCGGGAGCGGGATCCCCCAGCGGCTCGTCGGCGAGCGCCGCCAGGGCCGCGATCAGGCGGTCCGCCTCCCTTCGCCGCTCCGCCGTCGCCACGACGCGCAGCGTGCGGGCGGCGTGGTCGAACTCGAGCACGGGGTCGCCGCGGAGCAGGACCAGCGCGGGCGGATCGCCCTCGGTCGCTCCGACGGCGGGCAGGGACACGAAGGGCGCGCCCGCCTCGTAGGAGAGGTGGCCGTAGCGACCGAGCGCGCGGTCGCGACCGGTCGACTCCGCCTCCACCCGGGCGAGTGCCGCGGACACGTCGTGGCCGGCCTCGACGACGATCGCGTCGGAGGGGCGGCAGGACCCGAGGTAGGAGCGACCGGCGACCGCGTCGGGGCCGGAGTCGAGCCAGAAGGCGGCGTCCGCCTCGCGGTAGAGGGCGAGGAACGCCCGCTCGGGGTCGACCCACGGCAGGACGACCTCGTGCAGGCCATCGGAGAGCAGGGCGCCGACCACTGGGCTAGCGTAGGCCGTCGTGGACGGCGAGCAGGTGCGGGACTGGGACGGGCGTGAGCTCGCCTCCCCGCGCGAACCCGGCGCGGCGGCGCTGCTGGCCGCCGACTCGTGGCTCGTCTCGGAGGGCCGCGTGCGCGGTCTCGAGCTGCACCGCGAGCGCTTCCTCGACGCCGTCCGGGCGGCGGACGGACCGGACGACGCGGGCGCGTTCTTCGACGCGTCCGTCGCCGCCCTCCCCCGCACCGGCGACCACTTCCCCCGCGTCGAGCTCGACTCCGCCGGACTGCACCTGCGCCTGCGACCGGCACCGCCGCGCACCCGCTCGGTCGTGCTGTGGACGAGTCCTGTGGATCCGCGGCGGGTGCCGGAGTGGAAGGGACCCGACATCGCCCGGCTCGCGCTGCTGCGGCAGCGGGCGATCGCGAACGGAGCCGACGAGGCCGTGATCCTCGACGCGGACGGTGCGATCCTCGACGGCGCGACCAGCGCGGTCCTGTGGTGGCTCGGCGACACCCTCGTCCTCCCTCCGCCCACGAGCCCCCGGGTGCGCAGCGTCACCGCCCGCACGATTTCGGTGCTCGCGGGCGCGCTCGGCGTCGACGTGCTCGAGGCGCCGACCGAGCCGGAGTCGCTCGACGGCCGCGAGGTGTGGGTCGTCAACGCGCTGCACGGCGCGCGCCTGGCGACCTCGTGGGTCGGCGGGCCGGCGCTCGCCGCGGAGCCGGGCCGGCTCGACTCGTGGCGCCGTCGCCTGGACGCGCTGCGTCGCCCCCTCCCCTGACGTCCGCCGCCGCGGGTGTCCACGAGGCCCTCCGGATCGACGCAGAATGGAGGGATGAGCGGGCCCGGTGACTTCCTCCGCCAGGTGCTCGCCTACGAGGGCGATCAGTGGCGGGCGCAGGACGTGCGCGAGCGGCTCGGTCACGGCCTCGACGCGACCGGGGCGTCCGTCGGCGCCGTCCGCGGCGGCGTCCGCGACGCGCTGAACAAGTTCCGCGGCCTGACGCACGACGACGTCACCGCGCTCTCCTCGGAGCTCTGGGACCCGCCCGTCTTCGAGCACCGCCTCGCGGCCGTCGTCCTGCTCCAGTCGCGCGTCGCGCTCCTGCGCGCGTCGGACCTCACTCGGCTCGAGGGCTTCGTCCGCGACGGGCGCGTGCCCGAGCTCGTCGATCCTCTCGCGGCCGACGTCGTGCGCCCGCTGCGCGCCGCCCTCGACGACCGAGCACGACGGCGGATGGACGCGGTGCTCGACCGGTGGGCCGACGAGGGCGGGATGCTCGCCCGAGCTGCGGCGCGCGTCAGGAGCTGACGGCGGTCCCGTCGGTCACGGCGACGCGCCGGTCGAACACGAACGACGGATCCACGCGGTGCGCGATCAGGACGACCGTGCGGCCCCGCGCCGCGGCGAGCAGATCGGCGAGCAGCGCATCCGCGACCGGAGCGTCGACCGAGGCGGTCGGCTCGTCGAGCACCAGCACGGGGAAGTCGGCCAGCAGCGCCCGCGCGAGGGCGAGGCGCTGCGCCTGCCCGCCGGACACGAGGGAGCCGCGCTCCCCGACCCGTGCGTCGATCCCTCCGCGGGACGCGGTCCACCCACCGAGCCCGACACGGTCCAGCACCGACAGGAGCTCCTCCTCGTCGGCGGCGGGCCGCGCGAAGAGCAGGTTCTGCCGGATCGTGTCGTCGAACAGGTAGGGCTGCTGCTCGACGAGGCCGACCAGCCGGCGCACCCGGGCCTGCGGGAGCGTCCGCGCCTCGACTCCGCCGACGAGGTACGAGCCGGAGTAGTCGAGGAAGCGCACGAGGGCGTGCGCGAGCGTGGTCTTGCCGGATCCGCTCGAGCCGGTCACGAGGATCCGCTCGCCCGCTCGCAGCTCGAGCGACACGTGCGTGAGCGCGGGCGCCGGGGAGCCGGGCCAGGACACCGAGAGGTCCTGCAGCACGAGATCCGATCCGTGCGGGTCGGGAACGAGCGGATCGACGTCAGCGTCGGTCGCGAGGTCGGGTGACGACGCCTCGCGGTCGAGGTCCGCGAGGCGCTGAGCACTCGAGAGCGCGGTGCGCGCCGACTGCACGGCGAGCGGGGCGGCGGCGGCCACCTCGAAGACGGCGAGCGGCACCAGGGCGAGGACGCCCAGCGCCGGCCCGCCGAGGGCGTCCACAGACGGGATGCCGAGGGCGAGCGACGCCCACACCGCGCCTCCCGAGCACAGCGCGAGCACCGCGGCGGCGAGTCCCGCCGACGCGGCACGGCGGCGGGCGGCACGGGTGAGCGCCTCCTCCGCCTCCGCCACGTCGGCCACGGCACGGTCGGCCGCATCGAACGCGATCAGCACGTCGAGACGGGTGACGAGGAGGTTGAGGCGCTCGGCCAGCTCTCCGCGCAGCGGCGCGAGCTCGCGGTCGGCGCGCGCCGACACGAGACCGGAGCCGACCGCTCCCGCCCCGAACGCCAGCAGGAGGAGCGCGAGGAGCACGACCGCGGCGGCCGGGAGCAGGAGCCAGACGCCCACCACCGCGAGAATCGACACGACGAGCGCCACGACGAGCGGCTGCACGATCCGCAGCGGCACGTCCTGCTGCGCATCGACGTCCGCGACGACCCGCGAGACGAGGTCTCCGCGGCGCACGCGGCCGAGTCCGTCGGGAGCGACCGGGACGAGCCGCTCGTAGACGCCCGCCCGCAGCTCCGCGAGCGCGCGGAACGCCGCGTCGTGGCCGATGAGCCGCTCGAGGTAGCGGAAGAACGCGCGCGCGAGCGCGAAGGCGCGCACCCCGACGACCGCCATCGACAGGAAGAGGATGGGCGGCTGCTCCGCCGCGCGGACGATCAGCCAGGCCGAGCAGGCCAGCAGGGCGACGACCGAGGCCGAGGAGAGCAGTCCGAACGAGAGTCCGGGGAGGAAGCGGCGGGCCGGCGGCATCGCGGCGCGGAGGACGTCGGCGCGCCTCACCGGAGCACCGCCTCGGCACTCGAGAGCGCGAGCACGGCGTCGGCGGCGGCGATCGTGGCGGGGCGGTGCGTGGCGACGATCACGGTCGCGCCCTCGCCGGCCAGCGCGCGGAGCCCCGCGAGGAGCCGCCGCTCCGTCGCGTCGTCCAGCGCCGCTGTCGGCTCGTCGAGCAGGAGCAGGACGCCGTCGCGCCCGAGCAGCCGGTGGATCGCGCGGGCGACGGCGACGCGCGCGCTCTGACCCCCCGAGAGCCCGGTGCCCTCCGCGTCGACGCGGCGCGTCGGACCGACGTCCACGGCGGCGAGCCGGAGTGCGCGGTCGAGGAGCGCGGGATCGACCGATCGCGCGCCCAGAATGACGTTCGAGGCGACCGTGCCCGGCAGCAGATCGGCGCGCTGCCCCGCCCAGGCGATCCGGTCGCGGACGGCGGCGGGCGCGACCGGCTCCCCGCCGAGCAGCACGGTCCCCTCGGCGGCCACGAACCCGGCGAGGACCGCGAGGAGGGTCGACTTGCCCGAGCCGCTCGCTCCGGTGACCGCGGTGATCGTGCCGACGGCGAAGGTCGCGTCGACCGGCGCGAGCACGCGGCCCGAGCCGTCGTCGACCGAGACGCCGCGCAGCTCGAGGTCGCCGCGCGTCGCCGTGCCTCCGGCCACCGCGGGCAGCAGTGCCGCCCGCTCGATCACCGCGAACGCCTCGTCCGCCGCCTGCACGCCGTCCGCCGCCGCGTGGAACTCGGCGCCGACCTGGCGGACCGGCAGGAACACGTCCGGCGCCAGCACGAGCACGAAGAGCCCGACCGCCAGCGCCAGCGAGCCGTCGACGAGCCGCAGGCCGATCGAGACCGCGACGAGGGCGACCGAGAGCGAACCGGCCAGCTCGAGCACGAATCCGCTCACGAAGGTCACCCGCAGCACCTTCATCGTGTGCACGCGGTAGTCCTCCGTCAGCGTGCGGATCCGCGCCGACTGGCGCTCGGCCCGGCCGAAGATCTTGAGCGTCGCGAGTCCGCCGACCGTGTCGACGAACCCCGACGCGAGCGCCTGGAGCCGATCCCACTGGCGCTTCTGCACCGCCTGCGTCGCCCAGCCGATCAGGATCATGAAGACCGGGATGAGCGGCAGCGTCACGATCAGGAACAGCGCGCTGAGCGGATCCGCGAGCAGCACCACCCCGACGAGGATCGGAGTCGTGACCGCCGTCGCGATCAGCTGCGGCAGGTAGCGGGCGAAGTAGCCGTCCAGCGCGTCGAGCCCGCCGCCCAGCAGCGCGACGACGCCGCCGGAGCCGCCGGCCGGCCGCCCCGACGGACCGAGCGCCACGAGGGCCTCGAGCACCGCCGCGCGCAGCTGCGCCTTGGCCCCCACTCCGCCGCGCACCGCGTTCACCTCGGTCGCCCACGCCAGGGCCGCCCGCGCGGCGATCACGGCGAGCAGCGCGCCGAGCAGCGGAGCGAGCTCCCGGGCCGAGCGCCCGTCGACCGCTCCCGACACGAGCTGCGCGACCAGCCACGCGAACGCGATCGTGCCCAGCGTGCGGGCGAGTGCGAGGGCGCCGCCGAGCACGAGGAACAGGCGTGCGGCGCGGGCGTAGCGGAGCAGCCGCGGATCGAGAGGCTTCACGGACGAGGGGCGTTCACGTCAGTGCGCGTCCACCGGGATCTGCGTCCGGGTGATGCGCTTGCGGAAGATCCAGTAGGTCCAGGCCTGGTAGCCGACGATGAGCGGCACGAACACCAGGGCGGTCCAACTCATGACCGTCAGCGTATACGGGGTGCTCGACGCGTTCTCGATCGTGAGGCTGTTCGCGACGTCGTTCGACGCGGGCATGACCGCCGGGAACAGCGTGGTGAACAGCGCGAGCACCGCGAGGGCGATCGTGCCGGCGAGCAGGGCGAACGCGCGTCCCTCCCTCCCCCGGATGTTCGCGAGCCACGCCAGGATCAGCGCGGCGGCGGCGGCGAGGGAGAGCAGCCACGAGGGGCCGTTGCCCGACTGCAGGTTCGTCCAGGCGAGGAACACCGCCGCGACCACGATGGTCACGAGCCCAGCCTTCGTCGCCAGCCGTCGCGCCCGCTCGCGGATCTCTCCGTCGGTCTTGAGCGAGACGAAGACCACTCCGTGGGTGAAGAACAGCAGGAGGGTCGTCAGTCCGCCCAGGAGCGCGTACGGGTTCAGCAGGTCGAAGACCGTGCCGATGTAGTTGTGGTCGGCGTCCAGCGGCACGCCCTGCACGATGTTCGCGAAGGCGACTCCCCAGAGGAACGCGGGCAGCGCCGAGCCGACCACGATCATCCGGTCGAACCGCGACTTCCACTGCGCCTCCGGACGCTGGTGGCGGTACTCGAACGAGACGCCGCGCGCGATCAGAGCGAGCAGGATCAGCAGCAGCGGCAGGTAGAACCCGCTGAAGAGCGTCGCGTACCACTCCGGGAACGCCGCGAACATGGCCGCGCCCGCGACGATGACCCAGGTCTCGTTGAGGTCCCAGACCGGCCCGATCGTGTTGATCAGGACGCGGCGGTCGGTGTCGTCGCGACCGAGGAACGGGAGCGACATGCCGACGCCGAAGTCGAAGCCGTCGAGGACGAAGTAGCCGATGAAGAACGCGGCGACGATCCAGAACCAGAGTGTGGGGAGATCCACGGGTGCCTCCTAGTAGACGGTGCCGACGAGCTGCGGGCGACCGCTCTCCTCGTCGACCTCGGGAGCGTCGTCGGGTCCGGCCTGGGCCGCGCGCTTGATGAGCCGGAACTCCACGACGGCGAGAGCGCCGTAGATGGCGGTGAAGGAGAGGAGCGAGATCAGCACCTCGACTCCGCTGACGCCGGGAGAGACGCCGTCGGCCGTCTTCAGCAGGCCGAAGACCAGCCACGGCTGGCGGCCCATCTCGGTGAAGACCCAGCCGACGATCATCGCGAAGAGGGGCAGCGGAGCGGCCCAGATCGCGATCCTCCACATCCACTGCTTCGGCTCGCGGCCCTTGCGGGTGAACCAGAGGCCGGCGGCGGCGACGCCGATGGCGAGGACGCCGAGCGCCATCATCCAGCGGAACGACCAGTAGGTGACCCAGATGATCGGCGTGTAGTCGCCGGGGCCGTAGACCTGCTCGTACTGCGCCTGCAGGTCGTTGATGCCCTCGACGGTGCCGGTGAAGGTGTGGGTCGAGAGGAAGGAGAGCAGGTAGGGGATGCGGATCGAGAACAGCTCGCTGGCGCCGTCGGGCGTGCCCCAGGTGAAGACCGAGAACGAGGCGTCGACGCCGGTCGAGGTGCGGTAGAGCGCCTCGGCCGCGGCCATCTTCATCGGCTGCGTGTCGACCATGGCGAGGCCGAGCTGATCTCCGGTGAGGAGGGTGAGTCCGCCGCTGACGAGCATCATCCAGGCGCCGAACTTCAGCGCCGGGCGCATGGTCTCGAGGTGCTGGCTGCGCGAGAGGTGGTAGGCGGCGACGCTGATGATGACCGCGGCCGAGACCATGAAGCAGGCGAAGATCGTGTGCGGGAACGCGGCGAGCGCGACCTTGTTCGTGAGCAGCGCCCAGATGTCCGTCAGCTCGGCGCGGCCCTTCGCCTCGTTGATCCGGAAGCCGACCGGATTCTGCATGAACGCGTTCGCGGCGATGATGAAGTAGGCCGAGAGCGTCGTGCCGAGCGAGGTGAGCCAGATGGTCGCGAGGTGGAGCTTCTCGGGCAGCTTGGCCCAGCCGAAGATCCAGAGGCCGATGAACGTCGCCTCGAGGAAGAACGCGAGCAGCCCCTCGAAGGCCAGCGGAGCGCCGAACACGTCGCCGACGAAACGGGAGTAGTCGCTCCAGTTCATGCCGAACTGGAACTCCTGGACGATGCCGGTGACCACGCCCATGGCGAAGTTGATCAGGAAGAGCTTCCCGAAGAACTTGGTGAGCTGCAGGTAGTGGATCTTCGAGGTGCGCACCCAGGCGGTCTGGAAGATCGCGACGGTGAGCGCCATGCCGATCGTCAGCGGCACGAAGAGGAAGTGGTAGATCGTCGTCAGGCCGAACTGCCACCTCGACAGCAGGAGCGGATCCAGGAGTTCGTTCACGGCCCCGAGCCTAGGTCGGCGACGAGGGCCGGATACCCTCCGATCCCAGTACTGGAGCGGATGTGCGGCCCATGGGCCCCCTCCGACGACACCCTTCCGCGGGCCGTCGGCGAGCTCGTCTCGACGCCCGCGTGCAGGAGGTCTGTCGACGTCGAGAGGGAGTGTCTCGACGTCGAGGGACACCACCGCCGGGCGACGGGCGAACGGCCCTCCCCGCCGTCGGAGCCGCTGCCGCACTCCTCTCGACGGCGAGCGACTCCGCTGGATCGTCGAACCTGAGGAACCCGCTCATTCAGTCTCGGTGGATTCCCAGGTTGCACGAACCGCACGGGAGCGGTGAACATCCGTTCGCCGCACCTGACGCCGGCACCAGCGCCCGCGCACCGCTCGCCCTGCGACGCCCCGTACGCTTTAGCCATGCCGAGCAAGGGGAGCTACGCCAAGGGTGTCGCCAAGCGCGAGGAGATCCTGCAGACCGCACTCGAGGTGTTCTCGCGCCAGGGGTACCGGAAGGCCTCGCTGCGCGAGATCTCGGAGGCGGTGGGCCTCACGCAGGCGGGTCTGCTGCACTACTTCGACTCGAAGGAGGAGCTCTTCGCCGAGGTCCTCCGCAAGCGCGACGAGCTCGACAGTGCCGCCTACGATCTGGGGCGCACCGGCGACGCCGCGATCGAGCAGCTGGTGCGGCTCATCCGGCACAACAGCGACGTGCCCGGCCTCGTCCACCTCTACGCCACGCTCTCGGCCGAGGGGACGGACCAGTCCCACCCCGCGCACCCGTTCTTCCTCGAGCGCTACCGCACGGTCACCGAGACGCTCGCGTCACGGGTGCGCGAGGACCAGAGCGAGGGCCTCATCGCCGAGGACGTCGACCCCGAGACCGCCGCGCGCATGATCATCGCCCTTTCCGACGGACTGCAGGTGCAGTGGCTCCTGGACGACTCCGTCGACATGGGCTCGATCGTCGAGACCTTCTGGGCGCTGCTCAAGCGCGTGCGCTGAGGCCCGGGTCCGGATGAACGACGCGCTGAGTGCGATCCTCGACTTCGTCGTCGCGGTGCCGCCCGTGTGGCGCACGCTCCTGGCGGGCCTCGCGATCTTCCTCGAGACGACGATCCTCGCGGGGCTGATCGTGCCCGGCGACACGGTCGTCATCGTCAGCGCGACCGGCGTCACCACTCCCCTGCAGTTCCTGGCGCTCGCCCTCACGGTGATCCTCGGGGCGCTCGGAGGCGAGTCGGTCGGCTTCGCGCTCGGCCGCTTCTTCGGGCCGCGGATCCGCGCCTCGCGCCTGGGGCGGCGCCTCGGCGAGAAGAACTGGCTGCGCGCCGAGCGCTACCTCGCCCGGCGGGGTGGGATCGCGGTGTTCCTCTCCCGCTTCCTCCCGGTGCTGCACTCGCTCATCCCCCTCACGGTCGGGATGAGCGGCATGTCGTACCGCACGTTCATGGCGTGGACGACGCCCGCGTGCGTCATCTGGTCCTTCGCGTACGTCGGGGTCGGCACGGCCGTCGCCGGCGGGTACCGCGAGCTCGCGGACACGCTGCACTGGGCCGGCTACCTCTTCGTCGGCGTGATCGTGCTCTTCGTCCTGCTCGTCGTCGGCGGCAAGAAGCTGCTCTCACGAGCAGAGGCGCGCCACCTCGACGAGTGACGCGCCTCTGCGCGGTGCGATCGGCCGGAGCCGATCAGGGCATCGTGCCCCGGGTCAGCCCAGCAGGCCGGCCGAGGTGAGCCACTCGGTCGCGATGGACGCGGCCGACTTCTGCTCGTTGACGCTCTCGGAGTTCAGCGAGACCAGGTCCTCGGCGGTCAGCTTCGCGCTGACCTCGTTCAGGACCTCGGCCGCGTCGTCCTCGACCTTGTCGGAGACGATCGGCACCACGTTGTCGGCCACGAACAGGCCGTCCGGGTCCTCGAGGGGCAGCAGGTCGTTCGACTCGATGTTCGGGTCGGCGGTGTAGATGTTCGCCAGCTGGATCTGGTTGCTGGTCAGCGCGTCGACGGTGGTCGATCCGCCGCTGTCCTCGATCGCCTGGAAGGTGGTCTCGACGCCGTACTTCTCGAGCAGCGCGTCCGGTCCGTAGGGGCGGGTCTGCAGCTCGGAGTTGCCGCCCAGCACGATCGGGTCGGTCACCGAGGAGAGCGAGGCGATGTCGGTGAGGCCCCACTGGTCGGCGAAGGCCTGGGTCACGGTGTACGAGTTCTGGTCGCTGGCGTCGGCCGCGTCCAGAGCGCGCAGGCCGTCGGGCAGCGCCTCGGTCAGAGCCGAGTACACGTCGTCGGCCGTGGTCGCGGTCGTGTCGGGCTCGAGCGCCTGGAGCAGGCTGCCGCCGTACTCGGGGAAGACGTCGATCGATCCGCTCTCGATCTCGGGGAGGTAGATCTCGCGCTGGCCGATGCGGAAGTCGCGCTGCACGGTGAAGCCGCCGTCCTCCAGCGCCTGCGCGTAGATCTCGGCGATGATCTCGTTCGAGTAGTAGTCCTGCGAGCCGATGACGATCGTGTCGCCGCCCTCGGCGGCACCCGATCCCTCGTCCAGCGGATCGCTCGAGGAACACCCTGCCAGTGCCACGACGGCACCGACCGCGAGTGCGCCCAGCGCGACACGGCCCTTCGTGAAGTGTGCTGTGAACATTGCTATTTCCTCTCCTCGGTGGGATTCCCCACCACCGCGCGTCGTCGGGGCGACGAGGCGCGGATGCTCGAACGGCCGGCGGCGCTGCCGGCGAGACCCAGGACCACTCCGCGCGGGACGGCCACCCGCTGGAGGACGGCGTAGACGACCTCGCTGATCAGAGTGAGCACGATGACGATGATCGACCCGGCGAGCATCTGCGGGTAGTCCCCCGCCTTCACGCCCTGGAAGATGTAGCGGCCGAGGCCGCCTGCGCCGATGAAGTCGGCGAGCGTGGCGGTGGCGATGATCTGCAGCGTCGCCGAGCGGAGGCCGCCCATCAGCAGCGGCAGCCCGAGCGGGATCTCGACCTTCGTGAGGATCTGCCACTCCGTCATGCCGACCGAGCGGGCGGCGTCGACGGTGCGCCGGTCGACCGCCTCGAGGCCGGAGTAGGCGCCGGCGAGGATCGACGGGATCGCCAGGATCACGAGCGCGATCAGCGGCGCGCCGAGCCCGAGTCCGAGGCTCATGGCCGCGAGCACCAGGACGCCCAGCGTCGGCAGGGCGCGCAGTCCGCCCGCGACCGGGACGGCGATGCCCTTGCCCTTGCCGGTGTGGCCGATGAGGTAGCCGATCGGTATCGCGATCACCGCGGCGATCACGAGCACGAGCAGGCTGATGCCCAGGTGCTGCGCCACGCGGGTGGGGATCCCGTAGATCCCGGTCCAGTGCTCCGGATCGCCGATCCAGGCGAACGCGTCGAGGATGAGGTTCACGCCGACACCGCCGTCCGGTCGGCCGGCGCCCTGCGCGCCGAGCGGGCGCGGTCGGCCGCGGTCCACGGCATCAGCAGGCGGCCGAGGAGGACCAGGAGCGCGTCGAGCGCGAGCGCCAGCGCGATGGTGAGGACGATGCCCGAGACGATCTCCCCCGTGATGCCGCGCTGGAAGCCGTCGGTGAAGAGGAGCCCCAGGCTCTGGATGCCGAGCACGGCGCCGACCGTCACGAGGCTGACCGTGCTGACGGTGACCACGCGCAGTCCCGAGAGGAGCACGGGTCCGGCGAGCGGGAACTCGACCTTCCAGAACCGGGCCCAGGCGGAGTAGCCCATCGCCGTCGCCGACTGGATCACGTCCTCCGACACCGCCGAAAGCGCGTCCGCGGTCGTGCGGACCATGAGGGCGATGCCGTAGAGGGTCAGGCCGATGATCACGTTCGCGGTCGAGCGCAGCGGGATGCCCAGCACGGCCGGCAGCAGGATGAACATCGCCAGCGACGGGATCGCGTAGAGCACCCCGAGCGCGGTGAGCAGCGTGCCGCGACTCCAGCGATACCGGTTGGCGAACCAGCCGAACGGCACCGAGATCACGAACGACAGCAGGATCGGCGGCACCGAGAGGACCAGGTGCGCGATCAGGTTCGCGACGATCGAGTCGACGTTGTTGACGACCCAGTTCACGCGGTGCCGCCGTCCGCGGGCCGGAGCACCCCGGTCGCCCGCCCGTCGCCGTCGACGACGAGTCGCGCGCCGTCGCGCTCCTCGATGTGCAGCGAGCGCTTGCCGCGGTCGGCGCCGATGAACCCGGCGACGAAGTCGCTCGCGGGGGCGGCGAGGATCTCGGCGGGCGAGCCCTTCTGCGCGATCCGGCCGCCCTTCTCGAGGATCACGACCTGATCGCCGAGGAGGAACGCCTCGTCGATGTCGTGGGTGACGAAGACGACGGTCTTGTCGAGCTCGCGCTGCAGGCGGAGGGTCTCGCGCTGCAGATCGGCGCGCACGAGCGGGTCGACGGCGCCGAAGGGCTCGTCCATCAGCAGGATGTTGGGGTCGACGGCGAGGCCGCGGGCGACTCCGACGCGCTGCTGCTGGCCGCCCGAGAGCTGGCTCGGGTAGCGCGCGGCGAGCGCGCGGTCCAGGCCTACGGTGTCCATCAGCTCGAGTGCGCGGTCGTGGGCGGTGCGCTTCGCGACCCCGTTCAGCCGCGGAACGGTCGCGATGTTGTCCACGACCCTCCTGTGCGGCAGGAGGCCCGAGTTCTGCATGACGTAGCCGATGCGCCGGCGCAGCGCCACGGCGGGCAGCGTCGAGATGTCCTCGCCGTCGATCTCGATCGTGCCGCCGGTGGGCTCGATCATGCGGTTGATCATCCGGAGGATCGTGGTCTTGCCGCAGCCGGACGAGCCGACGAAGACGGTGGTGCGCCGCGACGGGAGGACGAGCGAGAAGTCGTCGACCGCCCGGGTGCCGTCCGGGTACTGCTTGCTCACTCCGCGGAATTCGATCACGCCTGTGCCTGCCCTCGCTCCGCTGTACCGAGCCCGTCCCGGACCGAGGCCCCCTGGGAACCCGGCAGTCAGCAAAACATCATTCGGAGACGGCCGCCAACCGGATGGCGGAGTGTTGCGATCCGGCTCCGGAGGGACTAAGCGCCGAAGGGACCGGGCCGCGTCAGCCCTCGACGGGCCCGTAGTGCATCGACAGGTAGTTGCGCAGCAGCGCGCGGCTTTCGTCGATGAAGCGCTGGTCGCCGTTCGGGTCGATCAGGAACGCCCGGGTGAGCAGGGCGTCGGCCACCTCGACCGTGACCTCGAGGCGGAACGAGAGCTGGGCGCCTCCCGGCAGTCCGTACTCGGAGGCGAGGATCTCGGCGAACCGGCGGGCGAAGAACCCGGCCTCGAACGCCTCGCCCGCCACCTCGGGAGCGTGGATGGTGTCGACGAACCGGATCGAGCGGAAGCCCGCCTCGGTGCGGTGCATGTCGCAGAAGGCATCGACCGCGCAGTCGACGGCGCCCCACCAGTTGTCGGGGTGCGTGTCCCGGATCTCGGTGATGACCTTCTTGCGGAAGCGCTCGAGCGCCCGCTCGCGCAGGGCCTGCAGCACCGCGATGCGGTCGGGGAAGTAGCGGTAGACGGTGCCGATCGCAGCACCGGCGCGCTCGGCGACCATGGCGGTCGTCAGCCGGTCGAAGCCGACCTCGTCGACGACCGCGGCGGCGGCGTCGAGGAGCGAGGCGAGGCGCGCGGCGCTGCGGACCTGGACGGGCTCGTTCCGGACCTGAGGGGATTCGCCGAAGGGTCGATCCACGAGATTTCCTAGAGGCACGGCGGGCTCCTTCGCTGACGGTTCCTACAATCGTACGCACGCGGACACGCCGTCCGCGTCACTTCGCCGAATGTCCCTCGTGTTTGTCGCCCCCCGAAGGGCGACGCCGCGGACGGACGGACCGCCCTCATCAGGAGGACCCATGTGCGGACGCTTCGTCCTCTCGCAGACCACGGCCGACCTCGTCGCGCTCTTCGACATCGACGATGTGGGCGAGGACCTGCCCAGCCCGTCGTGGAACATCGCGCCCACGCAGCGGATTTCGGTGGTCGCCGAGTCGATGAAGGGCGTCGAGGAGGGCAGCCCGCCGAGGCGGCGCCTGGCCGGAGCCCGCTGGGGCCTGGTGCCCCGCTCCGCGGCCGATCCGTCGGCCGGGGCGCCGCTGTTCAACGCGCGGATCGAGTCGGTCGCCGAGAAGCCGGCCTTCCGCGAGTCCTACGCCGCCCGCCGGGCGATCGTTCCCGCCTCCGGCTGGTACGAGTGGCGCGTCGGCGCCGACGGCGCGAAGACCCCGGTCTTCGTCTCTCCCGGTGGCGACTCCGTGGTGCTCTTCGCGGGCGTGTACGAGTGGTGGCGCGCGGCGGCACCCGGCTCGCCGTGGCTGCTGTCGGCCACGATCCTCACTCGCCCCTCGGCAGGTGCCCTCATCGACGTGCACGAGCGGATGCCGGTGCTGCTGCAGCCGGAGCTCATCGAGGACTGGCTCGACCCGCTGGCGGAGCCCGACGGCTCGCTGCTGCGCGCGGCCGCCGACGGCGCGGCGGAGCTGGCCGAGGAGCTCGGGATCGCGGAGGTCGGCCCGGCGGTCGGCACCGTGTCGAACAACGGCCCCGAGCTCATCCGGCCCCTCTGACGGGCGCCGCCGGGAGCACTCGGCGGCGGGAGGCACCGTCTGCCAGACTGGGCGGATGCCGCTGACGCCTGCAAGCAAGCCCATGAGCGCGGGAGCGGCCGAGGTCATGCACCGCGCCGCACGCCTCGAGGACGCGATCCACCGCTTCCGGATGCGCCGCGTGAAGCGTCGCGGCTACGTCGCCCGCGTGATCCCCTACACCGGTTACGGCTCGACCGGGCAGCTCCGCGTGCTCGCCCGTGTCCTCTACACGCGGCCGACCCCTCCCGGATCCGAGGAGGTGCGGCCGGTCGAGGGCGTGCGCGGCTGGCGGAGCTTCACGAGCGTCTTCGTGAGCGGAGCCGTCGTGTCCGTCGAGGTCGACGGGCAGCGGCACGACATCGTGGCCGACCGCGGCGGCGTGGTCGACTCCGACATCCCGATCACGCTCGAGCCCGGCTGGCACACCATCACCTTCACCACGGCCGACGCGAAGCCGGTCGAGGCCCCCGTGTTCATCGTGCGGCCGGAGGCGCGGATCGGCGTCGTCTCGGACATCGACGACACGGTCATGGTCACCGCGCTCCCCCGCCCCTTCATCGCCGCGTGGAACACCTTCGTGCTGAACGAGCACGCGCGGATGCCCACGCCGGGCATGGCGGTCTTCCTCGACCGCTTCTCGCGGCAGAACGACGGCTCGCCCGTCATCTACCTCTCCACGGGGGCCTGGAACGTCGCTCCGGCGCTCACTCGCTTCCTCTCGCGCCACCTCTACCCCGCCGGCGCGCTGCTGCTGACCGACTGGGGGCCGACGCACGACCGCTGGTTCCGCAGCGGCAAGCAGCACAAGGAGCAGAACCTCCGCCGCCTGGCCGCCGAGTTCCCGGACGTGCAGTGGCTGCTGGTCGGCGACGACGGCCAGCACGACGAGGAGATCTACTCGGACTTCGCGAGCGAGCACCCCGACAAGGTCGCGGCGATCGCGATCCGGCAGCTGTCGACGGGTGAGGCCGTGCTGGCCGGTGGCCGCTCGAAGGCGGCCGACCGCTCCGAGACCAGCGGCACCCACTGGGTCTACGCGCCGGACGGCGCCGGGATCGCCGAGCAGCTGACGGAGCTCGGACTGCTCTGACCGATCAGTCGCGCTCCCCGGGGAACGCCGACGCCGTCCGACTCCCGAGGGAGCGGACGGCGTCGGAGCGGACGGAGCGGACTACGCCTGGTGCGCGGCCTGCAGGTCGAGGGTGATGGTGACCTTCTCGCCGATGAGGACGCCGCCGGTCTCGAGCGCGGCGTTGTAGGTGAGGCCGAAGTCGGTGCGGTCGATGGTGGTCTTCGCGGTCAGACCGGCCTTGTAGTTGCCGTAGGGGTCGGTGCCGAAGCCGCCGAACTCGACCTCGAAGGTGACCGGCTTGGTGACGCCCTTGATGGTGAGGTTCCCGTCGACGAGGAAGTCGTCGCCGTTCGCGCGCACGCCGGTCGAGGCGAAGTGGATCTCGGGGTAGGTCTCGGCCTCGAAGAAGTCGCCGGTGCGGAGGTGTCCGTCGCGGTTGGGCTCGTTGGTGTTGATGGAGGCGACCTCGGCGGTGGCCTCGACGGTCGAGTCGAGCGGGTTCTCACCGGTCGTGAACGTCGCGGTGAAGCGCTCGAACTTGCCCTTGACCTTGCTGATCATGAGGTGGCGGACGCTGAAGGCGACCTCGCTGTGCGTGGGGTCGATGACCCAGGAGCCGGCCTTGTAACCGGGGATGGAAAGCGTGTCGGTCATGATTACTCCTCGAGGATGTGGTCGATGCGGAGAGCTGCTCCCCGTCCGATACATGCAAGCGTATCGAGGATCCGGCTATTCCATGTAGCTACAACTAATTTTTCGACGGCCCGGGCGTGGCGGATGCGGGCTCGCGCGCCGGGTTCCGGATCCCCAGCAGCGAGACCAGTCCGCCGAGGATCAGCAGGACCGCTGTCGCCAGCGCCGCGCGCGAGAAGCCGCCGTCGTCGAGCGTGTCGCCGACCACCAGGGTGGTCGCTGCGATCGCGACCAGCCCCGCGATCCGCGAGACCGCGTTGTTCACGGCGGAGCCGACTCCGCTGTGCTCGCTCGCCACCGCGCCCAGGATCGTCGACGTCAGCGGAGCGACCGTGACCGCGAGCCCGAGACCGAACAGCAGGATCCCCGGCAGCAGCTGGGTGAGGTAGTCCGCCGGCTCGCGGACCCCGACCATCAGGAGGAACCCGCCGCCGGCGACGAGCGGCCCGAGCCCCATGAACAGTCGAGGTCCGAAGCGGGCCGACAGCGATCCGGACACCTGCGAGAAGAGCAGCAGCAGGATCGTCGGCGGCAGGGTGGCGAGTCCGGCGAGCGTGGCCGAGAAGCCGAGGCTCTGCTGGAGGAACAGCCCGAGGGCGAAGAATCCGAACGAGAGCGCGCCGTAGACGAACGCGGTCGCGACGTTGCCGACGGTGAAGTTGCGCGAGGCGAACAGCGAGAGGGGCAGCATCGGATGCGGTGCCCGCCGCTCCCAGACGACGAACCCCACGAGCGCCGCGAGCCCGACGACGAGCGCTCCCAGCACGAGCGGATCCGTGGCGCCGAGCCGCTCCTGCTCGATCAGCGCGAAGACCGGACCGCCGAGCCCGACGATCCCGAGGACCGCGCCCACCCCGTCGATCGGCACCCTGCTGCCGGTGTCGACGTGCCCGAGGCGGCGCAGGAGCACGATCGTCACGAGGATCGGGAGCACGTTGAGGGCGAAGACGTAGCGCCAGGAGCCCGCGTCCACGAGCAGTCCGCCGAGCACCGGGCCCGCGATCGTGGCGGTGCCGGTCCACGCGGTCCACGCGCCGATCGTCGTCGCCTGCGCGGCACCGCGCACCGTGGCGATGATCAGGGCCAGCGAGCTCGGCACGAGGATCGCGCCGGCCGCGCCCTGCAGCATCCGCGCGACGATCAGCACCTCCGCGGTCGGGGCGACGGCGCAGAGCAGCGACGTGACTCCGAAGCCGACCAGGCCGATCATCATGCTGCGGGCCCGGCCGATGCGGTCCGCGAGCGACCCCGCGACCAGGATCAGCGCGCCGAGGGTGATCAGGTAGCCGTCGACCACCCACTGCTGGACGGCCAGCCCGCCGCCGAGCTCGTCGGTGATCGCGGGCAGGGCGACGTTGACCACGGTGCCGTCGAGGAAGGCGACGAAGGAGGCGAAGATCGCGACGACGAGGACGGCCCGGCGGCGGCGCTCCTCCTCGGGCGAGGCGGGTGCGGCGGCGGTCACGTGCGGGTCCGGCTCATCCGCTCACGCTACTCCCGGGCGCTCCGGCGAGCGCTCCTCAGGCTCGTCGCCTACTCTCGTAGCCATGTCTGCGCAAGGAACCGCCCGCGGCGGCGTGCTCGCCCGCGTCCTCGGGATCGTCGGGGCGAGCGTCGCCGGTGGTCTGCTGATCACGGTCGGCGTCACCCCCGCTCTCGCCGTCACCGGTCTCGCCTCGAACAATCCGATCGGCCTGTTCGAGACGGTGCCCGAGTACCTCGAGCTGGGGCAGCTCGCCCAGAAGACCGAGATCTACGCGAAGAACGCCGACGGCACCGACGGGCTCCTCGCCTCCTTCTACGCGCAGAACCGCGAGGAGGTGGCCTTCGACCAGGTCGCCCAGTCCGTCAAGGACGCCGCCCTCGCGACCGAGGACCCGCGGTTCTACGAGCACGGCGGAGTGGACCTGCAGGGCACCATCCGCGCCGTGGTGAGCAACGTGATCGGCGGTGACCTGCAGGGCGGCTCGTCGATCACGCAGCAGTACGTCAAGAACGTGCTCATCCAGCAGGCCGAGGCGCTGAGCGACCCGGCGGCCTCGCAGGCGGCGTACGACGAGGCCACCGCCACCACTCCGGCGCGCAAGCTCAAGGAGATGAAGCTCGCCGTCGACCTCGAGAAGAAGTACAGCAAGGACGACATCCTGCTGGGCTACCTCAACATCGCCGGATTCGGCGGTCAGGTGTACGGCATCCAGGCCGCGGCCGAGTACTACTTCTCGACCACCGCCTCCGCTCTCACGCTCGCGCAGTCCGCGAGCCTCATCGCCACGGTCAACAACCCCAACGGGCTCCGCATCGACGTGCCCGAGAACATCCCCGCGAACAAGGAGCGCCGCGACTACGTGCTGGGCCGCATGCTCGAGGAGGGGAAGATCTCGCAGGCCGACCACGACGCCGCGGTCGCGGAGGAGGTCGTGCCCGCGATCAAGGAGACGCCCACCGGCTGCCAGACCGCGGGCAACGCCGCCTTCTTCTGCGACTACGTCTCGCGGGTCATCCAGAACGATCCGGCGTTCGGCGCCGACGAGGCGACGCGCCTGGCGAACTTCCAGCGCGGCGGCTACAAGATCTACACGACCCTCGACCGCGATCTTCAGGACGTCGCCACCGCCGCCACGAACGAGTGGGTGCCGAAGACCCCGATCGACGAGGTGAACATCGGCAGCTCGACGGTCTCGATGGAGGTCGGCACGGGCCGGATCCTCGCGATGGTGCAGAACAAGGACTACGACGCGGCCGGTTCGGTGAATGGCGAGAACTTCTCGGCGATCAACTTCAACACCGATACGGCGTACGGCGGCTCGAACGGGTTCCAGGTCGGATCGACCTACAAGGTCTTCACGCTCGCGCAGTGGATCGCGAACGGTCACACCATCTACGAGACGGTGAACGGCCGCGAGCGGACCTTCGAGGAGTTCCCCGCGTCGTGCGCTCCCGACGGAGAGTGGTACGGCGAGTTCCCGGTGAGCAACGACGACGACGAGACCGGCGTCTTCAGCGTGCTACAGGGCACCATGCGCTCCATCAACACCGTCTACGTGGCGATGGCCCAGCAGCTGGACCTGTGCGCGATCCGCGACCAGGCGGCCGCCTTCGGCGTGAAGACGGCGTCCGGTGCGCAGCTGCAGTACCTCCCGTCGGCCATCCTCGGCTCGGCCGACCAGATCGCCCCGCTCTCGATGGCGACCGCCTTCGCCGGCTTCGCCAACAACGGCGCCGCCTGCACCGCGATCGCGATCGACACCATCACCGATGCGGCGGGCGCGCCCGTGCAGGCGCCCGTGTCGACCTGCACGCAGGCCCTCTCCCCCGAGCTCACCGCGGTGGCGAACGACGCGCTGCAGGACGTGGTGACCGGCGGCACCGCCGCCGCGTCCGATCCCGACGACGGCATCGAGCACATCGGCAAGACCGGCACGACCGACGACGCGATCCACACCTGGATGGACGGCGCGTCGACGAGGGTCGCCACGGTGGTCTGGGTCGGCAACATCACCGGCGACGCCTCCATGCGCCAGGTGCGCGTGCGCAGCACCGAGACAGGGAACCGCGCCTACGCCTCGAACCTCCGCCACTACATCTGGAACGCGGTGATGACCCGGGCCGACGAGAAGTACGGCGGCGACGACTTCGCCGACCCGAGCTCGGCCCTGCTGAACGGCCGCCAGGTGACCATCCCAAACGTGACCGGCCGATCGGTCGACTCCGCGACGGAGGTCCTCGAGGACCTCGGCTTCGACGTGGAGGAGGGCGCCACCGTCGACTCGGCCGCTCCCGCCGGCACGGTCGCCGGAACGGACCCCGCCTCGGGTACCGCCATCGCGCGCTACTCGAGCATCACGCTCCTGATCAGCAACGGCTCCCAGGTGCCCGCCCCGGCGCCCGAGACGCAGCAGCCGACGCCGACCGCCACCGCGACGGCTCCGGCCGCGACCGAGACGCCGGTGCCGGAGCCCACCGCCACGGCCACCGCGGTCCCGACGGCGACCACGACTCCGGACGTCGACGGATGAGCACCGGATTCGACCCGGCGTTCCTCGGTGCGCCGCTCGTCGCGCCGGCTCCCTCGGCCGACCGCCCGGTCCGCGTGCTGGCGTACACGCACTTCGAGGTCCTGCTCGATCCGGTGCGGCGCCTCGCGCTCTCGACCGCGGTGAACATCGACGGGGCGGCGCTGCTCGACCTCGGGCGCGGCGACGACTGGCACCTCGACGACCGGGTGCCCGAGTCGGAGCAGACCGGTCCCGAGGTCTACGCCCGGAACGACCTCGACCGCGGGCACCTCGTCCGCCGCCGAGACCCGGTCTGGGGCGAGCCGGAGGAGGCCCGCGCCGCAAACTACGACAGCTTCTGCTACACGAACGCGGCCCCGCAGGCGAGCGGGTTCAACCAGTCGAAGGAGCTGTGGCTGGGGCTCGAGGACTTCGTCCTCGAGTACGCGCAGACCTCGCGGTCCCGACTGAGCGTGTTCACCGGCCCCGTGCTGGCCGACGGCGATCCGGTCTACCGCGGTGTCGGCATCCCGCGCCTGTTCTGGAAGATCGCGGCCTGGAGTCCGGACGGCGAGGGCCTCGCGACGAGCGCGTACCTCCTCGACCAGTCGGAGCTCGTCGAGACCGTGCGCGAGAGCGCGGTCCCCGGCCTCGGGGTGTTCAGGACGTTCCAGGTGCCGGTCGCCGAGATAGGCGCCCTCACGGCGCTGGACGTCTCCTCGCTCGCCGCGGCGGACGTTCTCGTCAGCGCGGGCGTGCGGCCCGAGGAGCAGCGCCGCGAGCTCTCCTCCCCCGAGGACGTCCGCGCGGGACTCGCCGGGCGCTGACCGACCGCGCGGGCCAGGATGGGGGCATGACCTCCCCCGTCCTCGTCGAGATCGACGACTCCGGCACCGCCGTCCTGCGCGATCCCTCGAACGGACTCGTCGCGGTCGACGAGCCCGGCTACCTGCGCGGCGACGGCGTCTTCGAGACCCTCGCTGTCCTCCGGGGCCGCCCGCACGGTCTCGACGAGCACCTGAGCCGACTGGAGGCCTCCGCGGCGGCCGTGGACCTCGCCCTGCCGCCCCGGGTGGCCTGGACAGCGGCGGTGGCGCTCGCGGTCGCCGAGCACGACGCCGTCGACGATCTGTCGGTGCGCCTGGTCGCCAGCCATCGCGCCTCCGCCGCCCGCTGCACGGTGCGCGCCGAGCCCACCGCCGACGCGAGCGCCCTCCGGCGCGATGGGGTCGCCGTCGTCGTGCTCGACCGCGGCTACCCGAGCGGAGCGCAGGAGGCGGCTCCGTGGCTCCTCGGCGGCGTCAAGTCGACCTCGGGCGCGGTCACCCGGGCCGCCCTGCGCGAGGCGCACCGCCGTGGAGCCGACGACGTCGTCTGGCGCACGAGCGACGGGCTGCTCCTGGAGGGAGCGACGTCGAGTCTGGTCCTGCTCACCGGAGGTGCGCTGCTGACGCCCTCCGCGGGCTCCGGCATCCTCGACGGCACGACGGTCGCCCGGATCCTG
Organism: Rathayibacter caricis DSM 15933; assembly: GCF_003044275.1. Lineage (NCBI taxonomy): Bacteria > Bacillati > Actinomycetota > Actinomycetes > Micrococcales > Microbacteriaceae > Rathayibacter > Rathayibacter caricis. The sequence continues at coordinate 2,692,072 of NZ_PZPL01000001.1, read as the reverse complement.
GACATCGGCACCGGCCGTGGGCTCGAGACCGCGCGACGGGAGCTGCCCGCCGCGGCCCTCGGCGGCGCCGACTCCGCGTGGCTCGTCTCGAGCACCCGCCGCGCCGTGCCGATCCGCTCGGTCGACGGAGTCGGGCTGCGCCTGGACCGCGAGCTCACGGACGCGTTCGAGCGGGGACTGCTCGCCGAGTGAGCTCAGGCCGCTGCCGCGAGCACGAGCGCGGTCCGGGGGCCGACTCCGACCGCCTCCGCGTCCCGCAGGTCCTCGACCGTGTCGACGTCGAGTCGCAGGGTCGACCCGACGGGGACGTCGAGGACGCGGCAGCCCGCCGATCGGTGACGGGCGAGGGATCCGGGTCCGAAGGCCGGGTCGACGCGCTCCGTCGCCCCGACCAGGAGCGCCGTGGTGCCGGTTCCCGCGCGGTCCGCGACGACGGCGGGCAGCGGTGCGGCCGCCGCGAGCACCTCGTCGAGCGTCGCGGGATCGAGCGCCGGCAGGTCGCCGGTCAGGGCGACGACGGACGCGGAGGGATCCAGGAGGAGGGCGGCCTCGATCCCGGCCGTCACTGCCGGGTTCAGCGCGCCGGGATCGGGCACGACGACGAGCCCGGGGGTCTCGTGCCGGGCGAGCGAGGCGGCGGCCTCGTCCGAGGTCACGAGCACGATCGTCCCGACGCGCTCCGCGGCGGTGACTGCCGCGAGCGTGTCGAGCAGGAACGCCTCCGCGAGCGCCGCCCTCCCCTCGAGCTCGAGGCGGGTCTTGGACGTGCCGCGGCCCTTGAAGGCCACGACGGCGCTCCAGCGTCCGGTCACTCCGGAGCCGCCCCGAGCTCCGCGCGAGCCGCCGCCCGGCCCTCGGCGTACGCCTCGTCGGCGCCGAGGCGGAACATGTCCTCCGGCCCGGTGCGGGTGAGACTCCGCGCGCCCGGAGCGTCCAGCCCCGTCACGTAGCGCCCGAGCCCCCGCACGACCGCCACCGGGCGCCCGCTCGACTTGCCCTTCACGAGGTCGCCCAGCGCGGCGATCTCGTCCGCGACGGCGGGCATCGTGACACCGAGGGTGCGGCCGAGCGCGTCGACGGCGCCGCGCAGATCGTCGATCACGTGCAGTCCCGCCGCGCCGATCGCGGCGTCGGTCTGCCCGACCCGCCACGCGCGGCCGAGGGTGTCGCTGACGACGACCCCGACCTCGACTCCGAGGCGCTCGCGGAGGCCCCCGCACAGAGCCCGCGCCGAGGCGTCGGGATCGACGGGGAGCAGCAGCACGGTGCCCTCGGCGACGTTGCTGGCGTCGACGCCGGCGGCGGCCTGCACGATGCCCAGCCGGTTCTCGACGATGCGGGTGATCCCGTGCGCGTGAGCGCGGGTGGCGACGACGCGCACGGTCTCGGCGGTGATCGCCTCCTCGCGGTCCTCGGCGGCGACGACGCGACCCTCGGCCTTCGAGACGATCTTGCTCGTGACGACAAGCACGTCTCCGCCCCGCGGGCGGTCCTCCTCGGCGGCGCCGGCGACGGCCGCGAGGATCAGCTCGAGCAGGTCGTCACCGGGCGAGACCTCGGGGATCCCGTCGAGGGCCCAGGCCTGGACGCGTGTCGCACTCATCGCTCCATTCTCCCCCGCCCCGAGCGCTCGCCCGACGCGGCGCTCAGGCCGAGAGGTACGCCGCGACCGCCGGGGGCACGTACGGGGAGACGTCGCCGCCGAGCGAGGACACCTGCCGGACGAGGGAGGAGGAGACGTGCGCGTGCGCCGGGTCGGGCAGGAGGAAGACGGTCTCGACGTGCGCGAGGTTGCGGTTCACGATCGCCATCGGCGTCTCGTAGGCGACGTCGACCTGCGAGCGGATGCCCTTGACCAGGATGCTCGCGCCGACGTCGACGCAGTAGTCGACCAGCAGGCCCATGCTCCACGACGCGACGACGATCGAGCCCTCGATCCCCGCCTCCCTGATCGACTGCTCGATCAGGGCGACGCGCTGGGCGATGGGCAGCAGCGCGGTCTTCGACGGGTTGTGGACGACGACCACGTGCAGCTCGTCGACCAGCCGGGCGGCGCGCTCGATGACGTCGAGGTGGCCGAGGGTGACGGGGTCGAACGAGCCGGGGACGACGGCGATGCGGGCCATACCGACAGCGTACCGGCCGACTCCGTCGCCCTCCCGGGAGCGGACGCCACCCGTCCGGGGTCAGCTCTTCGCGAGGAACTCGCGGTCGCGGTCCTGCACGCGGCGCTCGAGCGCGGCGCGGAGCCGGTCGTGCGCCGAGAGCGAGGGGTCCTCCTCGAGCAGCCGCTCGGCGAGGGCACGGGCCTCGACGATCAAGTGCGCGTCCTGCACGACGCGCAGCAGGCGGAGGGAGGAGCGGCCGCCGGACTGCGAGTCGCCCAGCACGTCGCCCTCCCGCCGCAGCTCGAGGTCGACCTCGGCGAGCTCGAAGCCGTCGAGCGTCGCAGCGACGGCCTCGACCCGCTCGCGGGCCGTGGTGCCCGCCTCCGCCGCCGTGACGAAGAGGCACACCCCCGGTACGCCGCCGCGCCCGATGCGCCCCCGCAGCTGGTGCAGCTGCGAGACGCCGAAGCGCTCGGCGTCCAGCACGATCATCATCGACGCGTTGGGCACGTCGACCCCCACCTCGATCACGGTCGTCGAGACGAGGACGTCGATCTCGCCCGCGGCGAAGGAGCGCATGACCGCGTCCTTCTCCTCCGCGCTCATCCGTCCGTGCAGGGCGGCCGAGCGGCGGTGCTTGAGGAGGGCGTGCGACCGCACGCCCTCGAGCGTCTGCGCGACCGTCGAGAGCGGGGTGGCCGCCTCCTCCGGAGCCGTCGCCGCGGCGCCCTCCGCGACCTCGCCGGGCTCGATGGCCGGGCAGACGAGGTACACCTGGTGGCCCTGCCGGATCTCCTCCTCGGCGCGCTCCCACGCCCGGGCGATGAGGCCCGGCTTGTCGGTGAGCGGCACGACGTGGCTCGTGATGCCCGGGCGCCCCGCCGGCAGCTCGCGGATCGTGGACGTGTCGAGATCGCCGAACACCGTCATCGCGACCGTGCGCGGGATGGGCGTGGCCGTGAGCACGAGCACGTGCGGCGGCTGCGCCCCCTTGCGCCGCAGAGCGTCGCGCTGGTCCACTCCGAAGCGGTGCTGCTCGTCGATCACGACCAGCGCCAGATCGTAGAACGAGACCTTGTCGCCCAGCAGCGCGTGGGTGCCGACGACGATCTTCGCCGTGCCCGAGACGATCCGCAGGAGCGCCGCGCGCCGCTCCGCCGCTCCGAGACCGCCCGTCAGGAGGGTCGGCACGAGCGCGGTGGACAGCTCGGGCCCGAGCGTCCGCACGATCGAGCGCAGGTGCTGCCCGGCGAGCACCTCGGTCGGCGCGAGCAGCGCGGCCTGCCCGCCGCTCTCGGCGGCCGCGAGCATCGCCCGCAGCGCCACGAGGGTCTTCCCCGAGCCCACCTCGCCCTGCACGAGTCGCGACATCGGGCTCTCGCCCGCGAGGTCGGCGGCGATCTCGGCGCCGACCGAGCGCTGGTCGCCCGTGAGCGAGAACGGCAGCGCCGCGTCGAAGCGCTCGAGCCAGCCTCCCGGCCCGGGCACGCGCGGGGTCGCGGGGGTCGCCCGCGCGGCGGCCCGGCGCTCGAGGAGCGCGAGCTGCAGGAGGAACGCCTCGTGGAACCGCAGCGTCTCGCGCGCCCGCCTCTCCTCGCCCTCGCGCGCGGGACGGTGGATCAGCTCGAGCGCCTCGCCGAGCGGCATCAGCGAGCGACTCGCGCGCACCGACTCCGGCATCGGATCGGGCACGTCGCGCAGACCGTCGAGGATCACGCCGATCGCGGCCTGCAGCTGCCAGCTCGAGATCGCGCTCGTCGCCGGGTAGATCGGGATCGGGCGCTCGGCCCAGTCCTTCGCCAGCGCCGATCCCTTGTCGGCCTCGGCGGTCGCGGCCTCCTCGTCCTCGAAGAGCCGGTAGTCGGGATGCGTGAGCTGCACCGTCTCGCGGAACATCGAGACCGTCCCCGCGAAGATGCCGCGAACGCCGCGGCGCAGCTTCGCCGCCCGCCACGGCTGCCCGAAGAACGTCAGCGACAGCGTGCCCGTGCCGTCCGAGATGACGACCTCCAGGAGCGAGCCGCGGCGGTTGCGCATCGGCCGCTCCCGCACCTCGCGCACCTCCGCCACGATCGTGACGCTCTCGCCGACCGGGAGCCGCGAGAGCTCCGTGAGCTCGCCGCGCTGCGCGTAGCGGCGCGGGTAGTGCCCGAGCAGCTCGCCCACGGTGCGGTAGCCGAACGCCTTCTCGACCGCGGTCGCCGTGCGCGGGCCGATCACCGGCGCGAGGGAGGCGTCGAGGGGGTCCGGGATCACCCGTCGATCATAGGTCGGAGCTCGGACGTCCGACGCGGGAGAAGGCGCCGAGCGCGGAGCGCGGGAGCACCGCGGCGAATGCGCGGCGCGGAGCGCCCGCCGCGATCCGCAGCGCCCGCACCACCCGCGCACCGGCGGCCCAGCCCGCCGCCTCCGAGGCGGCTACAGGGGCGTAGCGCGCCCGCTCGACCGTGTCGCGGAGGAGCGACAGGTCGTTCCGCGCGGCGGCGTCCTCGCCGAGGGCGTCGCGCAGCAGCGCCTCCTGCGCACGCGGGGAGTCGGTCTCCTCGACCGGCACGCCGAGATCCCTGGCGCTCGCCAGCACCTCCGCCCAGGCGGCCTCCGCGGATCCCCCGTCGGCCGCACGCCGCCGGAGCGAGCGCTGAACGGTGCGGAGGAGCCACGGGACCAGCAGGAGGAGCAGCAGGAGCACCCACGCGGTGACGACGGGCGCCGTCGCCGCCGTCGAGGAGCCGACCGCACCGGGGGTCGCCGTGGCGGAGGACACGGTCGGCGTCGGGGTCGCCTCGGCCTCCTCGGACTGCTCGGGAGCGGCACCGGCCGACGCCCCGGGCGTCGCGCCGGTCGAGGACGTCGCGCTGGGCAGCGTGTACGACGCCGGAGCGCCCCGGCTCGGAGTGGGCTCGAAGGGCAGCCAGCCGACGCCCTCGAAGAACAGCTCGGGCCAGGCGTGCAGATCGGAGGAGAGCAGGCGGTAGTCCGTCAGGTCGCTGCCGGAGGAGGGCACCACGGATCCCGGCTGGTAGCCGATCGCCAGGCGGGACGGGATCCCGAGCTCGCGCGCCATGACCGCCATCGCCGAGGCGAAGTGCACGCAGTAGCCCTCGCGCACCTCGAGGAACGCCTCGAGGACGCCCACGCCGTCGCCGTCGTAGCCCTCCTCGGCCGGGGTGTCCTCGGAGTAGGTGAACTCGGAGGAGCGGAAGAACGACTGCAGCGCGCGCGCCCGGTCGTACGCGTTCCCCGCCTCGGCCGTGACTTCAGCCGCGGTGGTGCCCACCACGTCGGGCACGTCGGCCGGGAGAGCCAGGTAGCGCTCGAGGGCGTCGCCCGACGCCGGTGCGGCGAGCAGCTGCTGCGGGTCGGGCGCGAGGCGCAGCGCCTCGACCCGGTACTCGTCGCCGGCCCGGGTGGTCGCGTCGCCGCGGATCGAGCCGTCCTGCACGTCCTGCAGCCAGCCGTCCCCGACGCCCTCGAGGGAGGAGACCGGGTAGGGCACCGGCAGCCACTGGCTGCGGAGGGTCTCGACCTCGACCTCGACCTGCTCGGTCTCGCGCGGCACGCTCTCGGCGAGGCCTTCGGGAGCGATCGGCTCCTCGACCGGGGCCGTCGCCTCCGTGCCGCTCGGCGCCCAGTTCTCGCCGTCGAAGTCCGAGACCGTGAGCACGCGGAGGTACACGGGCAGATCGGAGTCGGTGGAGTAGCGCAGCACCGTCACCGGGTTGGGCCGGCGCAGGTCGTCGCCCAGCGCCACGACGGGATCGATCGACCCGTTGAACAGGGTGCCCGAGACCCCGGAGGAGGACGGCGTGCGGACGTAGCCGGATGCGGAGCCCGCGAGCAGCCCCGCGGAGACGACGACCACTCCGACGACCGCGACCGACGGCAGGGCGGAGGCGGCGGACAGCCGGCGGGCGGGAGCCCGGCGCTCGGGACGCGATCCCGCGGCGAGCACCCCGGCGTAGGCCAGCGCGGTCAGCACGAGACTCGGCCAGGACACCTCGGAGGGGTCGATGATCGCCGGCACCGCGAGCAGCGCGAGGAGGAACAGCCCGGTCAGCGCGGGCAGCCGCACCGAGAAGGCGAAGAGGTCGGCGGCCCAGGCGAGGACGACGACGCCGCCCACCAGGAGGAACGCGATGCCGCTGTCGGCGGTGGCGGGCAGGCCCTGCTGGGCGATCGAGGTGAATCCGGCCTGCGCGAGGGTCTGCGCGTCGGCGATCGCCGCCGGGGTCGGCAGCAGGAAGAACAGTGCGCGCGCCGGCACGAACATCGCGGTGAGGACGACGACCGCCGTGAGCGTGCCGAGCACGGGCGGCACGACGGGGTGCGCGCGGAGAGCCCGCGCACCCGCGGGCACCGCGAGCACGACTCCGACGGCGAGGGCCAGCTGGACGAGCCAGCCGACGCCCTCGAGCAGTCGGCCCGTGCCCGACGCCGCCGAGACGAGGGCGAGCCAGAGCAGGAGCGAGAGCAGGGCGGAGCCGGCCCGCGGGTCGCGATCGGTGCGCCGGCTCATGCGATCGCCCTCAGCGCGAGGGCCTCGGACCAGGCCTCCTCGATGCTCGTGCGCGCGGTCGCGGCGACCGGGTACCACCCCAGCGAGGAGAGCGCGGCCTCCTCCTCCGCGGTCCCCTCGACGAGGAACGCGATGGCGGGCCGGGCGTGCGAGGCGAGCGACGAGAGCGCGTCCAGGTCCTCCTCGCGGAGGCGGGTGAGCACGGCGAAGACCGGACGCACTCCCCCGGCCTCGCGCATCTCGCCGGCGATCCGCGCGGCGGCGTCGGCCGACTCCTCGGACGGCACGAGCTCCGCGAGCCGGAGCAGGACGTCGTGCGCGACCTCGCGCTCGTCCTCCGAGTGCTGCACGTCGGGCCCCGCGCCGGTCTCGACGAGGTGGGTCTCGAATCCGCGGTCGAGCAGGTGGACGGCCAGCGAGGCGGTCATCGAGACCGCCCACTCGAGCCGGTCGCCGTCGCCGCGCGCTCGACGGCCGTCACCGGCGGGCCGGTCCAGGACGCGGCTCGCCCGCGACTCGAGCAGGATCCACGCGTGCGGATCGGTGTTCTGCTCGTCCTGGCGCACCATCAGCTCGCCCGAGCGCGCGCTCGCCCGCCAGTGCACCCGGCGCATCGCGTCGCCGGGCCGGTAGTCGCGCGGGATGACGTCGTCGGTGCCCGATCCTGCTGTCGCGTGCGCGACCGGGCTCGATCCGCCGGCGCCGAACGCGTCGAGCACGTCGCTCTCGAGCGGCACGGCGCGCGGAGTGACGACGAACGGCTGCGCCGAGCCGACGATGCTCTCGCGCAGAGCCAGCCCGAGGGCCTCGCTGCGCACGATCCGCAGGGGGCCCAGGCGGTGGATCCCGCGTCGTCCCGCGGGCAGGCGGTACCGGGCGCGGACGCGGCTCGACCGCTGTCCTGCACGCGCCACGGGAGGCAGTCCGAACCCGCCGCTCGCGACGGAGCGGCCGGAGTCGTCGCCGCGGTCCCTCCGCGTCAGCCGGTCCTCGGCGCGGGCCGAGCGCAGCGGCCCGCCGCGGTTCTCGAGCACCACGTCGACGTCCACGACATCGCCGACCGCCACGACGCGCGGCTCGAAGCGCCGCTGCACCTGCACGACCGGCGTCGAGACCGCGAGCGACACGACGGCCCCGAAGGGCAGTCCGAGGAGCACGAGCCCCATGAACAGCAGCTCGCGGAAGTCCACCAGCGGCGCGGCCACGATCGCCGCCGTGCCGAGCACGACGAAGGCCCAGCCGCGCAGCGTGAGCGCGACCCCGCCCAGCGCGGGGAGGGAGCCGATGCGCGGAGAGGGCCCGTCGAGGCCGCGGCGCTCAGTCGCCACGGCCGCTGAAGGGCACGGGCGTCGACGCCAGGATCCGCTGCACGATCTCGGTCACCGAGTGCGAGGCACCCGAACCGGAGCGTCCCGGCAGACGGGTCGCGGGGAGCAGGCGGTGTCCGAGAACGGGCACCGCGAGCGCGTCGATGTCGTCCGGCACGACGAAGTCGCGGTCGTTGATCGCGGCGAGCGACTTCGCCGCGGCGATGAGCTGCAGCGTCGCGCGGGGACTCCCGCCCAGGCGCAGCTCCGGATCGATGCGCGTCGCCTGCATGATCGCGACGACGTACTCCTGCACGGGGGGCGCGACGTAGACCGACTGCACGTAGTCGATCATCCGCTCGAGCTCGTCGCGCGTGACGACGGGCCGCAGAGCGTCGAGCGGGCTGGCCGCGTCTCGGGTGCGGATCATCTCGAGCTCGGCGCGCTCGTCGGGGTAGCCGAGCGAGAGCCGGGCCATGAAGCGGTCGCGCTGCGCCTCGGGGAGGCTGTAGGTCCCCTCCATCTCGACGGGGTTCTGCGTCGCCACGACCGCGAAGGGGCGAGGGAGGAGGTGCGTGATGCCGTCGACCGACACCTGGCGCTCCTCCATGCACTCGAGCAGGGCCGACTGCGTCTTGGGCGAGGCGCGGTTGATCTCGTCGCCGATGAGGATGTTCGCGAAGACCGGGCCGGGCTTGAACTCGAAGTCCCGGGTCGCCTGGTTGTACACCGAGACGCCGGTGACGTCGGAGGGCAGCAGGTCCGGGGTGAACTGGATGCGGGCGACGCTGCCGCCGACCGAGGCGGCGAGAGACTTCGCGAGGACGGTCTTGCCGGTGCCCGGCACGTCCTCCATCAGCAGATGGCCGCCGGCGAGGAAGACGGTCAGCGCCATCGAGACCTCGTCGTCCTTGCCGTCGATCACGCTGGTCAGATTGCGGAGGATCGCACCGCAGTGGGCGGTGAACTCCTCGCGGGACATCGGCGCCCGAGCCCCGCTCGGGCCCGCGGGGCCGCCGACAGGGGCGAGGGTGTCATCCAGGGACGTCATGATCATCGATTCTCTCAGTCTCGAACCGGTAACGGGCGGTCGGATCGGGCGGTCTCCCAGCTGCGGGCGCCCCCGTATCCTCGGACGGTGACCAGGATCATCTCCGGCTACGCCGGGTCGCTCACCCTCAAGGTCCCGCGCGCCGGCACCCGTCCCACCAGCGATCGTGTCCGCGAGGCCGTCTTCTCGGCACTCGAGGCGCGCGACGCCCTCGACGAGGCGACGGTCCTCGACCTCTACGCCGGATCCGGAGCACTCGGGCTCGAGGCCGCCAGCCGCGGAGCCGCCTACGTGGTGCTCGTGGAGCGCGATCCCTCCGCCGCCCGGACGATCGATGCGAACGCCCGGGCCGTCGTCTCGGCGGCTGCGGCCGGACGGCTGCCGCGCCCGCGGATCGAGGTGGTCACCTCGTCCGTCCGCTCGTTCCTCGACCGCGCCGCAGGATTGCTCGCCGACACGGTGCTCCTGGACCCGCCCTACGACGTCACCGAGGAGGAGCTCGCGGCCGATCTGGCGGGAGTGCTGCCGCTGCTGCACGAGCACGCCGTCGTGGTCGTCGAGCGGAGCTCCCGCAGCCCGGAGCCGACGTGGCCCGCCGGACTCGAGCGCGAGCGCCGCAAGGACTACGGGGACACCACGATCTGGTGGGCCTCCCGCTCCGAGGCCGACTAGCGGGTCACCCCGCGGCGCCGTCCCAGCCGAGGTAGGGGTCCCATCCGCCGCGGTCCTCGAGAGCCGCTCCGCCGAGCCGGACCTCGGGAGCGCCCTCGCGGACCCGCCCGAGCACGGTGAAGCCGACGGGGAGCGCGACGCCCTCCGGGAAGCAGGCGAGCATCGCGTGGTCCTCGCCGCCGCCCAGCACGAGCGAGCGAGCGAGCGCCCCATCGATCCCGTCGACGTCGGTCAGCGGTGCCGCATGCGCGTCGACCGCCGCCGGATCGAGGTCGAGGACCACTCCGCTCGCACGCGCCATCCGCCGCGCGTCGAGGACGACGCCGTCGGAGACGTCCATCATCGCGCTGGCGGAGCGGCCGGCGGCGATCCCCGCCGCGATCGGCGAGGTCGGCCGCAGCTGCGCGTCGAGGACCGCCGGCAGCCGCTCCCGGAGCCGCGCCGCGCGTCGCACGGACGGCACTCCGTCCTCCTGCGCCCGCTCGAAGAGCAGCCGCAGTCCGAGGCCCGCCGCGCCCAGGTTCCCCGCCACGGCCAGCACGTCACCCGGACGGGCTCCGCTCCGCAGCACGGGCGCACGGTCGTCGAGCGAGCCGAACGCGGTGATCGAGAGGGTGAGGGTCGCCGAGGCCGAGAGGTCTCCCCCGACCACCCCGCAGCCCGGAGCCATCGCCGCGCACCCCGCGGCCAGACCGTCGGCGATCCCCTCCAGCACGTCGACGCCGAGCTCCTGCGGCGCGGCGATCGCGACCACCAGCGCCGTCGGGCGGGCGCCCATCGCCGCGACGTCCGAGAGGTTGGACGCCGCCGCCTTCCAGCCGAGGTCGAACGGAGTGGACCACGCGAGCCGGAAGTCCGGGCCGTGCACCATCATGTCCGTGGTGACGACGAAGCGGCCGTCGGGAGCACGCACCACGGCGCAGTCGTCGCCGGGCCCGACCAGCGTCTCGGCACCCGAGGATCCGGCGGACAGCCGGGCGAGCACCCGGGCCAGGACCTCGCTCTCGCTCAGCTCGGCCAGCGACGGGGCGGCCGGCGGGGAGGCGGGGTCGGCCGCGGTGGAGCTCTGATCCGGTGCCATGGTTGACACGCTAGCCTGGCTCGCGATGTCCCCCCGCCGCCTCGCCTGCCCCCTCGCCGCCCTGTCCTCCGTGCTCCTGCTCAGCGGCTGCTCCGCCCCGGTCGCACTCGAACCGGCCGCGGACGCGACGAGCACCGAGTGCGCCGAGGTCTCGGTCCGACTGCCGGATGTTGTGGCGGGCCAGCCCGAGCGCGAGACGAACGCGCAGGGCACGGGCGCCTGGGGCACCCCGGCCGCGGTCATCCTGCACTGCGGAGTCGAGGTGCCCGGCCCCACGACCGACCTCTGCGTCTCGGTCAGCGGGGTCGACTGGATCATCGACGAGTCGCAGGCGGCCGACGACGTGTACACGCTGACGACGTACGGGCGCGATCCGGCCGTCGAGATCACCGTCGACCAGAGCCGCGCCTCCGGCACCTCGGCCGTCGTCGACCTGGCCGAATCGGTGTCCTACCTGCCGAAGGTCGGCGAGTGCACGAACGTGTCCGAGACCGACACCCTCGACACGACCGGGACGCCCGAGGGCTGAGCTCAGCGGCCGAGCGCCGTCCGCACCATCCGCAGTGCCTCGTCCGGAGCGACGCCGAGCCCGCGCATCCGCTCGGCGAACGCGACCGCCGCGAGCTGCGCCTCGTGGCCCACACCCTCCGCTCCGCGCGCGACGACGGTGCCGGAGCGACCGCGCGTCTCGACGACACCGGCAGCCTCGAGCTCCTTGTAGGCGCGCGCGACCGTCCCCGCGGCGATGCCCAGCGTCTCTGCCAGGGCGCGCACCGGCGGGAGCCGCGTGCCGACGATCAGCGCGCCGTCGGCGACCTGCGCGGTGATCTGCTCCCGGATCTGCTCGAAGGGAGCGGTCGGTCCCGCCTCGAGGCGGAGCCCCAGGGCCGGATCCGTCACGCCACCGCGACCGGGCGGCGCTCGAGGGCCAGCTCGATCAGCTCCGTGATGAGGTCGGGGTACTCGACCCCGCTCGCCCCCCACATCCGCGGGAACATCGAGATCGGCGTGAATCCGGGCATCGTGTTGATCTCGTTCACCACGAAGCCGTCGGCGGTGAGGAAGAAGTCGACGCGGGCCAGTCCTTCTGCCCCGATCGCCTCGAACCCGCGCACCGCCAGCTCGCGCATCTCGGCGAGCTCGTCGGCGGTGAGGTCGGCGGGGCAGACCAGGTCGATGCCTGCCGCCCCGAGGTACTTGGCCTCGAAGTCGTAGAAGCCGCGGCCCGAGATCACGATCTCGCCGGCGACGGAGGAGCGCGGCAGCTCCCCGCGACGACCGCCGAGCACGCCGATCTCGACCTCGCGGCCCACGATCGCCGATTCGACGAGCACGCGGGAGTCGTGCGAGAACGCCTCGTCGAGAGCCGCAGCGAGGTCCGCTCGGTCGTCGACCCGACTCACTCCGACGCTGGAGCCGGCTCGCGCCGGCTTCACGAAGGCGGGCAACCCGAGCTCGTCGAGCGCCGCCTCGGCGTCGCCGGGGGCCGCGCGCCACTCCGCCTCGGTCACCGTGTACCAGGGCGCGACCTCGATGCCGGCCGCGCGCAGCACCGTCTTGGTGAAGTGCTTGTCCATGCCGAGCGCCGAGGCGAGCACGCCCGAGCCGACGTAGGGCAGGCCCACGAGCTCGAGGAGCCCCTGGATCGTGCCGTCCTCGCCCCACGGCCCGTGCAGGATCGGGAACACGACGTCGACGTCCCCGAGCGACTCGGTCGAGCCGTCGGGTCGCGTGACGCCCAGCTCGCGCGAGAGCGCCGACTCCGGCCAGCGCACGCGGCTCCCGTCGTCGTGCACGCGGGGCAGGGCCGCCGCGTCGAGCGCGAACTTCTCGGGACGGTCCTCCTCGAGCACGAACGCGCCGTCGACGGTGATCCCGACCGGGATCACCTCGAAGCGGTCACGGTCGATCGCCCTCAGGACCCCTGCCGCCGTGGCGCAGCTGATCGAGTGCTCGCTGGAGCGCCCCCCGAACAGAACGGCGACGCGGAGCTTGCTGGTCATCGAGGTTCCTCTCACCCTGTGGCTCGTCCGAATCCGTGGTCAGGTGCGGCGCGATGTCCTTCGGGTCGAGCGTACCGGCGAGCACCTGCGACACCTGCTGGACGATGGGCATGTCGACTCCGCGCGCACGGGCGAGCTCCAGGACGGGCGCCACGGACGCGAGTCCCTCCGCCGTCTGCTGCATCGACTTCACCACGTCGGTGAAGCTGTAGCCCTGCCCGAGCAGCCGCCCGGCGGTGTTGTTGCGCGAGAGCGACGAGCTCGAGGTGGCGATGAGGTCGCCCAGCCCCGCGAGACCGGACATCGTCTCGGGCCGGCCCCCGTAGGCGACCGCGAAGTCGGTCATCTCGGCGAGGCCGCGCGTGATGATCGACGCCTTCGTGTTCTCGCCGTAGCCGACCCCGTCGACGATGCCGATGGCCACCGCGATCAGGTTCTTCAGCACCCCGCCGAACTCCGTGCCGATCACGTCGGTGTTCACGTAGGAGCGGAAGTAGCGGTTGGTGGCGGCGAGGGCCACCTCCTGAGCGGTGACGAGGCTCTCGGAGGCGATGACCGCCGCTGTCGGCTGCTCCTTCGCGATCTCGAGAGCGAGGTTGGGCCCGGAGGCGACCGCGATGCGGCTCGGATCGATCGGCAGCATCTGCGCGATCACCTCGCTCATCCGCAGTCCCGTGCTCTTCTCCACGCCCTTCATCAGGCTGATCAGCACCGTGCGCTCGGTGAGGAACGGAGTGATCGCCTCGAGGTTGCCGCGCAGCGACTGCGACGGGATCGAGAGGTAGACGTGGTCGGCGCCCTCGAGCGCCTCCTCGATGCGCGGTGTCGCGCGGATGTTGCGCGGCAGGTTGATGCCGGGCAGGTAGTCGCTGTTGCGCTTGGCCTCGGTGATCTCGCGGGCGAGCTCGCTCCGGCGCGCCCACATCACGACGTCCGATCCTCCGTCCGCCAGGATCTTGGCGAACGTGGTCCCCCAGCTCCCCGCCCCCAGAACCGCGACACGGCGTGGGACGGGGATCGGAGCGGATCTCCTACTGCTCGGACTCAAAGCGTCCCGTCCCCTTCTGGTTGTGCTCGGACGGGTTCCACCGGGTGGCCGGCGCGGTCTCGCCGCGCAGCTCCTCGAGCAATGCGGTGATCGCGGCCATGACGACCGCCGACGCCTCGTTCAGCGTGACGGCGTCGAGGCTGCGCCCGCGGAACGCCGACAGGTCGACGGGATCGCCGATCAGGATGTCGACGCGCTTGCGCCGGAAGAGCGTGAGCTTCTTGGAGTAGCGGCCCATCAGCTGCTGCGTGCCCCAGTGCGCCGCGGGGATCACGGGCAGGTCGTACTGCAGCGCCATGCGCACCGCCCCGGTCTTGCCGCGCATCGGCCAGAGCTCGGGGTCACGGGTGAGCGAGCCCTCGGGGTAGATGATCACCGAGCGCTGCTCGTCGACGAGCGCCTTCGCCGCCTTGAGCGGCTCGTTCCCGCGGACGGTCCCGGCGCGCTCGACCGGGATCTGCCCCGACGCCCGCAGGAGCGCCCCGAGGACGGGGACCTTGAACAGCGACGCCTTCGCGAGGAACCGCGGCGCGCGCCCCAGCTTCCAGAGCGTCCACCCGGTGATGATCGGGTCGATCTCGCTGTAGTGATTCGGCGCGAAGACGAAGGCGCCGGTGCTCGGGACCTTGTGGCCGTCGCGGACGCGGAGGTCGACGGAGGCGGTCATCGCGGGGATCACCGCGGCCGCGAGGAACCAGAAGACGGACGGACGGCTGCGTTCAGACACCCGCCCATCCTGCCATCGACCCTCGTCGACGCGGCCCGCCCACGCCCGCCGCGCGACGATCGCACGACCCGACCGACCCTGCCCGTTACCGTGTGCGGGTGACTCCTGTCCCGGCCGATTCCCGCGACCCTCTCGCCGGTGTGCTCACGGACCCGACGCTGCTCACGGTCGCCGCCTTCGCGCTGCTCGGGCTGCTCCTCGTCGCGGTCGTCGTGACCGCCCGCCTCCTGGCCGCACCGCGGGCTGTCGTCACCGCGAGCGACGAGGGCGGTGTCGTCGTCCGCGGAGGCCCGGACCTCGCGCGTCTGCTCCGCTTCGTGGATCCCTTCCTGCCGCGCACCAGCCTGCGGCCCTACGTCGTCCTCGTCCCCACGACGGAGGTGCTCACCGTGATCGCGGGCGAGGACCGCGCCGAGCTGCTGTGGGACGAGATCCGACGCGTCGAACGCCGGAAGGCCGGCCTCGGCGCCCGGAGCGAGATCGTCGTCGAGTTCGCCCGCAGTGGTCGTCCGAGACTGGCGGTCCTCCGACTCGTCGAGGAGCCCGGTGCGCTGGGGCTGCGTCGGGCACCGGAGGAGAGCGTCGATCGGTTCGAGCGACGACTTCTCCTGCACTCCGCCGCGGCATCGCACAGGCCCGACTGGGGCAGCCGCCCCTCCTGAGCGCCCGCTACCGCGCGTCGCGGTACCGCCACATCGTCAGCGTCCCGAACACCGCGACGAGCCCCGCCGCCCACACGAGCGTCAGCACGAGCTCCGCACCAGGGTCCGCTCCCGCCATCAGCGCCCGCACGGCGGTGACCAGGTGCGAGACCGGATTGACCTCGACGAAGGACTGCAGCCAGCCCGGCATCGTGGCGGGGTCGACGAAGATGTTGCTGCCGAAGGTGATCGGCGTGATGACGAGCATGCTCACGCCCATCACCGAGCCGGAGGTGCGCAGCACCAGGCTGAGGAACGTCCAGATCCAGCCGAGCGCGAACGCGAAGACGAGCAGCAGGAGCACCCCGAGCACGACGCCGACCACTCCTCCGCCCGGTCGGAAGCCCAGCAGGAGGCCGAGGCAGACGGTGATCACCGCCGAGATGGTGAAGCGCACCGCGTCGCCGAGCAGCATGCCGACGAGCGCGGAGGGACGCCAGATCGGCAGCGACCGGAAGCGGTCGAAGACCCCGCGATCCAGATCGGTCCGCAGCGTCGTGCCCGTGTACATCGTGATCATGATCACGCCCTGCACCAGGATCCCGGGCAGCAGGAACTGGATGTAGTCGACCGTGCTGCCGGCCAGCGCCCCGCCGAAGAGGAAGGTGAAGAGCAGCGTGAACATGATCGGGAACACCGTCACGTCGAACAGCTGCTCCGGCACGTGCTTGATCTTCAGCAGCGCGCGCCAGCCGAACGTGAGGGACGTCGAGAGGGGCCCCGGCGGAGTCGGCCGCTCGCCCTGCACGAGGACGGCGACGAGAGCCTCGCGATCCGGTGCGGTCTCGCGGGCGGTGTCGAGACTCATGCGGCCACCTCCGTGCCCGTGGTCTGCGGCCTGCCGGTCAGCGCGAGGAACACCTCGTCGAGGGAGGGCTGGCCGAGCGAGAACTGGGCGAGCTCGATGCCGGCGCCCTCCAGCGCGGTCAGGGCGCGGGTGACGTCGCGGGCGGAGCCGTCCACTCGCGCCGCGAGGGCCGCCGGATCGGCCTCCTCCCGCACCTCGACTCCGAGCACCGCCTCGAGGAGCCGCCGCGCCTCTCCCCGGGACGCGGGATCGAGCACGCGGACGTGCAGCGACCCGGATCCGACCGACGCCTTCAGCTCCCCCGGCGTGCCCTCGGCGATCACCCGGCCGGTGTCGATGACGCTGATGCGGTCGGCGAGCCGGTCGGCCTCGTCGAGGTACTGGGTCGTCAGGAGCACCGTCGTGCCGCTCGCGACCATCGCCCGGACGATGTCCCACACCTCGTTGCGGCTGCGCGGGTCCAGCCCGGTCGTCGGCTCGTCGAGGAACAGCAGCTCGGGAGTGACCACGATGCTCGCCGCGATGTCGATCCGGCGCCGCATCCCGCCCGAGAACTTCTTCACCTGCCGGTCGGCCGCTTCGCCCAGGTGGAACGCGTCGAGCAGGTCGTCGGCCCGTCGCGACGCGCGCGAGCCGGTGTAGCCGAAGAGCCGCCCGATCAGCCGGAGGTTCTCGCGGCCGGTGAGGTCCTCGTCGACCGAGGCGAACTGACCCGTGAGGCTGACCTTCCGCCGCACCTCCTTCGCCTCGGTGACGACGTCGTGCCCCAGCACCAGTGCGCGTCCGGCGTCCGGCCGCAGGAGTGTCGCGAGGACGCGGATGGTCGTCGTCTTGCCGGCACCGTTCGGGCCGAGGAAGCCGTGCACCCCGCCGCGCGGGATCTCGAGATCGACGCCGTCGATCGCTCGGGTCGTGCCGAACGTCTTGACCAGCCCTTCAGTGGAGACGGCCGGATCGTCCATGGTCGCTCCTCGTCCGCGGCGGCTCCGGCGGACCCCTCCGCCTGAGAATGCGCACACCGTACGCCCAGGACGAGGAGCTCGGCAAGACCCCCGGGAACGACGGAGGAGCCCGACGATGCGGGCTCCTCCGGAGGGTCTGACGGGCGGTGCGGCTACGCGTCGAGCGAGAAGTCGGCGCCGAGCAGTTCGAGCTTCGTCAGGAAGTTCTCGTAGCCGCGGCTGATGATGCCCACGTTCGAGACCGTCGAGGTGCCCTCGGCCGAGAGCGCCGCGATCAGGTGCGAGAACCCACCGCGCAGATCCGGCACCACGATGTCCGCGCCGTGCAGCTTCGACGGACCGGAGATGACGGCCGAGTGCATGAAGTTGCGCTGGCCGAAGCGGCACGCCTGCCCGCCGAGGCACTCGCGGTGGATCTGGATGGTCGCACCCATCTCGACCAGGGCGTCGACGAAGCCGAAGCGCTGCTCGTAGACGGTCTCGTGGACGATCGACACGCCCTTCGCCTTGGTGAGCGCCACGACGAGCGGCTGCTGCCAGTCGGTCATGAAGCCGGGGTGCACGTCGGTCTCGATGATGACCGGCTTCAGCTCGCCACCGGGGTGGTAGAAGCGGATGCCGTCCTCGGCGATCTCGAACGCGCCGCCGACCTTGCGGAAGACGTTGAGGAAGGTCGTCATCTCCTGCTGGCGGGCGCCGCCGACGAAGATGTCGCCGTCGGTCGCGAGGGCCGCGGCCGCCCAGGAGGCGGCCTCGTTGCGGTCGAACAGGGCGCGGTGGGTGTAGCCCTCGAGGCGGTCCACGCCCTCGATGCGGATCACGCGGTCGGTGTCGACCGAGATGATGGCGCCCATCTTCTGCAGGATGTTGATGAGATCCATGATCTCGGGCTCGATGGCCGCACCCGACAGCTCGGTGATGCCCGAGGCGCGCACCGCGGTCAGCAGCACCTGCTCGGTGGCGCCGACGCTGGGGTAGGGCAGCGCGACCTTGGCGCCGTGCAGGCCCTCGGGGGCCGACATCCGGATGCCGGAGGGCAGCTTCTCGACGATGGCGCCGAAGTTGCGCAGCACCTCGAGGTGGTAGTCGATCGGACGGTCGCCGATCCGGCAGCCGCCGAGGTCGGGGATGAACGCCTCGCCCAGGCGGTGCAGGAGCGGTCCGCAGAAGAGGATCGGGATGCGGCTGGAGCCGGCGTGCGCGTCGATGTCGGCGAAGTGCGCCGACTCGACGTTCGAGGGGTCGAGGATCAGCTCGCCCACCTCGGGGCCCTGCTGCACCTTCACTCCGTGCACCTCGAGGAGGCCCTTCACGACGCGGACGTCGCTGATGTCCGGGACGTCGCGCAGCGTCGAGGCGGTCTCGCCGAGCAGCGCCGCGACCATGGCCTTGGTGACGAGGTTCTTCGCGCCCTTCAGCTCGATGCGGCCCTTCAGCGGGCGACCGCCGTTGATCGTGATCCGCTCGGTCATCATCCCCACCCGCGCCCCGGACGCCTTCGCGTCCTGGAGGGCCTTCGCATCCTGAAGAAGTGTGTTCACGCTATTTCACCGGCAATGTCTTGGGCCGCCAGCTCTCGCGGCGGGTCTCGAATTCGGAGATGCGCGCTTCGTCGCGCAGAGTCAGACCGATGTCGTCCAACCCCTCGATCAGGCGCCAACGAGTGTAGTCGTCGACCTCGAAGGGGAAGGACTCGCCACCGGCGGTGACCGTACGCGCAACCAGATCGACGGTCAGTTCTATTCCCGGCTGCGCGTCGATGAGCTCCCAGAGGCGCTCGATCGCCTCCTCGGCGACCGCCGCGGCGAGCAGCCCCTGCTTGCCGGAGTTGCCCCGGAAGATGTCGCCGAAGCGGGAGGACAGGATGACGCGGAAGCCGAAGTCGCGCAGCGCCCAGACCGCGTGCTCGCGACTGGAGCCGGTGCCGAAGTCGGGACCCGCGACGAGGATCTGCGCCCCCTGGAACGCCGGCCGGTTGAGGACGAAGTCCTCCTCCTGGCGCCAGCCGTGGAACAGCGCGTCCTCGAAACCGGTCTTGGTGACGCGCTTGAGGAACACCGCCGGGATGATCTGGTCGGTGTCGACGTTGCTGCGCTTCAGCGGCGCGGCGATGCCGGTGACGGTCTCGAACTTGTCCATGATCAGGCCTCCACCAGTTCTCGAGCGGGCTCCAGATCGGAGGGACTGGAGAGGGTGCCGCGCACGGCGGTCGCGGCGGCGACGAGCGGGGACACGAGGTGCGTCCGTCCGCCCTTGCCCTGGCGGCCCTCGAAGTTGCGGTTCGACGTCGAGGCGCAGCGCTCCCCCGGGGCGAGCTGATCCGGGTTCATGCCCAGGCACATCGAGCAGCCGGCGAACCGCCACTCCGCGCCGAAGTCGGTGAACACGCGGTCCAGGCCCTCGGCCTCGGCCTCGATCCGCACGCGGGCGGAGCCGGGCACCACCATGACGCGCACGCCCGGCGCCTTGGTCCGGCCCTTGATGACGGAGGCGAAGGCGCGCAGGTCCTCGATGCGGGAGTTGGTGCAGGAGCCCATGAAGACCGCGTCCACCGGGATCTCCTTCATCGGGGTGCCGGCCTCCAGGTCCATGTACTCCAGCGCGCGACGGGCGTTGGAGCGCTCGTTCGGGTCGGCGATGGCCTCCGGGTCCGGGACGGACTGCGACAGCGACACTCCCTGGCCGGGGTTCGTGCCCCAGGTCACGAAGGGCTCGAGCGCGTCGGCGTCCAGCACGACCTCGGCGTCGTAGGAGGCGCCCTCGTCGCTGGGCAGCGTGCGCCAGTAGGCGACCGCGTCGTCCCAGTCCTGACCCGCGGGGGCGTGGGGGCGGCCCTTCAGATAGGCGAAGGTCGTCTCGTCGGGGGCGACCATGCCCGCGCGGGCGCCGGCCTCGATCGACATGTTGCAGATCGTCATCCGGCCCTCCATCGAGAGCGCGCGGATGGCGGAGCCGCGGTACTCGAGGACGTAGCCCTGACCGCCTCCGGTGCCGATCTTCGCGATGACGGCCAGGATGATGTCCTTCGCCGTCACCCCCTCCTTCAGCTCGCCCTCGACGGTGATCGCCATCGTCTTGAACGGCTTCAGCGGCAGGGTCTGCGTGGCCATGACGTGCTCGACCTCGCTGGTACCGATGCCGAACGCCATCGCGCCGAACGCGCCGTGCGTCGAGGTGTGCGAGTCGCCGCAGACGACGGTGATGCCGGGCATCGTCAGCCCGAGCTGCGGGCCGACGACGTGCACGATGCCCTGCTCGATGTCGCCGAGCGAGTGCAGGCGGACGCCGAACTCCTCGGCGTTGCGGCGCAGCGTATGGATCTGGGTGCGGCTCGTCAGATCGGCGATCGGCTTGTCGATGGCGAGGGTCGGGGTGTTGTGGTCCTCGGTCGCGATCGTCAGATCGGGGCGGCGCACGGGGCGGCCGGCCAGGCGGAGTCCGTCGAAGGCCTGCGGGCTGGTGACCTCGTGCACGAGGTGCAGGTCGATGTAGATGAGGTCGGGGGTGCCGTCCTCGCCCTTGGCGACGAGGTGGTCGTCCCAGACCTTCTCGGCGAGGGTGCGCGGTCGGGCGGTCCCGGACTCGATGGAGCTGTCGTTCATGACGGGTTTCTCTTCCTCAGGAATGGTGGTCAGCCCACGGGAGACACCGCGACGAGGGAGGCCTGTCAGATCGAGGTCTCGTCGCGGCGGAGAAGAAGGAGCCGGCCGGTCAGCACCCCCAGAGACTAGCACCGCGGCGGCTCCGCTCCCGGGGACGCCACGAGCCCGCTCCCGGCCGATCACGGCGGAGGATCCTCGCGGCTCAGCGCCGCTGCTCGAGGACCGCGTCGATCACGACCACGGTCACGTTGTCGCGCCCGCCCGCCTCGATCGCGGCGCGGACGAGGGCCGCGGCGAGGTCGGGAGCGCCGATCGCGCCCGCGTCCCGGCGCGCGAACAGAGCGGCGATCTCGGCGTCCGAGAGCTCCTTCGTCAGACCGTCGGAGCAGAGCAGGTAGCTCGAGCGCGGGAGGACCGGCAGGGTCCACACGTCCGTCTCGACCTCGTCGTCGGCGCCGAGCGCGCGGGTGACGATGTTGCGGTCCGGATGCGTCTCCGCGAGCTCCCGGGTGAGCAGGCCCGCCGAGACGAGCTCCTGCACGGCGGAGTGGTCGACGGTGAGCTGCTCGAGGTCGGACCCGTCCCAGCGGTACGCGCGGGAGTCGCCGACGTTGAACAGCGCCCAGCGCGCGGGCCCCGCCCCGTCGGGCCGCACCAGGGTGAGCCCGGTGAGGGTGGTCCCGCAGAGCGCTCCTCCGACGTCGAGCCCGCGGACCGCGGCGTTCGCGGCCTCGACGAGATCGAAGACGGCGTCCACCTGACCGATGACCGCGGGGGTGTTCGCCCGCAGGGCGTCGACGGCGGTGGCGCTGGCGAGGTCGCCGCGCGCGTGACCGCCCATGCCGTCCGCGACGGCCAGGAGCAGCTCGTCGGCCAGCAGCGCGTCCTCGTTGACGCGCCGCACGTTCCCCACGTCGGTGCTGCTGGTCACGCTCAGGTGAAGCACGCCCTGGGGCAGGTCGACGTCCAGGGGGGTCATCCGGCCGTCACCTCTCGTCGGAGGGACGCGTCGCGTCGGCGTCCGCGACGACCTCGGGGTGCCCGTCGTGCATCTCGATGTGCGCGTGCTCGCGCCGCATCTTGACGAGGCTCGCCAGCGTCGCGACCGCCATGCTCACGATGATCACGGCGAGGGACGTCCAGGTGTCGATGTCCCACACCGGCACGGGCTCGCCGCCGTTGATGAAGGGGAGCTCGTTCTCGTGCAGGGCGTGCAGCACGAGCTTCACGCCGATGAAGGCGAGGATGAACGCGATGCCGTACTTGAGGTACTCGAGCTTGTCGATCAGGCCGCCGAGCAGGAAGTAGAGCTGGCGCAGGCCCATCAGGGCGAAGATGTTCGCGGTGAAGACGATGAACGGGCTCTGCGTGATGCCGAAGATCGCGGGGATCGAGTCGAGCGCGAACAGCAGGTCCGTCGATCCGATCGCCAGGAACACGATCAGCATCGGCGTGAAGAACTTCTTGCCGTCGATGACGGTGCGGATCTTCGAGCCGTCGAAGCTGTCCGAGATGTTCACGCGGCGGCGGAGCAGGCGGATGAGCAGGTTGTCCGTGCCCTCGTCCTCGTCCTCCTTGCCGAAGGCCTGGTTGTAGGCCGTGTAGACGAGGAACGCGCCGAAGAGGTAGAAGATCCAGCTGAAGCTCTCGATCAGCTGCGCGCCGAGCAGGATGAAGATGCCGCGCAGGATCAGCGCGATGATGATGCCCACCATCAGCACCTCCTGCTGGTACTTCGGCGGTACCGCGAAGCGCCCCATGATGATGACGAACACGAAGAGGTTGTCGATCGAGAGGCTGTACTCGGTCAGCCAGCCCGCGAGGAACTGGCCCGCGTGCTCGCCGTCGCCCAGGATCAGCATCAGCAGGGCGAAGATCAGCGCGAGGCTGACGTAGAAGGCGACCCAGAGGCTCGACTCCTTCAGGCTCGGCACGTGCGGCCGCTTGTAGACGATCAGCAGGTCGGCGGCCAGGATCAGCGTCAGGCCGATGAAGGAGCCGACGACGAACCAGACGGGCAGATCGAGCATGGGGGCCTTTCAGGGGTGAAGAGGATGCGGCGGAGCGGGTCCGCAGGCGGACCACGCGGACGGGGTCCGGCGCTCGCTCCGCCCGGCGCGCGCGGTGCGGCGTGATCGGAGGGAGCGGGAAGGCCGGTTCGCTCCCCTTCGCGGTTGCGATCCTACCGTCGGCGGCGTACCGCGGAAGGAGGTCGGCCGGGGTTCCGCAGGCCCACGATCGTCGCCGGAACCGCTCGGCCCAGGTGCGGTGACGCGCTGTTAACGCAGAAGAACCCCCGGCCTGAGCCGGGGGTTCTCCTGGTGTTGCCGTGGTGACCCCAGCGGGATTTGAACCCGCGTTACCGCCGTGAGAGGGCGACGTCCTAGGCCGCTAAACGATGGGGCCGCGTTTTTGCAACTCGAAGAGTGTTGCACACGGATCCGCATCGATGCAAATCGAGGGGGCCGCCTGCCCGACCGGTGGGAATCTCAGCGCGGACAGCCCCCCTCCGGGGCGCGGGACGCAGGGCACCCGGCTCCTACGCTCGAGGTCCCCCCACCGCCGATCGGCGGGGGCACGTCCCCGAGGAGCCGTCCGATGCCGATCCGCCCGCACTCCCGACCCCGACTCCTGACCGCGATCGCCGCGCTCGGAGTGGTCCTCTCCGCACTGCTCGCCGCTCCTGCGGCGGCCGCGGCGCCGACTCCGCCGTCGATCACCCTCTCCCCCGCGTCCGGTCCGGTCGGGACGACCGTCGTCGTCACCGGCGCGGCCTTCCCGAAGAAGACGAGCGGATCCCTGACGGTGCTCGGCACGTCCGTCCGGATCACGACGAACGGCTCCGGAGTCTTCCAGGCGCCGATCGCGATCCCGAGCGCGCCGGCGGGCCCGACCACGATCACGGCTCGCGCCGGCACCGCCTCGTCGACGGCGGTCTTCACCGTCACCGCCCCTCCTGCGGCACCCGTCATCAGCAGCGCCCGGCTCCGCTTCGGGGTCACCACCCCCGGTGGCGCCTCGGCGAACGCCGAGCTCGACGCCGTGGCGACGCTGGCGGGCGAGAGTCCGTCGATCGTCGTCTCGTACCAGGACTTCGGGCAGCCGGCTCCGCTCGCCGATCTGCGCAGCGTCGCCGCCCGCGGGGCGACGAGCCTGATCACCTGGGAGCCCTGGCGCTGGGGCGGCGGTGTCGACCAGCCCGCGTACTCCTCCGCCCGCATCCTCGCCGGCGACCACGACGCCTACCTCACGAGCTGGGCGCGGGACCTCGCCGCCTGGGGCTCGCCCGTCCTGCTCCGCTACGCGCACGAGATGAACGGCGACTGGTATCCCTGGTCGGACGGAGTGAACGGGAACGCTCCGGGCTCCTACGCGGCCGCCTGGAACCACGTGCACGGGATCTTCCAGGCGCAGGGCGCGACGAACGTGCAGTGGGTGTGGAGCCCGAACGTGCCCTACTCCGGCTCGGTGCCGCTCGACACGCTCTACCCGGGTTCCGCCTCCGTCGATGTCCTCGCACTCGACGGCTACAACTGGGGCACGGCGACGACCTGGAGCTCCTGGACCACCGCCGGCGCGCTCTTCGCCGAGGGACTGGATCAGGTGCGGTCGCTGTCCCCCGGCACCCCGATCATCATCGGCGAGACGGCGTCCGCCGAGGCCGGCGGTTCCAAGGCCGCGTGGATCAGCGACCTGGTCGGGTACCTGAACGTCCAGCCGGACGTCGTCGGCCTGGTCTGGTTCCACCACGACAAGGAGGTGGACTGGCGGATCGACAGCTCGCCCTCCTCCGCCGCCGCGTTCGCCGGCGCCCTGGCCGCCCGCCGGGCGTGACGGCACCGCCTCGCCTGACGGCACCGCCTTGCGACCGGGCGGCGAGGGCGGTTAGCTCGGAGCCATGCGACTGACCAAGCTCGAGCACGCCGCCGTCCTCGTCGAGGAGGCGGGATCCCGCCTCGTGATCGACCCCGGAGCCTTCACCCGCCCCGTGGAGGGCACCGCCGAGACCGTGGCCGTGGTCCTCACCCACGAGCACCCCGACCACTGGACGCCCGAGCAGCTCGAGCGCCTGCGTTCGGCGAACCCGTCGATCCGCTTCTTCGGACCGGCGGGGGTCGCTGCGGCCGCCGAGGGCTTCGCCATCGAGACCGTCTCGGACGGCGACCGCGTCGAGGTCGGACCGTTCGAGCTGCGGTTCTTCGGCTCGCGGCACGCGGTCATCCACAGCTCCATCCCCGTGATCGACAACGTCGCGGTGCTGGTGAACGGGCGCTTCTACTACGCGGGCGACTCCTTCACCCGGCCCGACGGCGTCGACGTGGAGATCCTGGCCGCCCCCTCCGGCGCTCCCTGGATGAAGATCGCCGAGTCGATGGACCACGTGCTGGCCCTCTCTCCGCGGCACGCCTTCGCGACGCACGAGGGAGTGCTGTCCGAGGCCGGCCGGGGCATGGGCCACGACCGCCTCGGCTGGGCGACCCGCGAGGGCGGCGGGGAGTACCACGCGCTCGAACCCGGCGACGTCCTCGAAGTCTGAGCTCAGCCCGCGGAGGTGTACCCGGGGACGTCGGTGGCGCGGACGGTCGCGAGGTCCTCACCGAACTCGAAGCGGAAGCGCGCGTGCTCGCCCCGGAGCAGCACGCCCGGGAGCCACCAGCGCGCGTCGTCCCACATCCGCTCGTAGGGGACGGAGTGCAGCGGGACGAACTCGGCGGCGAGGTCGGCCGACTCCGTCACCTCGCCCCGCCAGCGGCGGCAGAGGAAGACGTGCGAACGCTGGCTCCATGCGGGCCGGTGCGGGAACGAGTAGTCGAGGATCCCGTGCGCGACGAGATCGCCCGGTTCGGCGTGCAGCCCGACCTCCTCGGCGAGCTCGCGCACGGCGGCCTCGACCGGCGACTCCCCCGGCTCGAGCTTCCCGCCCGGAGCGACGACCCGGCCCCGTCCCAGACCGCGGCGCTTCTCGCCGAGCAGCACCTCGACGGTTCCGTCGCTCTCGCGCAGCACGTAGACCACGCACACCTCGGGCAGTGGAGTCACCGCGCACCTCCGCTCCGCGCGGGCCGGAGGCCGCTGACCGCCGTCGTAGGCTAGCCCGGTGACGACCACCTCCGCGCTCGAGCGCTTCCAGGCCCTGCTGCGGGTCGACACGGTGTCGCACTCCGACGAATCCGCGACCGACTGGTCGCGCTTCGACGTCTTCGTCGAGCTGCTCGAGCAGTTCTACCCCGCCCTGCACGGCACGCTGGAGCGCGAGATCGTCGCCGGGCACTCGCTGCTCTGGCGCTGGCGCGGCACCGTCGACGGCGACCCCGCGGTGCTGATGGCCCACTACGACGTCGTCAGCGTCACGCCGGAGGACTGGTCGAGCTCGCCGTTCGCCGCCGACACCGTCCTGCGGCCCGACGGCCGCACGTCGGTCATCGGACGGGGCGCGCTCGACGACAAGGGGTCCCTCGTGGCCCTGCTCGAGGTGGTCGAGGCGGCGGTGCTGCGCGGTGAGCGTCCCGAGCGCGACGTCTACCTCCTCTCGACGCACAACGAGGAGACCGCCGGCGACGGCGCCCCCTCGGTCGTCGCCCTGCTCGCCGCCCGCGGCGTGCGGCCCCGCTTCGTGCTCGACGAGGGCGGCAACGTCCGCCGCGGCATCCTGCCCGGCGTGACCACTCCGATCGCCGTCGTCGGAGTGACCGAGCGCGGCATCATGAACCTCGAGCTGACCTGCCGCGACGCCGGTGGCCACGCCTCCGCTCCCCCGCCCTTCCCGGGGCTCCTCGCCACGCAGCGGCTCGCCCGAGCCATCCACCGGCTGACCGAGAACCCGTTCCCGTCCACGCTCCCGGAGCCGATCGCCGAGCTCGTGCAGGCGGCGGCTCCGCACGCCGACGCGGCGCACGCCGTCTGGTACTCCCACCCCCACGAGCACCCGGACGCGGTGATCGGCGCTCTCGCCGCGCACTCCAACCGCTCGGCCGCGATGCTGCGCACCACCGTCGCCGTCACCCAGCTCCGCGGCAGCACCGGGGCCAACGTCCTCGCGTCGACCGCCAGCGCGGTCGCGAACGTCCGGATCAATCCGGGCGGCACCGTCGCGGGCGTGGTCGCCCGGATCCGCGACGTCATCGACGACCCGCAGGTCGAGGTCGAGGTGCGGGTGGCGCACGAGCCCTCCCCGGTCTCCTCGACCGGCGAGCCCGGCGACGGCGGCCCGTACGACGTGCTGCGCTCCGTGATCCGCGAGGTGTTCCCCGAGGCGATCGTGGCGCCGTACGTGCAGACCGGCGGCAGCGACGCGCGGCACTTCCACGCGATCAGCGACGGCGTCTACCGCTTCATCCCCTTCGAGATCAGCCCGCAGCAGCAGCTCGGCATCCACGGCGCCGACGAGTCGATCGAGGTCGACCAGTTCGAGCGCGCGATCGTGTTCTACGAGCGGATGCTGCACCGGCTCTGAGCCGACCCGCCCTCGTTCCTGCGGTTCGCGCCGGTTCCTGGGAAAAGCGTTCGATGACGCGCCGTGCCGCGTTGGCCCCTCGTTCACCCCGCGATGATGGACTGGCGTCAGCGGGTGCAGTCCTGGATCCCGCGTCGTACCTTCGCTAGTGTCGATGCTGGAACAACCGATTCAGCTCCCGCCGATCGTGAAACCCGAGGATCATGACCGTCCGTCAGGCCGAGTACCCGCGGCCCAACCACTTCATCCTTCATCTCAGCGACACGCACTTCATCGCGGGCGACGGAGGCCTCTACGGCTCCGACGTCGACAGCGAGGCGCAGCTCCGTCGGCTCTTCGACGAGCTCGAGGAGTCGGGCGGGCGCCCCGAGGCGATCGTCATCACGGGCGACCTCGCCGACAAGGGCGAGCCCGAGGCGTACGCCAAGCTCCGCGCCGTCGTGGAGCCCGCGGCCGCCCGCCTCGGCGCCGAGGTGATCTGGGTGATGGGCAACCACGACGACCGCGGCGCGTTCCGCTCGGGACTGCTCGACCAGCTCCCCACGACGCAGCCCTTCGACCGCGTGCACGACGTGAACGGGCTGCGGATCATCGCGCTCGACTCGACCGTGCCCGGCGCCCACTACGGCGAGATCTCGGGCGCGCAGCTCGACTGGCTCGCCGAGGAGCTGGCGAGCCCCGCTCCGCACGGCACGATCCTGGCGCTGCACCACCCGCCGGTGCCGTCCGTGCTCGACCTCTCGGTGCTCGTGGAGCTGCGCGACCAGCCGGCGCTGGCCGAGGTCCTCGAGGGGTCCGACGTCCGCAGCATCATCGCGGGGCACCTCCACTACTCCTCCACCGCCACCTTCGCGGGGATCCCGGTGTCGGTCGCCTCGGCCACCTGCTACACCCAGGACCTCAACGTCCCGGTCGGCGGCACCCGCGCGCGCAACGGCGCCCAGGCGTTCAACCTCATCCACGTCTACGACGGCACGGTGCTGCACTCGGTCGTGCCGATCGGCACCTCGACCGAGGTCTCGTACGTCTCCGCGAACGAGACCGAGCGGATCCTCGCGGCCGCCGGCGTCGAGATCGCCCCGGCCACCGCGGCTCCCGTCACGCGCGACGAGGCGCTCTACCCGCCGCTCGAGGAGCGCGTCGGCGTCAGCGCCTAGGGCGAGGCTCGGACCGAGGAGCCCTCGCAGTGGGAGACCTTCTCGCTGACCGAGCGGCCCCTCCTTCTTGCTGATCGAGTAGCCCGCGCAGCGGGCGTATCGAGATCCACGTCCACCAGCAGCCCCGCCTCCGACCCCGTCCCTGGCGCGTTCCACCGCCTCGTGGCGCGATCGCGACTGAGATGTCGGTGGTCGCTGGTGTCATCCTCGTATGGTTCTTCTGGATGTCGAAGCGAGGCCGGCAGGCGGTGGTCCGAGCGTGCGCGAGTGCTTCGACGACGCCCTCGTCGCCGCCGTCGGAGCCGCCTGCGCGGTCGACGCGTTCCGCTCCCGCGCCGAAGCGCAACGGGCCGAGCTGATCGAACTCGCCCGCCAAACCGCGATGACCCTCCCGAACGCCCTCGTTGATCCCCGCGTGCAGGCGCACGTCGAACGCGAAGAGGCCGCGATGCGCGCCCTCGTCGCCGAGATCGCAACCGGGATGCGGATCTCCGAATCCCTCGCCGGCATCCTCGTCGAGGAGAGCCGGATGCTCGTGAACGAACTGCCGGACACACTCACGGCTCTGCGCGAGGCCGCGATCGCACCCGAGCACGCCCGCGTGGTCATCAGGGCCGCGCTCGAACTGCCGGTCGACGTGCGGAGCCGTTTCGACGAGGCCGCCGCGGCCCTCGCCCGTGCCTGCACGCCTCCGCAGCTGCGACGCCGCTTGCGCTCGCTGCGCGAGCGCCTGCACCCGGAGTCGCTCACCGACCGGCACACGCGGTGCGCCGCCCGCCGTGGCGTCTGGCTAGACGGCGAACTCGACGGCATGGCCACCCTGCACATGCATCTACCCGCTCCGCAAGCGCACGGAGCGTTCGACAGGATAGACCGCACCACCCGCAGCCTGCACGAGGTCCCCGAGGAGGAGCGCACCCTCGGGCAGCTGCGCGCCGACGTCGCCGCCGCGCTCCTGCTCGACGGCGAGATCGTGCCGGGCCCCGATAGTCCGCAGCCGTCGACGTCGATACCGCGGGGCGTGCGCCCGTGGGTCTCCGTCACCGTCCCCGTCCTGACCCTCCTCGGACGCTCCGACGAACCCGGTGTCCTCGACGGCTACGGCCCCATCGACCCCGCCACCGCACGGCGCCTCACCGCCGATGCGCCCTCGTTCACCCGCATCCTCACCCACCCGGAGACCGGCGCCGTCCTCTCCGTCGGGCGCACCACCTACCGCGTCCCCGCCGACCTCCGCCGGGCCCTCGCCCACCGCGACGTCACGTGCCGGTTCCCCGGCTGCACCCGATCCGCCCGCGACAGCGACATCGACCACACCGTCGAATGGCAGCACGAGGGCCCCACCGACGCCGACAACCTCGCCCACCTCTGCCGCCACCACCACCGACTCCGCCACACCACCACCTGGCAGGTCCACCACCGACCAGGCGGAGTCCTCGACTGGACCAGCCCCACCGGACGACACCACACCACCGCACCGGAGCCGCCGGAGCGGCTCTTCGGAGGTGCGCCGGAGTGGCGGCGCGAAGGCGATCCCCTTCCCTTCTGAGGCCGAACCGCGCCTGCTCTCCGTGACGTGCGCCGACGAGTCCCTCTGGACATCAGGCGAAGGACCTTTCCTCCGCCGCAGGCAGCGTCCACCGAAGGCCGTGGACGTCCGGCCACGATGGAGCATGCGTTCGCCCCGGGCGCGGCCGAACACGCCGTGCTATCGCGCAGGCAGCCCGACCCCTCTACGGACGCGGACCGTTGTGACGACGGTCGAGCCGCGCCCGCTCTCAGCGCTCCGAGCGGCCCCGCTCCCGATCGCGTGCGAACAGGTGGCCGGCGAAGGCCAGCGCGGCGCCGAGCGCGAGGCCGACACCCACGCCGGCACCCACTCCGATGCCCGGGAACACGAGCGAGCTCGCGATCCCGAGCAGCAGTCCGACGACCGCGCCGCCGACGGTCCAGAGCACGGTCAGTCCTCGCGCTCCCACGGGGCGGCGATCGGGTAGTACTCCTCGAGGAACCCGATGACGGCCTTCGTGCGCGCCTCCGCCGAGATCTCGGGAAAGCTGCCGTCGTTCAGGCAGAAGAAGTCGACGGCCCGGTTCTTCAGGAGCTTCTTCATGTCCTTCAGGCCCTGGTGCATCGTGGTGTCGACGTACTTGACCTTCGCGTTCTCCTGCACGACCGCTCGGCCGGTCATCAGCGCGTAGTAGTGGTACAGCGAGTTGGTCACCGACACGTCGCTCGCCGAGCGGAAGCGGCTCGCGGCGGTCGCGGTGAACTCGGGCTCGAACTCGGCCTCGAGCTCGCTCATGACGCTCTTGCGCAGCGGAGTCGCCGCGTGCTCGAGGTGACGGGTGGTCATCGCTCCGAAGCGCTCGCGCAGGAGGCGGCGGTTGACGCGCGCGGCGTTCTCGAAACCGCTGCGCGTGGAGTTGGAATCGCCCATTCCGATGCGCGTCGTGGCCTCGATGAACTTCGTGATCCCTCCGGGTGAGAAGAAGATCGACGGATCGACCGGTCGCCCGAAGAACATGTCGTCGTTGGAGTAGAGGAAGTGCTCGGCGAGGCCCGGGATGCGGTGGAGCTGGCTCTCGACGGCGTGCGAGTTGTGGGTGGGCAGCACCGAGAGGTCGCGGAAGTGGTCCTCGCTGCGCACGAGGGTCACATCGGGGTGCTCGTCGAGCCAGCGGGGGCGCGGCGAGTCGGTGACGATGTAGATGTGCCGGATCCACGGCGCGTACATGTAGACGCTGCGCAGGGCGTACTTGAGCTCGTCGATCTGACGGAAGCGCGCGGGAGCGTCGTCGCCCTCGCCCACGACGTAGCTGGCCATGCGGGCCGCCCGGGCGCGCTGGAACTCGAGATCGGTGCCGTCGACCCAGGAGAAGACGATGTCGACGTCGAAGCGGATGTCGCTGACGAGCGGCTCGAACATGCCCTCGAAGGTCGGCCAGGTGCGCCCGTACGCCTCGACGTGCGCGTCGATCGCCTCGGCGACGGGGAGGCTGCTCCGCATGAGGGCGTTCTCGGCAGGAGTGGTGATCTCCTCCTCGCCCACCTTCCACAGCTCCAGGCGCACGCCGCTGCGGGCGCCGTAGCGGAGCGATCCGGTAGAGGAGACGCGAGGGCGGAAGAGTGAGAAGACGTAGGCGCGCGGGTACGGCGCGATCATCCCCTCAGCGACCAGGTGCGGTGGGGTCCCGCGCTTGTCGAGGGTCTTCACGTAGAAGGGCTCGGTCGCGAACGCACGGGAGAGCAGAGTGGCCAGCTCGGTGCCGAGCGAGCGGTCGACGGCCAGGAACGGCGATCCGTCGGTGCCGCGGATGAGGCGGTACGGGAACTCGGCCTCGTCGAGGACCTCGCCGATCGCGATCAGATCCTCGGTCCACGCTGCCTTGGGCGTCGTACTCGAGTTCACCAGCGAGAACAGACCGGCATGGACGACCACGTCGTCGCGGTCGAAATGGCGGGGACGCAGGAGCGGTGACGGGAGAGCACGGACGGAAGGCATGATTCACATTATCCGCCGCCCGTTTCCTGCGCGTTACCGCGGGTTCACCTTGACAGGGAGTCGAATCGGGCGAACGCCTCCTCCGCCGCCTGTCCCGCATCGTGGGCACGGTGGCCCTCCTCGGCGAAGGCGACGCCGAGGGCGGCGGCGGGCTCTCCGAGACGGGTCGCCCGGGCCGCGTGCTCGCCCAGCGCACGACGTGCCGCGAGGGCGTCGCGCTGCTCTCCGAGAGAGTCCGCGATGTCCTCGGCCGCGCTGCCGAGGCGGTGGATCGTCGATCCGACCGCCGAGGGGACGACGGACCGCCAGGCCTCGACGACGTAGCGCAGCCGCTTCGCCGCCTTGCGGACCTCGTGGCGGTCGGGTCCGCTCCTCGCCGTCTCGAGTCGCGAGAGCTCCTTCTTCAGCGACCGCTTCACGAGCTTCTTCGGGCTCGACGCGGCCTTCGGGAGCCGCGGGGGGTCGCCGAGGAGCTCGTCCAGCGAGGCCAGCAGATCGAGGTAGCGACCGCCGCGCAGGGTCCGCGCGACGCGGCGCACCGCGACGCCGTGCCTCCGCTCGACCTCCTCGAGGATCGTGCCGGGCGCGACCGCCGCCGCCGGGAGCTGCTCGGCCGCGGCGTCGAGGTCGGTTCGGAGCCGCGCCCCGAGCACCTCCTCGTCCCGCGCCGCGCCGAGCACCGAGCCGAGCCAGCGCAGCTCGTCGCGGATCGGGTCGGTCGCGGTGCGGTCCAGCACCGAGCGGGAGGCGGCGAGGACGCTGCGCAGACGCCGGCTGAGCGTGCGCATCCGGTGCAGGGCGTTCTCGCCCTCGAGCCGGACGAAGGGGTCGACCGCGCGCAGCTCGCGCAGGAGCGCGGCGATCGCGGCGAGCGCCGCCTCTCCCCCGTCGCGAGGGGCGGGTCGGCGGTCGTCGATCGGGCCCCCGGTGGCGCGGGCGAGCTTGGAGGCGCTCTCGGCCGGCCGGGCACCGCCCGCCAGCAGGCGCTCCTCGATCGCGTCGAGGACGGCCTCGCCCTCCTGGCCGGACGCGTCGACGAGCTCGACCTCCCACTCGCGCCACCGCCGCTCGACTCCGGTGCGGGCGTCGACGGCCACCACGAGGTCATCGGCGACCTCGGCGAGCTGACGACCCGACGCGTCGAGGACGCGGGTGATGCCGCGCCGGGTCTCGAGGAGCGCGAGCGGCTCGAGCCGCGAGCGGCCCACGTGTCCGAGCACCGCCGAGCGGATGACCGTGGGCACCGCGCTGGACTCGGTCAGCGGCGCGTGGATCTCGGTGCGCCCCGCCGAGCCCGGGAGCTTCACGTGCCAGCCCTCGTCCGCCCCGCCCGCGCGTCGGCGCAGCGTGAAGCGGCCGCGGGAGAGGGCGCGACCGGACGTGTCGAAGTACTCGGCACGGAGCTCGACCGGGTTCTCGCTCACGCTCCCGGCCACCGGCCCGGCACCCACGAGATCGGGCAGCGCGGTGTCGGCGCCGACGTCGTACTTGCGCTCGACCTCCGTCTGCGTGTGCGAGGCGCGCTGCGCGGTCGGAGCGGGCTTCTTCGTCTTCTTCGCGCTCGGCATGGTCCATTCTGCGCACGGCGCAGCGGTGCCGCGCACCCGGGGGCGCCGAGGAGCCGCTCCGGCCTAGGCTGAGGGGATGACTGCGCCCGTCCCGCCCGTCGCCCGCCGCATCCCCCTGGAACGCCGTCATCACGGCGACACGGTCCTCGATCACTACGAGTGGCTGCGGCGCAAGGAGGACCCCGAGGTCCTCGCGCACCTCGAGGCCGAGAACGCCTACACCGACGCCGTGCTCGAGCCCCTGGCCCCGCTGCGCGAGCGCCTGTTCGACGAGATCCGCTCGCGGACGAAGGAGACCGACCTCTCGGTCCCCGTGCGCGAGGGCGGCTGGTGGTACTTCTCGCGCTCGTTCGAGGGGCGTCAGTACGCCGTGCACTGCCGCGCGCCGATCAGCGGACCGGACGACTGGACCCCGCCGTCCCTCGGCGAGGGCGGCGAGCTCCCGGGCGAGCAGGTCGTCCTCGACGGCAACGCCGAGGCGGAGGGGCACGACTTCTTCTCGCTCGGCAGCTTCGACATCAGCGCCGACGGCCGCTACCTGCTCTTCGGCACCGATGTCGAGGGCGACGAGCGCTACACCCTCCGCATCCGCGACCTCTCGACCGGCGAGGACCTCGCCGACGTCGTCGAGGGCACGGGCGGCGGAGCGACCTTCGGCGCCGACGCACGGTTCGTCTTCTACCCGACCGTCGACGAGTCCTGGCGGCCGGACACGGTCTGGCGGCACGAGGTCGGCACCGACTCCTCCGCCGACACCGTCGTCTTCTCGGAGCCCGACGAGCGCTACTGGATCGGCGTCGGCCTCACCCGCAGCCGCCGCTTCCTCGTGATCGAGATCGGCAGCAAGATCACCAGCGAGTGCCTCCTGCTCGACGCCCAGGACCCGACCGGCGAGTTCCGCTCCGTCTGGCCGCGGCGCGAGGGAGTGGAGTACGAGGTCGAGCACGCCGTCCTCGACGGGCGCGACCGCCTCCTGATCGTGCACAACGACGACGCGCTCGACTTCGAGATCGTCGAGGAGCCGGCGGACCTCTCCCTCGACGCCGCCGAGCGCGCCGCGCAGCGCCGTGTCGTCGTCCCGCACCTGCCCGGCCGCCGGATCGAGGGGGTCGACGCCTTCGCCGGCCACGTGGTCGTCTCGTACCGGTCGGAGGGAGCGACCCGGCTGGGTCTCCTGCACGAGGGCGGAGCTGCGGCGACCCTGGACGAGATCGTCTTCGACGAGCCGCTCTACGACGCGGGGCTGGCCGGCAACCCGGAGTGGGCGCAGACGTCCCTCCGGCTCGCCTACACCTCGTTCGTCACCCCCTCGACGGTGCTCTCCCTCGACGTCGCGACCGGCGAACGCACTGTGCTCAAGCAGCAGCCGGTGCTCGGCGACTACGACCCCGAGGAGTACGTCCAGCGCCGGGAGTGGGCGACGGCCCAGGACGGCACGCGGATCCCGCTCTCGCTGGTCTGGCGCCGCGACGCCGCGGATCCCGACGCGGCCCCGGCTCCGCTGATCCTCTACGGCTACGGCTCCTACGAGGCGAGCATCGACCCCGGCTTCTCGATCCCCCGGCTCTCGCTGCTCGACCGCGGAGTCGTCTTCGCGATCGCGCACGTGCGCGGCGGCGGCGAGATGGGCCGCTCCTGGTACGAGAACGGCAAGACGCTCTCCAAGAAGGCCACCTTCACCGACTTCGTCGACTCCGCTCGTCACCTGGTCGACTCCGGGTTCACGACTCCGGAGCGGCTCGTCGCCCAGGGCGGCTCGGCCGGCGGTCTGCTGGTCGGCGCGGTCGCGAACCTCGCCCCGGAGCTGTTCGCGGGGGTCCTCGCGCAGGTCCCGTTCGTCGACGCGCTCACGTCGATCCTCGATCCGTCGCTGCCGCTGACGGTCATCGAGTGGGACGAGTGGGGCGACCCGCTGAACGACGCCGAGGTCTACGCCTACATGAAGTCCTACTCCCCCTACGAGAACGTGCGGGAGGGAGTGCGGTACCCGCGGATCCTCGCGACGACCAGCCTGAACGACACGCGCGTGCTCTACGTGGAGCCCGCGAAGTGGGTGGCGCGGCTGCGCGAGGTCGGTGCACCCGCACTGCTCAAGATCGAGATGACGGCGGGCCACGGCGGCGTGAGCGGGCGCTACGAGCGCTGGCGCGAGGTGGCGTTCGAGTACGCGTGGACGCTCGACGTGCTCGGGCTGTCCTGAGGGCCGACGCGAGCGCTCGACCCTGATCGGCGGTGCGCCGCTCCGGACCGCAGCGTCCTGCCGCAAGCCCCAGCCGGGTGTCGTCCCCGACGCGTAGGGTTCGGGGTGCCGACGAAGGGGAAGAGCATGAGCGCAGGCCTGTCGATCGACCGGATCGCCGCATGGGTGGCGGACCAGAGGTGGTACGCGAGCAAGGGGCGGCGCCCCGAGCTCGAGGTGCGCGGCGCGTGGACGCTGCGCCCCGACGGCGGTGAGGTGGTCGACCATCTGTTCATCGACACGGCCGGGACGAGCCCCGTGCTCTACCAGGTGCCGGTGACGGTCCACTCCGCTCCGGTCGCCGGCCTCGAGGACGCGCTGGTCTACTCCGACGGCGAGCGCTGGGTCTACGACGCACCGCGCGACCCGTTCTTCGCGCGGGCGCTGCTGGCGATGATCGCCGACGGCGGCCGCTCCGACACGGACGGCGCCGAGGGCGGTGCCCGGGCCGAGGGCCACCGGCAGCCCGGTGCCGTGATCGGCGCTTTCGCCTCGTCGAAGGTCCTCAGCGGCGAGCAGTCGAACACCTCGCTCATCGTGTCGACCACGGCCGAGGACGGCTCGATCGGGACGCCGGTGATCGTGAAGGTCTTCCGCGCCCTGCACCACGGCGACAATCCCGACGTGACCGTGCAGTCGGCGCTCAACGCCGCCGGCAGCGCGCTCGTGCCTCCGGTGATCGGCAACGTGACCGGCGAGTGGGACGACGAGGGCGAGCCGTCCGGCCGCGCCTTCGGACACCTGGCGTTCGCGCAGGAGTTCCTCCCCGGCGTGCAGGACGCGTGGCGGGTCGCCCTCGAGGCGGTCGCCGCCGACTCCGACTTCACCGGCCCCGCGCGGGCGCTGGGCCTCGCGACCGCCGAGGTGCACGCGACCCTCGCCGACGTGCTCGAGACCGAGGAGGCGACCCCCGAGGTCGTCGAGCGCATCGTCGCGACCATGCGCCGCCGCCTCCGCATCGCCTCGTCCGAGGTCCCGGTGATCGCCGAGGACTCCGAGGCGATCGACGCCGTGTTCCGTGTCGCGGCGAGCGCTCCGTGGCCGCTGCTGCAGCGCATCCACGGCGACTACCACCTGGGTCAGGTCCTGCTGGTGCCGGACCGCGGCTGGGTGCTCCTCGACTTCGAGGGCGAGCCGCTGCGGCCGATGAACGAGCGCCGGATGCCCGACGTGGCCCTGCGCGACGTGGCCGGGATGCTGCGCTCCTTCGACTACGCCGCCGGAGCGCACGAGCAGTCCTCGCCCGGTTCGAGCCGCGCGGAGTGGGCCGCGGCGAGCCGGGCCGCGTTCCTCGAGGGCTACTCCGAGCGCGCGGGCGACGCCGTCGAGGCCCACCGCGCCGTCCTCGACGCGTTCGAGCTCGACAAGGCGGTCTACGAGGCCATCTACGAGGCGCGCAACCGTCCCGAGTGGCTGTCGATCCCGGTGACAGCCGTGCAGCGGCTCGTCGGACGCTCGTAGGGTTCAGGTATGAGCGAACGCGACGAGAAGCCCGACGAGAAGCCCCTGGACCCGCTGAGCGACTTCAGCATCCCGGGCGACACCGATCTGCACACCGACGGCGACGCCTCCGGGGCCGACGGGGAGAAGATCGCGGAGCCCGGGACCGAGGACTAGGGTCCGGAGTCGGCTAGAGCCAGCCCCAGCGCTTGAACAGCCTGTGCAGCACGACGCTGGAGGCGACCATCAGTCCCAGCGCGGCCGGGTAGCCCCACGCCACGTGCAGCTCCGGCATGACGTCGAAGTTCATGCCGTAGACGCTCGAGATCATGGTCGGGGCGAAGAAGATCGCCGCCCAGGCCGAGATGCGCTTCACCTCGTCGTTCTGCTGGTTGCCCGCTTCGGCGAGGCGCTTCATGTCCTCGTTCTGCCGCTGCGCGACGAGGGTCGCGTTCACCGCGAGGATCTCGCGGAGGGTCGTCCGGAAGCCCTCGACGCGCTCGTCGACGACGGCGACGTGGTCGGCGACGTCGCGGAGGTAGCGCCGGAGCTCCACGTCCTCGCGGAAGACCTCGAAGTCGGTGACGAGGCGGCCGAGCATGCCGGTCAGCGGGCGCGTCGCGCGCTGGAAGTCGAGGACCTCCTGGCTCAGCTCGTAGATGCGCCGGGACACCGCCGGGTCGCCCTCGAAGACCTGCGCCTCGATCTCGTCGATGTCGTTCTCGAGCCCGGCGACGACCGGCGAGTACTGGTCGACGACCGCATCCAGGATCGCGTAGAGGACCGCGACGGGTCCCTTCCGCAGCAGCTCGGGGTCGGCCTCCATCCGGCGCCGCACCAGGGAGAGATCGGGCTTCTCGGAGTGGCGGACCGTGACGACGAAGTTCGGGCCGACGAACAGGTGCAGCTCGCCGAAGTCGACCTCCTCGCGCTGGTCGGCGTAGCTCGCGGCGCGCAGCACCACGAACATGTCGCTGCCGTAGCGCTCGAGCTTGGGCCGCTGGTGCGCGCTGATCGCGTCCTCGATGGCGAGCGGGTGCATCGAGAACTCGTCCTCGAGCGCCGCGAGCTCGGACTGGGTCGGGCGGTACAGGCCGATCCACGCCATGGCGTCGGGGAGCTTCTGTAGGGCGGCGAGCGCCTCCGGGATGCTGCTCGGCGAGACGATCCGGCGGCCGTCCTGGTAGATCGCGTTGTCGACCGTGCTCGTGCGGGACGGCGCCTGCGGCGGGAGGAGCCGCTCGATCGGAGCGGTGTCCTCGGCGGCGGCGCGGGTGCGCGAGCCGAGTCCGAGGGAGGGGACGCGGGGAAGCTTCACGATCGACTCCTTCCGCCTTCGCCGACGACCCATTGTGCACCCCGGGGTGAACGGGAGATGTCCGAGCGGGTGCCCCGCCCGCGGCCCGGCGGTCGGCCCGTGTCGGAGGCCCTCAGTAGCCTGGAGGGACGAGAGGGGGCCACCCCGCACGCCAGGAGGGACGACGTCGGTGAAGCTGCTCCACACCTCCGACTGGCACATCGGCCGCACCTTCCACGGGCACTCCACGGTCGCCGCGCTGTCGCAGGTGCTCGACGCGCTCGTGGCGACCGTGCGCGAGGAGGCCGTCGACGTGGTGCTCGTCTCGGGCGACGTCTTCGACTCTGCGGTGCCGGCGGGCGAGCACTACGCCCTGCTGACCCGCACGCTCGAGGCGATCCGCGGCGCCGGCGCCGAGGTCGTCCTCACCAGCGGCAACCACGACTCCCCCGCGCGTCTCGGCTTCCAGGCGGGCCTCCTGCGCACCTCGGGCGTGCACGTCCTCACCGATCCCGAGGCGTACGCCGAGCCGGTCGTCCTCCGGGACGAGCACGGCGAGGTCGGCGTCTACGGCATCCCCTACCTCGAGCCGGCCCTCTACCGTCATCGGCACCCGGAGGAGGCGCTGCGCCGGCACGAGGACGTGCTCGCGTTCGCGATGCGCCGGATCCGCGCCTCCGCCGAGGCCGCCGGGCGCCGCTGGGTCGTCCTCTCGCACTGCTTCGCGGTCGGAGCGCCCGCGGGCACCGTCGAGCGCGACATCACCGCAGGAGGCATCGACTACGTCTCGGTCGACCACTTCGCCGATGCCGACTACGCGGCGCTCGGCCACATCCACGGGCGGGCCGAGCTGCTGCCGAACGTCCGCTACTCCGGGGCGCCCCTGCACTACTCCTTCGGCGAGGCCGCGAAGCTCCGCGGCAGCTGGCTCGTCGAGCTCGGAGCCGAGGGGCTCGGGGAGGTGCGCTGGTCCGCGCTGCCGGTCCCCCGCCGCCTCAGCGTGATCGAGGGGCGGCTCGACGAGCTGCTGGTCGACCCTTCGCTCGCCGGGAAGGAGCTCGACTGGGTCTCGGCGGTGCTGACCGACGAGGTGCGGCCCCTGGACGCGATGGCGCGGCTGCAGTCGCGCTTCCCCGGCTGCGTGACGCTCGAGCACCGGCCGCCGAGTGCTCCGGCCGCCGAACCGACCGCGTACGCCGAGCGGATCCGCGGGCGCAGCGACGTCGAGATCGTCGACGACTTCCTCGCCCACGTGCGGGGGCGGGGTGCGTCGGACGCCGAGCGCGAGACGGTCCTCGACGCTCTCGCCGCGGTCGACGCCGAGGCTCTGCGGTGAGGATCCGGCGCCTCGCCTTCGCCGGACTCGGCCCGTTCCGCGATCCGCAGGAGATCGACTTCGACCGGCTCGAGGACGTCGGCATCTACCTGATCGCCGGCCGGACCGGTGCGGGCAAGTCGACGATCCTCGATGCGATCAGCTTCGCGCTCTACGGATCCGTGCCCCGCTTCGACGGAACGTCCGCGCGGCTCCGGAGCGACCACAGCGCCCCCGAGGACGAGACCTTCGCCGAGCTGGACTTCGAGGCGGCCGGACGGCTCTACCGGATCCGCCGCTCCCCCGAGTACGAGCGCCCGGCCAAGCGCGGCGGCGGCACGACGAGGCAGGCGGCGAAGGTCTCGCTGCTCGAATGCGTCGGCGGCGCCTGGAGCGGCGTCTCGTCGAGCGCGAAGGAGACGGGGGTCGAGATCGGTCGCATCGTCGGCCTGACGAAGGACCAGTTCCTGCAGGTGATCCTGCTGGCCCAGAACCGCTTCCACGAGTTCCTGCTCGCGAAGAACGACGACCGGCAGAAGCTGCTGCGCACCCTCTTCGCGACCGAGCGCTACGAACTGCTCCGCCGACGCCTCCTCGACCAGCGGCAAGAGAGCGCCGCCGTGCTGGAGGAGGAGCGAACCGCCGTCGCCGCCCTCGCCGACGAGGCGCGCCGACTGGGCGGAACGGACGAGGCCGAGGCGATCGATGCGGCGTGGTTCGCCGGCCTCGTCACCTCCCTCGAGCCGGCGCTCCTCGAGGCGCGGTCGGAGGTCGATCGGGCCGACGACGCGCAGGTCGAGGCGCGGGCGGCCCTCGACGCCGCGTCGCTCCTCCGTCGCGCCCAGGATCGCCGCTCCCGAGCCCTGCGCGAGAGCGAGGAGCTGGCGGTCGCCGAGGCCGTCGTCGTCGCCCAGCGCGAGCGCGTCGAGCTCGCGCGTCGGGCCGACGGTGTGCTCCCGGTGCTCCGGTCCGCGGCGTCCGCCCGGACCGCGGCCGAGAGGGCGGCCGCCGAGAGGGACGGTGCGGCCGAGCTGTTCGGCGCCGTGCTCGCGGAGCCCGCCGAGCGAGCCCGGGCCGCCGAACGGTCGGAGGCTCTCGGGCGCCGGCTGGGGGCTCTGGCTGACGCGCTCGCGGAGGAGCGCCGTATCCCCGATGCCGAGAAGGCGGTGGAGCGGGCCGAGCGCGCTCGTGCGAAGGCTCTCGCCTCGCTCGAGCGGCTCGAGGGAGAGCTGAAGGAGCTGCCGGTCCGGCTCGACGCCCTCGCCGCCGAGGAGGAGTCGCTCACTCCCGAGGCGGCGACCGTCCCCTCCCGCACCGACGAGCTCGCCGCGCTGGAGCGACGCATCGCGGCCGCCGCCGAGCGCGAGGCCGCCGCGTCGTCGCTCGCATCGCTCCGCTCGGCCTACGCCGACGCCGGACGCCGGCACGGCGACCTCGCGGCCGAGCACTCGGCCCTCATCTCCCGCCGGTTCGCCGGCTTCGCCGGGGAGCTCGCCACGGCCCTGATCCCCGGGGAGCCCTGCCCCGTCTGCGGTGCTCGCGAGCACCCGCGTCCGGCCGAGCACGGCGACCTCGCCCCGGTCTCGATCGAGGACCTCGACCGGGCCCGGGCGGCGGTCGACGCGGCCGCTCGAACCATGGACCGCGCCCGCGATCGCGAGAGCACCGCGGCGCTCGCGCTCGCCGCGCTCGAGGAGCGGGCGGGAGTGGACACCCCAGAGTCACTCGACCTCGCGCTGATCGAGGGGCGCGAGCGGCTGGCCGCCGCCCGCGCCGCCGCGTCGCGCTGCGAAGCCCTGCGGAGCGAGCGCGGCACGCTGCGCCACCGGCTCGACGAGCTGACCGCGCTCCGCGAGAGCGCCCGCACCGACGACGACCGGCTGACCCGAGAGGCGACGATCGCGGCCGAGGCGCTGCGGACCCTCCTCGAGAGGGTCGAGGCGCAGCGCGACGGCGCCGACAGCATCGCCGCCCGCGTGGCCGAGCTGACCGAGCGGCGCCGCGTCGCCGACGCCCTCGTCGCGGCGGAGGACCTCCTGGTCGCGCGCACCCGCGCGGCCGACGAGGCGCAGGAGCACCTCGAGTCGGTGCTCGCCGAGCGCGACTTCGCGAGCGCGGCCTCCGCCGAGGCGGCGGCGCTCACCGCGGGCGAGCGCGCGCGGGCCGAGGCCGTCGTCGCCGAGCACGAGCGGCGCAGGGCCGCCGTCGACGCGGTGCTCGCGGAGCCCGAGCTGCAGGGGCTTCCCACGACCCCCGTCGACCTCGCCGGCGCCGAGGAAGCGGCCCGACTCGCCTCCGCCCGCCGCGACGAGGCACGCTCGCGGCTCTCGGTGCTCGAGCACCGGGCCGCACGACTGGCCGAGCTGTCCGTCCTCGCCGAGAACAGGCTGCGCTCGCTCGAGGGCCGGCTCCGTCGGCACGAGGAGCTGCGTGCTCTCGCCGAGACGATCGACGGCCGGGGCCAGAACACCCGCCGCATGGATCTCGAGGCCTTCGCGCTCGCGGGCCGCCTCGAGGAGATCGTGGGCGCGGCGAACCTGCGCCTCGGCGCGATGACCAGCGGCCGCTACTCCTTGCTCCACGACGACTCCCTCGCCTACCGCAACACCTCCTCCGGCCTCGGGATCGAGGTGCTCGACGCGTTCACGGGCGTGCGCCGCCAGCCCGCCTCGCTCTCGGGAGGCGAGACGTTCCTCGCGTCGCTCGCCCTCGCCCTCGGTCTCGCCGACGTCGTCACGGCGCAGTCGGGCGGTATCACACTCGAGACGATGTTCATCGACGAGGGCTTCGGCTCGCTCGACGCCGAGACCCTCGAGACCGCGCTGGGCACGCTCGACGCGCTCCGGTCCGGCGGTCGCACGATCGGACTCATCAGCCACGTCGACGCGATGCGCGAGCGGCTGCCGATCGGGCTCCGTGTCGTG
The DNA here is from genome assembly GCF_003044275.1 of Rathayibacter caricis DSM 15933. NCBI lineage: Bacteria > Bacillati > Actinomycetota > Actinomycetes > Micrococcales > Microbacteriaceae > Rathayibacter > Rathayibacter caricis. The sequence continues at coordinate 2,649,587 of NZ_PZPL01000001.1, read as the reverse complement.
GTCGGCGATCGCGGCGACAGCACGCTCCGCACGGACTGAGCGCTACCGCGCCGATCGGCGGTGCCGCGCGACCGCGTCCGTGTTCCCGCAGCGCGCGGAGCAGTAGCGCTGCCGACCGGCCCGGGATTCGTCGACGAAGACCCTGTCGCAGCTCTCGCGCGCGCAGACGCCCATCCGGAGCCCGGCGGAGGAGGACACGAAGAACGCGAGGCCGCCCGCGGTCACCGAGCGGACGCGAGTGACGACGTCGCTGTCGTCCGGCACGAGGTGCAGGTGCGGCGGCATGCCGTCGTGGGTCGCGACGAACAGCGACCCGGCGACCTCGGCGAGCAGGGCGTTCACCTCGTCGCAGCGGGCCTGGACGGAGGTCGCGGTGAAGACGCCCCGCATCCGCCTGCCCCAGGTCCGCAGTGCGAGCGTCGCGGAGGGAGCGAGCGCCGGTTCGCGGACGCCCTGCTCGCGCAGCAGCGGCTCGATCGCGTCGTCGGGCGCCGCGTTCACGAGCGCGGCCGCGAGTCGCGGGCCGACCTGGTGGCGGTGGTCGAAGCTCATCCGCCGACTGTAATGGTTGAACGTCACCGAGGCATGACGTGAGGATCGGCGCATGCACGAGCACCGATGGACACGACTCTCCCGCCACCCGACCAGCGAGGGGATCCTCAGCTACCTGCAGTGCCCCTGCGGGGCGCGGGAGATCGAGCTCCTCCCGCTCGCGCCCGCCGTGCTCGTGGCCTCCAGGGAGGGTCGGAGCCGCTGCTAGGGTCGTGCGCAGTGACACGGGGTGCCCGAGAGGGCTGAGAGAAGACCCGTTGAACCTGATCTAGTTCGTACTAGCGAAGGGATGTCGCGAATGAGCATTCGCACGCCTGCCCACCCGACCCTCCACGACCTCGACGGGGCCGCCGTCGGCCGCGATCTCGAGGAGCTGCGCCGGAAGGCGCCGCTCGTCCAGTGCATCACCAACGCGGTGGTGACCGGATTCACGGCCAACAGCCTCCTCGCGCTGGGCGCCAGTCCGGCGATGGCGGACCTGCCCGGCGAGGCCGGCGTCTTCGCCGCGATCGCCTCCGCGACGCTCGTGAACCTCGGCACTCCCGGTGCCGAGCAGCGCGCCGGCGCCCGCGAGGCGATCGCCGCCGGCGGCCGGTGGGTGCTCGATCCGGTCGCCGTCGGCCCGCTGCCGGTGCGCACCGCCTTCGCCGCCGAGATCGTCGCCCTGCGGCCCTCGATCATCCGCGGCAACGCCTCCGAGATCCTCGCGCTGGCGGGACTCGGAGCAGGCGGGCGCGGAGTGGACGCGGTTCACGGCGCCGAGGACGCGCTCGACGCCGCGAAGGAGCTCGCGCTGCGCACCGGCGCCGCTGTCGCCGTCTCGGGTCCGGTGGACCTCGTGACCGACGGGGTCGCGATCGTGCGCGTCACGGGCGGGCACCCCCTCCTCACCCGGGTGACCGGCGGAGGCTGCGCTCTCGGCGCGGTGATGGCCGCCTTCCTCGGGGCGTCGGACGATACTCCCGCAGCAGCGCTGCGCGCCGCCGTCGCGGGATCGGTCGTGTGGGGCCTCGCGGCCGAGCACGCGGCCTCCGTGTCGGCCGGCCCCGGATCCTTCGCCGTGGCGCTGCTCGACGCGGTCTCGGCCCTCGACGCGGCGGTCGTCGCGGAGAAGGCGAGGATCGCATGAGGCCCCTCGACCTCTCCGTCTACCTGGTCACCGACACCCGGCAGTGCGGGGTGCGCGGAGTGCCCGCGGTGGTCGCTGCAGCCGTCGTCGGCGGTGTCCGCACGGTGCAGATCCGCGACCACGACGCCTCCGCGGCCGAGCTGCTCGCTCTCGTCCTGGCCGTCGCCGAGGTGCTCGACGACAGCACGACCCTCCTGGTCGACGACCGCGTCGACGTCGCCCTCGCCGCGCGGCTCGCCGGCGCCCGGGTGCACGGCGTGCACGTCGGGCAGTCCGATCTGCCCGTCGCCGCGGCACGCGCGCTGCTGGGACCCGACGCGGTCGTCGGGCTGACGGCGAACACGACCGCCCACCTCGACGCCGTCCACGCCCTGCCCGCGGGCACCGTCGACTACCTCGGAGTCGGAGTGATCCGCCCGACCACCACGAAGCCGGACCACCCGGCGCCGCTCGGGATCGACGGCTTCGCCGCTCTCGCCGCCGCGACTGCGCTCCCCTGCGTCGCCATCGGCGGCGTGGACGCCCGCGACGCAGCTCCCCTGCGGGCGGCGGGCGCGGCGGGGCTCGCCGTCGTCTCCGCGATCTGCACGGCGGCCGACCCCGCCGACGCCGCTCGGAGCCTGCGCTCGGAGTGGGACCGATGACCGCGCGGATCCCCCGCGTGCTCAGCATCGCGGGCACCGACCCGACCGGCGGCGCGGGCATCCAGGCCGACCTCAAGTCGATCGGGGCGCTCGGCGGCTACGGGATGGCGGTCGTCACCGCGCTGGTCGCGCAGAACACGCACGGTGTGCGCTCCGTCCATCTGCCCCCGACCTCCTTCCTCCGCGAGCAGCTCGACGCCGTCAGCGACGACGTCGAGATCGACGCGGTGAAGATCGGGATGATCGCGACCGCCGCGATCGGCGCCGAGATCCTCGACTGGCTCGAGACGGTGCAGCCGCCGCTGATCGTCGTCGATCCGGTCATGATCGCGACCAGCGGCCACCGCCTGCTCGACCCCGAGGCCGAGGAGTGCGTCCGCGGGCTCGTCCGTCGGGCACACCTCGTCACTCCGAATCTCCCCGAGCTCGCGGTGCTCGCGGGGACAGCGCCCGCAGAGGACTGGCACGAGGCGCTGCAGCAGGGCGCGCAGCTCGCCCGCAGCCTCGGCACCGCCGTGCTCGTGAAGGGCGGCCACCTCGACGGCCCCTCGACTCCGGACGCCGTGGTCACGCCCGAGGGCGAGGTGCGCGAGGTCCCGGGTGAGCGCGTCGCCACTGCGAACACGCACGGCACGGGCTGCTCGCTCTCCTCCGCCCTGGCCGTGCTCCTCGCCGGACGCTCCACCTCGGCCGACGATCTCGCCGAGGCGCTGACGCAGGCGAAGGAGTGGCTGACCGGCGCCCTGCGCGCGGCCGACGCCCTCGAGGTCGGCAGCGGCAACGGCCCGATCGACCACTTCCACCGGCACAGGACCCCGCCGTTCTGCAGCGCCGTCTGGGAGGAGACGGAGCCGCTGCGCCGCGCGATCGACGCGCTGCCCTTCGTGACCGCGCTGGGCGACGGCACCCTGGAGCGCGACGACTTCGAGTGGTACCTCGCCCAGGACGCTCTCTACCTCTCGGAGTACGCGCGCGTGCTCGCCGTCGCGGCGCAGAAGGCTCCTACCGCCCAGGAGCAGGTCTTCTGGGCCGAGAGCTCCGGCCAGGCGATCGCGACGGAGGCGCAGCTGCACCGCGACCGCCTCGGCGGCCGCACCGCGACCCCGTCCGACACCACCCGCGGCTACGTCGACCACCTGACGGCCGTCGGAGCGAGGGGCGGCTACGGCGAGATCGTCGCGGCGCTGCTCCCGTGCTTCTGGCTCTACGCCGACATCGGCGAGCGCCTGGCGGCCGCGAACCGGCCGGGTAACCCCTACGAGGACTGGCTCTCGACCTACGCCGATCCCGGCTTCGCCGCGGCGACCGAGCGGGCGATCGCCCTCACCGAAGCCGCGTCGGCCCGCGCCGGACATGCGGAACGCGCCGCGATGCGCGACGCGTTCCTGCGCTCCAGCCTGTTCGAGCGCGACTTCTTCGCGGCTCCGCTCAGCCGATCGCCTCGCGGAGGACGTGCATGAGCGCGTCCAGCTGAACGGTGTCCGCCGAGGCGGTCTCGGCGTCCGCCCCGTCGAGGGCGCGGGCGGCGAGACCCGCCTTGGCGTCGATCAGCTCGGCGATCTTGGCGTCGATCGTGTGCGCGGCGATGATGCGCCACGCCGTGACCGGCTCCTCCTGACCGATGCGGTGCACGCGGTCGATGGCCTGCGTCTGCTCCGCGGACGTCCAGGACAGCTCCGCGAGGACCACGTTCGAGGAGGCCTGCAGGTTCACGCCCACTCCGGCCGCCGTCAGCGAGCAGACTGCGACCGAGACGTCGGGGTCGGTGTTGAACGCGTCGATCTGCGACTGGCGGAAGGTCGCCGTCTGGTCGCCGCGGATCGAGACGGAGGCGAGCTCGCGCTTCTCGAAGGTGTCCTCGGCCTGGTCCATCACGTCGACGTGCTTGGCGAAGAAGACGACCTTGCCGACGGAGCGCGCGAGCTGCGAGGCGTAGTCCGCGGCGAGCGCGGCCTTCGCCTGGCCGATGCGCCGCACCATCGTGAACACGTTCTCGCCGGTCTTCGCCGACTTCGACTCCTCGAGCTCGCTCTGCGCGACGATGCGGATGAACCGCTCGCTCTCGTCGGTGTCGAGCTCGTGCGTGATCGAGGCCGTGACGGCCTTGTACCGCTGCAGCATCCGGGCGCCCAGCTCGCGCTCGGCCTTCTGGATGGAGCGGCCGAGGTCGTCGTCGAGCTCGACGGGCAGGTCGACGATCCGCTTCGACGGCAGGTCGGCGGCGACGTCGATCTTCTTGCGCCGGACGATGCCGAGGTCGATGACCGCCTCGCGCGCCTCCGGGTAGAAGGCCGTGTCGGCCGGAGTGAGGCCCGTGTCCTCGAGGCGGCTCATCAGCTCGGTGCCGGGCTTCGTCTCGTCGATCCAGCCGAGGAAGCGCCAGATGGCGCGGAAGTCGTCGACGTCGTTGATCAGCGGTGTGCCCGTCAGGGCGATCATCAGCGGATCGTGACCCGGAGTGGTCTCGCGGATCTTCGAGGCGAGCGCGAGCACGCTCTGCGACCGCTGCGACCGCAGGTTCTTGATGAAGTGCGCCTCGTCGACGACCATGCCGCGGAAGCCCATGCTCCCGAGCCAGCCCAGGTGGCGGTCGAGGATGTCGTAGTTCACGATGACCACGTCGGCGAACGCGTCGAGGGTCGTCCCGTCGCCGTGGATCACGGTCGCGCGGCGCTGCGGCGTCCAGTGCTCGACCTCGCGCGCCCAGTTCATCTTGACGACGTTCGGCACCACGGCGAGCAGCGGGTACGACCCGGTGACGGAGGCGGCGAGGAGGCTCTGCGCGGTCTTGCCGAGGCCCGGCTCGTCGGCGAGGAGGAAGCTGCGGTGCCCCTCCCGAGCGCTCTCGATGAAGCGCGCCTGGTGCTCCATCAGCTCGCGGCCGCGCGGGGAGACCCGGTCGAGGGTCGGCGGCTCGGGCAGCTCCATGCTCGCGGCGCGTCCGCCGGCGCCGTACTCGAACGCCTTGAAGAGCGGTCCGAGCAGCTCCCAGTCGTCGAGTCGACGGCGGGTCGGCGCCGGAGCGGCGGCGATCGAGAAGTCCGGCGGGAGGAACGGGTTGGCGAGCTGACGCGCGCGGACCGACGGCGGAACGACCTGGTTGACGGGCGCTTCCGGCTTGGGCTCCGGCTCGGTCACGATGAGCAGCTCGTCGGGAGTGAGCTCGGCGCCGGCCTCGAGCAGCCAGTCGCGGCGCAGCTTCTGCGCGGCGGCCGTGTATCCCGCCTCCGATTCGAGGAGGCTGATCAGGCTCGTGTCGCGCGCCGCGGTCTTCGCGAGGATCGTCGCGATGCCGTCCAGGCGCTTCATCTCCTCGGCGCGCTGAGCGTCGCTGAGCTCGGTGTCGACCTTGACCCGCTTGCGCTCCTCGCGCATGAGCAGGGCGATGACGAGGAACTTCGTGCGGTTGGTCGGGCCGACCTTGCCGCTCTGCGCCTTCGCCTCCACCTCGCGGACGCGTCGCGCGAGGATCGGGATGATCCCGGCGTTGTCGCCTCCGCGGGGCCGCGAGCGCGGCCTGCTCCCGGCCGCGTTCGTACGACGCGTCTGACCACCGGACTGACGCTGGCCGCTGCGAGCCATGCTCCTCCTCGACGTTCGACGGGGGCGCAGGAGGGGTTCCCGGGCTCTACCGTCGGCATTGCCGCCGCCGCGTTGCCTCCGTGGAGGCGGTCGTGCGTCGGTGCACCCGGTGGCCGTCGGGAGCTCCGAGCAACGGATCTGAGACCCGGTCGCAGCATCCCCGGCGCGCGGGTGCGCCCTCATCATACCCCGAGGAGGTGCGGCACACCCCGACCCGGTGCGTCCCGCCCCGAGGAGGCGCGGCGGATCACTCCGCGACGGGCACCTTGATGATCAGCCCGGCTGCGACGACGACGCCGACGGCCGCCAGGTGGAGGGAGGACCAGACCGCGTCCGGGAACGCGAACGGCAGCACGGGGTTCCAGAGCACGAGGATCGGCACGAGCCCGATCAGCCAGAGCGGCGCCCGCGCCTGGATCGCGAACCAGCCGATCACGGCGGCGAGGATCGCCACCGGGTACCGCACGAAGTCGTACGCGTCGCCGCCGACGAGGGCGAGTCCGGCGAGGAGGACGATCGCCGCGAGCACACCGGGAGCCAGCGCCATCTTGGACGTGGCGCGGGAGGGGTACCGGCCGGCGGGGCCGCGGGAGGACGGAGCAGCGTTCACTCCTCGATCGTACGGGGCGGCGGGTGGGATACCCCCGGCGGGTATCCGCCGAGTCGGCGTAGGCTGGCGGAGTGATCGACGATCTGAAGAAGAGGTCCCTCCACCGCGCGCGCATCCTCGAGGGGCAGATGCGCGGACTCGCGAAGATGATCGAGAACGAGGACTACTGCGTCGACATCGTCACGCAGTCCCTCGCGATCCAGAAGTCGCTCGGCTCGCTGAACAAGCTGATCGTCGAGAACCACCTGCGCACCCACGTGACGACGATGTTCGACGAGGGCGGCGAGGCACGCGAGGCGGCGATCGCCGAGCTCGTGAAGATCTTCGAGCTCTCGAACAACCGCTCGTGACCCGGCTCGTCGCGCTCCGCGGGGACATCACCCGCGAACGGGTCGACGTCGTGGTGAACGCCGCGAACTCCTCCCTCCTGGGCGGAGGCGGCGTCGACGGAGCGATCCACCGTGCGGGCGGTCCCGAGATCCTCGAGGAGTGCCGTCGCCTGCGCGCGGTATCACTCCGCGACGGGCTCCCCGCGGGGTCGGCGGTGGCCACGACGGCGGGGCGGCTGCCCGCCCGCTGGGTCGTGCACACCGTCGGGCCGGTGCACTCCCGCAGCGAGGACCGCACCGCGATCCTCTCCTCCGCGTACACCGAGTCGATCGCCGTGGCCCGCGGGCTCGGCGCGCGGACCGTCGCGTTCCCCGCGATCTCGGCCGGCGTCTACGGCTGGCCGATGGACGACACCGCCCGGGTCGCCGCGGCGGCCGTCCGAGGAGCGACCGCCGACGACGACCCGATCGAGGAGGTGCGCTTCGTGCTCTTCTCGGACGACGCCCTCGAGGAGTTCACCGCGGCGCTGGGCTGAGCTCAGAGCTGCCGCTACGCCGTCTTGGGCCGCGCGAACTCGTCGAACGGCAGCGTGATCGGGCGCGTCCGCGGAGGCATCCGCAGCAGGGCGTCCAGAGCGGGGCCCAGCGCCTCGCGCCAGGCGCGGTAGCCGTCCTCGTTCAGGTGCAGCCGATCCGGGCTGTAGCGGTCGTCCATCGCGCCGTCCTCCGTGGCGAAGACGGGCCACAGGTCGAGGTACGCCGCGTGTGCCGTGGGCGCGAACTGCCACAGGTGGCGGTTCACGTCGCGGATCTGCGGCGCGAACTCGTGCCCGCGCGGCAGGACCGAGTTGACCAGGAGCCGCACGTCCGGGAGGTCGCGGCGCAGCGTCGCGACGATCGTCTCGATGTTGCGCACGATGTGCTCGGTCGTGCGGTGCCAGGCGAGATCGTTGGTGCCGACCAGCAGCACCACCGTGTCGGGGGCCTGCTCGACGAGTTCGGGGAGGCGCGCCACGACGTCGGCCGTGGTCGCTCCTCCGTGGCCCTCGTCGACGACCGTCGACGCCGTCAGCCACTCGTCCCAGGCGCCCGCCTGGATGATGCTGTCCCCGACGAAGAGGACCGTGCCCAGCTGGAGATCGCGCCCCGCGTCCGTGTCCGACAGATCGCTCATCGTGCTCCTCTCATCGATGCCGGGAGCGGTGTCGCTGCTCTCCGGCCGTTCCATTGTCACCGCTGCGCTCCGCGCCCGCCAGAGGAGCGCTCGTCGCCCGCGTCCGGCAGGTCGAGCGCGGTGGCCGTGATCCGGTTCGCCATGCCGTTGAAGACGATGCCGTGGAAGGGCAGGACCGCGAACCAGTAGAGGCGTCCGGCGAGCCCCTGCGGGAAGAAGACCGCGCGCTGCGTGTAGACCGATCCGCCGCCCTCGTCCGGCTCCGCGTGCATCTCGAGCCACGCTCCGCCCGGCACCTTCATCTCGGCGCGCAGCCGCAGCAGCGTCGGCCGCTCGATCGCCTCGACGCGCCAGAAGTCGAGCGCGTCGCCGGCGTGCAGTCGCTCGGAGTCGCGGCGCCCGCGCTGCAGGCCCACTCCCCCGACCAGCTTGTCCATCCAGCCCCGGATCGCCCACGCGAGCGGGAACGAGTACCAGCCGTTCGTGCCGCCGATCCCCTCGATGACCCGCCACAGCTTCGCCGCGTCGGCCTCGGTGCGGCGGACCTTGAGGTCGACGTAGACGGTGTGGCCCGCCCACTCCGGGTCGCTCGGCAGCGGATCGCTCGGGGCGCCCGAAACCTCGGCGTTCTGCCAGCTCGTCTCGATCTCGCCGGCCTGCATCTTGCCCAGCGCCAACCGCACCGAGCGGCGGTACGGCGTGAGGCCGCCCTCGGGGTCGGGGATGAGCGAGCGGATGTCCTGCTCGCGCACCACGCAGTCGTACTGCAGCGAGGCGATGATCGGCACCGCGAGCGAGCGCGGGATCGGCGTGACGAGGTTGACCCACTGCGAGGCGAGCCAGGGTGTGAAGACCGGGAGGGAGGCGATGGGACGCTGCGGCAGGCCGGCCTCGACCGCGTAGCCGTTCATCATCTGGCCGTAGCGCAGCACGTCGGGGCCGCCGATGTCGAACGTGCGGTTGAGCGTGCGGTCCTCGAGCGAGGCGGCGCCGATCAGGTAGTGCAGCACGTCGCGCACCGCGATCGGCTGGATGAAGTTGCGCACCCACTGCGGAGCGGGCATGTAGGGCAGCACGTCGGTGAGGTGCCGGACCATCTCGAACGAGGTGGAGCCGGAGCCGATGATCACTCCGGCCTGCAGGGCGATCGTCGGAACGCCCGACTCCATCAGGATCCGGCCGACCTCGGCCCGGGAGCGCAGGTGCTTCGAGAGCTTCTCGCCGTCGGGGTGCAGTCCGCCGAGGTAGACGATCCGCTCGACGCCGGCCGCGAGCGCGGCCTCGGCGACGTTGGTCGCAGCGCGGCTCTCGATCTCCTCGAACTTCGCGTGATCGGCCCCTGAGCCCATCGAGTGCACCAGGTAGTAGAGGACCGAGACGCCCTCGAACGCGGCGGTCAGCGACTCCGGATCGCCCAGGTCGCCCTGTGCCACCTCGACCTGCTCGGCCCAGGGCACCTCGGCGAGCTTGCGCGGATCGCGGACCAGCACGCGGACGCGGAAGCCGGCCTCGAGCAGTCGCGGGGTGAGCCGGCCGCCGATGTAGCCGGTCGCACCGGTGACGAGCGCCAGAGGGCGCAACGGATCGGAGGAGGATTCGCTCATGTCGGCCACGGTACGCCGATGCCCTGGCAGGCTCCCCCGCTGGTGCCGTCCGTCCTGCGCTGCTAGGACCGGCGGAGGCCGTCGGGACGTGCCTGCGCGGCTAGGACTCGCCGAGGACGACGCGGACCCGGCTCACGTCGTCGTTCATCTGGCGGATGAGCGGCTCGACGCCCTCGTAGGCGACCATGCCGCGGATCCTCGACACGAAGGCCACGTCGACGACGCGGTCGTAGAGATCCAGCGTCTGATCGAGCACGAACGCCTCGACCTGCTTGGGCGGCACTCCGACGAAGGTCGGGTTGCTCCCCACCGAGATCGCCGCGGGGTAGGTGCGCTCCTCGACAGTGAGCCGACCGGCGTACACGCCGTCGGCCGGGATCAGGCCCTGCGACTCCGGGGACAGGTTCGCGGTCGGGAAGCCCAGCTCGCGCCCCCGCTTCGCCCCGTGGACGACCACGCCGCGGACGACCGGCTCGTGCCCGAGCAGGCGCGTCGCGTGCTCCACGTCGCCGTCGGCGAGGAGCTCCCGGATCCAGGTGGACGACACCCGCCGGCCGTGCTCCGGGCGGACGTCGTCGATCAGCTCGACCTCGAAGCCGTGCTCGGCGCCGAGCGTCCGGAGGAGGTCGATGTCGCCGGCGCCGCGCGCCCCGAAGCGGAAGTCGGAGCCGACCAGGACGACGCGCGCCTCCAGCGCGTCCACCAGGATCCGCTGCACGAACTCGTGCGGCGTCCACGAGCGGAACTCCTCGTCGAACGTCAGCAGCAGCGTCGCGTCCACTCCGGTGCCGGCGAGGAGCTCGAGCTTCTGCTCGTTGCCGACGAGTGCGGGCGGGCACTTCTCGGGGGCGATGACGCTCAGCGGATTGCGGTCGAAGGTCACGACGACGGCGGCGAGTCCGCGCTCGCGCGCCCGCTCGTGCAGCGTGCCGATGACGGCGCGGTGGCCGGAGTGGACGCCGTCGAACTTGCCGATCGTCACCGCGGAGGGACCGATGCCGGCGAGATCCTCCGGTCGCGTCTCGATCCGCATCACCGCGCCGCCCGTCGGCCCTGCACGCGCAGCCACCAGAGCCCGAGCACGGGCAGGACGAGCGGGATGAGCAGGTAGCCGGCGCCGAACGCCGACCAGACCGTGGACTGGCGGCCGAAGGGATCGACGCTCGTCAGCCCGAGCAGCTCGGGGGCCAGCACGCTGATCGCCCCGACGACGAGCACGCCCACCAGCTCGAACGTGATGGTGACGAAGGCGACCCGCTGCCAGAAGGCACCGCGGGCGACGAGCGCGACGGTGGCGAGGATGTAGACGACAGCTGAGAGGGCCGAGAGCGAGAAGGCGAGCGGCGCCTCGTCGAAGCGGTCGATGATCTGGAACACCGAGCGGCCGGTCGCGGCGAGCGCGAGGATCCCGTAGACGACCACGAGGAGGCTGCCGACCCCCCTCGAGCGTGCGGAGCGGACGGGTCGGGACGGCTGAGTCGGGGTGGAGGCGCCCCGATCCTCGGCCTCGCTGGAGTGTGTGGACATCGCAGGGTCAATGGTAGGCGCTCGGAGCCGGGAGCCGGCCCGGCGGGATCAGGCGACCTGGACGAACCAGATCTGGTGCATCCGGTACACCATGACCGCGATCGAGAGGCAGACGACTCCGAGGATCACGGTGCTCCACCGGGTGCGCTCGATCAGCGCCCAGAACCCGGCCGCGAGCGGCAGCAGCAGCGCCGAGATCAGGTAGATGTAGTACTCCGGCAGGCTGCCGGAGGGGTCGTTGCCGACGAGCGGCGACACGATGGCCACCGCGAGCTGCACGATGAGCAGCAGCTCGACGATCGCGGTCGCGCCGACGGACACGTCCGAGGGCCGGCGGCCGAAGAGGCCGAGGATGAGGCAGAGGAGCCCGGCCGCGACGGCGACCGCGACCTGGACGATCGTGAACCACTCGATCACGGCGCGACCGCCCGAACGTCCTCGGTCGGGAAGTTGACGACGCTCTTGAGCACCGCACCGCGCCGCTCGGCGAGGCCGATCAGCCGCTCCCCCGGGGCGACCGCGGCGAGGAGGCCCGACGACTCGCGCAGCGACTCCGGAGCAGGGATCCGCTTGCCGTTCGCGAGGTCCGCCGACGCCTGCGCGTCCAGGCGGAGGAGGGGGAACAGCTCGCCGGCCACGGCGGTCGGCGACAGGAGTGCCGATGCGACGTCGAGCTCGTCGATGACGCCCGCTTGCGCGACGGAGAACGGGCCGACGGCGCTGCGACGGAGCGCGGTGAGGTGCCCGCCGACGCCGAGGGCCGCTCCGAGGTCGCGGGCGAGTGCACGGATGTAGGTGCCGGACGAGCACGAGACGCTCACGTCCAGGTCGAGGAAGCCGTCGACCTCGCGGCGCGCGAGCACGTCGAACGCGCTCACCGTCACCGGTCGCGCGGGGATCACCACCTCCTCGCCGTCGCGGGCGCGGGCGTAGGCGCGGCGCCCGTCGATCTTGATCGCGCTCACCGAGCTCGGCACCTGCTCGATCGCTCCGGTGAGGTCCGAGACCGCGGCGTCGACCTGCTCCGCGGCGACCGCGGCGACCGCGGCGGCGTCGGCCGTCTCGAGGACCTCGCCCTCGCGGTCGTCGGTGCTGGTCGAGGCGCCGAGACGGATCGTCGCCTCGTACTGCTTGTCGAGTCCGACGAGGTAGGTGAGCAGTCGGGTCGACGGGCCGAGTCCCAGGATCATCAGCCCGGTCGCCATGGGATCGAGCGTCCCGGCGTGCCCGACCTTGCGCGTCCCGGCGCGGCGCCGGGTCCGCGACACGAGATCGTGGCTGGTGATGCCGCCGGGCTTGTCCAGCAGGAGGATCCCGTTCGGGGCCGTCACCGGAGGAGTGGGGGTCGCGAACACGGGTGCGAGGATACACGCGCCGATCGGGAGCTCCCCGCGCAGGCCGGCCGCCCGTCGGCTCCGTCCTAGGCTGGTCGGATGAGGATCGCAGTACTCGGGACGGGCGCCGTCGGTGGAACGATCGCCGCCCTCCTGGACCGTGCCGGGCACGACGTCGAGGCGACCGCGCGCGGCGCGAACCTCACCGCGATCCGCCGCTCGGGCATCCGCCTCGACGGCGCGTGGGGCGAGCACACCGCCTGGGTCAGGACCGGCGAGACCCTCGACCTGGTCCCCGACGTCGCCTTCCTCTGCACCAAGGCGCAGGACGCCGAGGACGCCCTCCGCGCGAACCGCCGCACGGTCGACGGCACCCTGATCGTGGTCGTCCAGAACGGGCTCGACGGACTGCAGGCGGCGTCCCGCCAGGTCCGCGACGCCTCGCTCGTGGGAGCGCTCGCCCTCTTCGCGGCCAGCCACCTCGAGCCCGGCCGCGTCACGGTCACGGCGCCGGCGACCACCACGCTCGGCGTCCCCGGCCGCCCCGCCGACGACGAGGTCCGCCGGGCCGCCGCCGTCCTGGGTGAGGCGGTGCCCGTCGCGGTCACCGACGACTTCCTCGGTGCGCAGTGGACCAAGCTCCTGATCAACGAGGTCAACGCGCTGCCCGCGATCACCGGGCTGTCCGTGCAGGCGACCATCGCGGATCCGCGCCTGCGCCGTCTGCTCGCCCGGGCGATGAAGGAGGCGGCCCGAACGGGGCTCGCCGCCGGCGTCCGCTTCGGAGCCCTGCAGGGGCTGACCGACCCGGCGGTCCGAGCGCTCGCCGCGGCACCGCTGCCGGTCGTCGAGCTGCTGCCCCGGCGGATGGCCAAGGGCATGGGCGAGGTGCCGAACCCCGGATCCACTCTGCAGAGCGTCCGGCGCGGCGTGCGGACCGAGATCGACCACCTCGCGGGAGCGGTCGTGCGCACGGCCCACCGACTCGGCCGCGAGGCACCGGTCAACCAGCTGCTCGTCGACCTCGTGCACGAGGTCGAGCGATCCGGTGCGTTCCTCGGTGCCGACGAGGTCGTCCGTCGCGCCGCCGCCCTCTGAGTGCGGACCCGCTCAGCAGGAGTCGGCGAAGACGCGACGCGGATGCTCCGGGTCGCGGATGTCGATCAGCACCGGGGCGAGCCGGCGCGGATCGGTGGTCGCTCTGTAAGCCGCGTCGACCGGCGGCTCCTGGGTGTCGAGCCGGATGCTGAGGTTCCACGTGCCGCGCAGCTCCGGGCGGAGCGCGAACTCGCCGTCGACCAGCAGCACGGCGTCGCGGCCGGCGGTCCGCCAGCGCGGCTGCCGCTGCTCCTCCCGCACGGCGTCGAAGGCCGCCAGGACGAAGCCCGTGCTCCCGCCGAGCTTGAACGGGTCGAGCAGCACGCGCCGCAGCAGCTCGTAGTCGTAGCGCAGGCGGTAGGCGCGCTCCTCCGCGGCGATCGACACGTCGTCGCGCTCCGCGCGGGGCCGCTGGAAGTCGGTCAGGTGAGCGACGAAGACCCCGTGGCCGGCCCGGCGGATCGCCGCGGCCAGGTCCTCCGCGAACGCCGACGACACTGCCGGGTCGTCGCCGTCGATCGCCACCGCGACCCTGCCGCGCGAGTAGTTGTGCAGCACCTCCGCCGCGAGCGCGTCGAGCACATCGGCCTTCTGCGGAGCCCACTTCGTCATCCGTCCACGATACGCGGCAGCACGTACGCTGGAGGGATGCCCGCCGCCTTCGCTCCCGCGATCGTCGACTGGTTCCGCTCCGACGCCCGCGACCTGCCGTGGCGCCGCGAGGGCTTCCCCGCGTGGGGCACCCTCGTCAGCGAGTTCATGCTCCAGCAGACCCCGGTCGTCCGCGTCGTCCCGCGACTCGAGGAGTGGCTGCGCCGCTGGCCCACGCCCGCCGATCTCGCCGCCGTGCCCTCCGGCGAGGCGGTCCGCGCCTGGCAGTCCCTGGGGTACCCGCGCCGCGCCCTGCGCCTGCACGCCTGCGCCGTCGCGATCGCCGACGAGCACGGCAACGTCGTGCCCGACGACGTCGACACCCTCCTCGCCCTCCCCGGAGTGGGCGAGTACACGGCGCGCGCCATCGCGGTCTTCGCCTACGGGCGCCGGGCTCCGGTCGTCGACACGAACGTGCGCCGGGTGATCGCCCGGGCCGTCGCCGGCGTCGCCGAGCCGGGGCCGCCCCGCACGAAGCCCGACCTCGCGGCGATGGACGCCCTCCTCCCCGACGACGTCGAGGAGTCCACGGTCTTCAACGCCGGGATGATGGAGCTCGGCGCGATCGTCTGCACGGCACGCTCCCCGCGCTGCGACGTCTGCCCGATCCGCGACTCCTGCCGCTGGCGCGCCGAGGGCTACCCGGCCTACGACGGACCGGTCAAGGCGCGGCAGAAGAGGTTCGAGGGCTCCGACCGGCAGGTGCGCGGCCTGGTGCTCGCGGAGCTCCGGGCGGCCCACCGGCCGGTGACCGCGGCCGAGGTCAGCTCGCTGTGGCCCGACGCCGAGCAGCTGGAGCGAGCGCTGTCCGGCCTGCTGGCCGACGGCCTCGCCACGGGGACCCCGGACGAGGGCTACCTCCTCCCGCACTCCTGATCGCCTCCAGCGGGTCGGAGGAGGCCGGTAGCGTGGCGCCGTGACCCGACGTCGTCTCCGCCTCCCCCGCCCCGACTCCGAGCTCGACGCCGCGCTGGCCGCGGTCCGCGCCGAGAACGATCTGCCGGGCGGCTTCCCCGCCGACGTGCTGGCCGAGGCGGAGGCCGCCGACGCGAACGCCGACGATGCGGGCCGGATCGACCTGACGCACGTCGCGTTCGTCACGATCGATCCGCCCGGCTCCCTCGATCTCGACCAGGCGGTGCACCTCGAGGGCTCCCCGTCCGCCGCCGTCCTCCGCTACGCGATCGCCGACGTCCCCGCGGTGATCCTCCCCGGAGGCGCGCTCGACGCCGAGACCCGCCACCGCAGCCAGACCTACTACCTGCCCGACGGCCGCGTCCCGCTGCACCCGGCGGTCCTCTCCGAGGGCACGGCCTCGCTCCTGCCCGACGAGCGGCGCCGCGCCCTCGTCTGGACGATGGAGCTCGGCCCGGATGCCGAGCCCCGCTCCGTGCGCCTCGAGCGCGCTCTCGTACGCAGCGTCGCCCGGCTCGACTACGAGGGCGTGCAGCACGACGCCGACTCCGGCACCCTGCACCCCTCGATCGCGCTGCTGCCCTGGTTCGGCCGGGAGCGCCGCGCCCGCGAGGCCGAGCGGGGCGGAGCGAGCCTCACCCTGCCCGAGGAGGAGATCGTCGCCGAGGGCGGCGCCTACCGCGTCGAGCGCCGCGCCCCGCTCGAGTCCGAGGACTGGAACGCGCAGGTGTCGCTCCTGACCGGGATGGCCGCGGCCTCGATGATGCTCGACGCCGGCGTCGGGATCCTGCGCACCATGCCGCCCGCCGACGACGAGACCGTCGCCGCGTTCCGAGCGCGCACCGAGGTGCTCGGCGCGCCGTGGCCCGCCGACGAGCCGTACGGCGCGTACCTCCGCCGCCTCGACACGACCGACCCGGCACAGCTCGCCGTGCTGCACCCGGCCGCCTCGCTCTTCCGCGGCGCCGGCTACACCGCCTTCGACGGCACACGGCCGGAGCATCCGCAGCAGGCCGCGCTCGCCGCTCCGTACGCCCACGTCACCGCCCCGCTGCGCCGCCTCGTCGACCGCTTCGGCCTGGCCGTCTGCCTCGCGATCAGCCGCCAGCAGGAGCTGCCCAGCCGCCTCCGCGACGCGCTGCCCGGGATCCCCGCACTCATGGCGGCCGGGGACCGCCGCTCCGGAGCCGCGTCCCGAGCCGCCACCGCCGTCGTCGAGGCCGCGATCCTTCGCGGCCGCGAGGGCACGACGTTCTCGGGCGTCGTCGTCACGACCGCGCGGACGCGCTCCTCGGTCCAGCTCCTCGACCCCGAGATCACGGTCGACGTGCAGTCCCCGCTCACGCCGGGAGCCCGTGTCGACGTCGTCCTGGAATCGGTCGACGTCGCCACGGGCTCCGCGGTGCTCCGTGCGGTGGATCAGTCCTCGTCGTCGTCCTCCCGCGGCTTGACGTAGGGGTCCTCGTCGCCGGCGTAGCTCGCGCCGGCCGCCAGCGTCTGCACCTGCGAGTCCTGGTTGCGCGCCGCGGCGAGCAGGTCCTCGATGTGCTTCGCGTTCTCGGGGACCGCGTCGAGGATGAACTCGAGCGACGGGGTCAGGCGCGACGTGATGTTCTTGCCCACCTCGGTCCGCAGCATGCCCGTGGCCGCCTTCAGTGCCGCCGCCGAGTCCGTGCGCTCCTCGTCCGTGCCGTACACGGTGTAGAACACCGAGGCGTGCTGCAGGTCGCCGGTCACCTGGACGTCCGTGATGGTGACGAAGCCGAGCCGCGGGTCGCGGATGCCGCGCTCGAGCCGCTTGGCGACGATCACCTTGATCCTGTCGGCGAGCTTCCTCGCCCGTGCCGGATCTGCCATAGCCGGTCCTCTTCTCTCTCTCGACGGGCCGTCGGGCCCGTCCTCTGATTATTCTCCCGCGCCGCGAGACGGCTCCCCGCCTTGACTGCCGGTCGGGCTTCTGAGGGGACGTCGCAGACGG
The DNA here is from genome assembly GCF_003044275.1 of Rathayibacter caricis DSM 15933. Lineage (NCBI taxonomy): Bacteria > Bacillati > Actinomycetota > Actinomycetes > Micrococcales > Microbacteriaceae > Rathayibacter > Rathayibacter caricis. The sequence continues at coordinate 2,632,460 of NZ_PZPL01000001.1, read as the reverse complement.
AACGCCTCGCGACGCCTCCTTCCCGCGCACCTGCGGTGCGCCCGCCAGACCCGAGCCAGGAGGCGTCGCGAGGCGTTCCGCCCGCTCCTCCGTTCGGAGGAGATGCGCTGCTGGTCCGAGGGATCTCGCCCGGTGCACGTCGACTCACGAGGAGTGGAGCGCCGCCCACCGGAGTGGAGGGGCGGCGGCGTCCTCTTCGCGTGCCCGGCTCGGGTCTGGCGGGCGCCCGAAGGGCGCGGGAAGGGCGCGCGAAGAGGACGCCGCCGTCCCGACCGACCACGGGGCCGACCGGAAGGACCCCCCAACGACGGAGGAGGCCCGGGGCGAACCCCGGGCCTCCTCGTGAGCGTCGGATCAGCCTCGCGGCTTCTCCTTCATCTCGATCGTCTCGATCTCGTCGCCGATCTGGATGTCGTTGTACTTGCCGAGACCGATACCGGCCTCGAAGTCCGTACGGACCTCCGTGACGTCGTCCTTGAAACGACGCAGCGACTCGATGGCGAGGTTGTCGCCCACCACGACGCCGTCACGGATGACGCGCGCCTTCGAGTTGCGGGTGATCGTGCCGGAGCGGACGATGACACCCGCGATGTTGCCGAACTTCGAGGAGCGGAACACCTCGCGGATCTCGGCGACACCCGACTGGACCTCTTCGAACTCGGGCTTGAGCATGCCCTTGAGCGAGTTCTCGACCTCTTCGATCGCGTTGTAGATGACCGAGTAGAAGCGGATGTCCACTCCTTCTCGAGCAGCGCGCTCGCGGGCCTTCGGGTCGGGGCGGACGTTGAAGCCCACGATGATCGCGTTGTCGATCGTCGCGAGGTTGACGTCCGACTCCGTGATCGCACCGACACCGCGGTGGATGATGCGCAGCTGCACCGAGTCGTCGACCTCGATCTTGACGAGCGACTCCTCCAGCGCCTCGACGGCACCGGACACGTCGCCCTTGATGATGAGGTTGAGCGACTCGACCTTGCCCTCTTCGAGAGCGCGGGTGAAGTCCTCGAGCGAGATGCGCTTGCGGGCCTTGGCCAGCAGGGCGTTGCGCTGAGCGGCTTCGCGCTTCTCGGCGATCTGACGGGCGGTGCGGTCCTCCTCGGTGACGAGGAAGGTGTCGCCGGCGCGGGGCACGGACGAGAGTCCCTGCACCTGCACCGGACGCGACGGCACGGCCTCGAGGACGGCGTTGCCGTTCTCGTCCGCCATCGCACGGACGCGGCCGTAGGCCGTTCCGGCGACGATCGCGTCTCCGACGCGCAGCGTTCCCGACTGGATGAGGACGGTCGCGACCGCACCGCGTCCCTTGTCGAGCTTCGCCTCGATCGCGACTCCGCGTGCCTCCTTGTTGGGGTTGGCGCGCAGGTCGAGACCGGCGTCGGCGGTGAGCAGCACGGCGTCCAGGAGGTCCTGGATGCCCGTGCCGGCGCGGGCCGACACGTCGACGAACATGACGTCTCCGCCGTACTCCTCGGCGACCAGACCGAACTCGGTGAGCTGCTGGCGCACCTTGGCCGGGTTGGCGTCGGGCTTGTCCACCTTGTTGACCGCGACCACGATCGGCACGTTGGCCGCCTGGGCGTGGTTCAGCGCCTCGATGGTCTGCGGCATGATGCCGTCGTCCGCCGCGACCACGAGGATCGCGATGTCCGTGACCTGGGCACCACGGGCTCGCATGGCGGTGAACGCCTCGTGACCCGGGGTGTCGATGAAGGTGATCGGGCGCTCGATGCCCTCGTGCTCCGCGACGACCTGGTACGCACCGATGTGCTGCGTGATGCCGCCCGCCTCGCCGGCGACGACGTTGGCGTTGCGGATCGCGTCGAGCAGGCGCGTCTTTCCGTGGTCGACGTGACCCATGACGGTGACGACGGGGGGACGGATCTCGAGGTCCTCGTCCGTCTCGTCGTCGAGCTCCTGCTCGAGGTCGAGACCGAAGCCCTCGAGGAGCTCCTTGTCCTCGTCCTCGGGCGAGACGACCTGGATCTTGAAGCCGAGCTCCCCGCCGAGCACCTCGAAGGTGGCCTCGTCGAGCGACTCGGTCGCCGTCGCCATCTCGCCGAGGGCGAAGAGGACGGTGACCAGGTTGCCGGGGGGCACCGGCACGCCGGTCATGGCCTCGATCTTGTCGGCGAAGTCCGAGATCGACGCGCCGCGGCGCAGACGGATGACCGTCTTGCCGTCGCCGCGGGGAACGCTGACGCCGCCGAGCGACGGGGCCTCCCTGAGCTCGAACTCCTGACGCTTCGTGCGCTTGGACTTCCGGGCCTTGCTCTTGCCGCCGCCGCGACCGAAGGCACCTGCGGTACCTCCGCCGGGGCCGCGACCGCGACCGCCGCCGCCACCGGGACGCGGGCGAAGCCGCCACCGGCACCGGGGCGCCGCCGCCGGGACGCTGGAAGCCGCCGCCTGCGGGACGACCGGCACCGCCGGGACGTCCTGCTCCGCCACCGGGACCGCCGGGACGCTGGCCGAAGCCCGCGGGACGCTGGCCCATGCCGGGTCCGCCGGGCGCGGGGCGCCGGGGCGGGGGCTGCGGGACGGGGATGCTGCTCGGGGTCGGGCGCGAGCCCATGCCCTGCGAGCTGGCGAAGGGGTTGTTGCCGGGGCGCGGGGCGGCGGGACGCTGTCCCATGCCCTGGTTGCTGGCGAACGGGTTGTTGCCGGGACGCGGCGCGCCGGGACGACCGGGACCGCCCGCTGCACCACCGGAGCCACTGGGGCGCGGGGGGTTGGCGGCGGGAGCCGGACGCGGGGTGACGGGCTTGGGTCCACCGGCGGCGGGGCTCGCAGCGGGCTTCTCGGCGGGGCGCTGGGCGCCTTCGCCTCGGGAGCCGCAGCAGCGGGAGCCTCGGCCGGAGCGTCGGCGGCGGCCTGCGCGCGGGCAGCGGCAGCCGCCTCCTGTGCGGCCTGGGCCTGAGCCTGGCGCTCGGCGACCGACATCGGCGGAGCCGGCGCCGGAGCGGGCGGCTTGGCCGGGCCGGGGACCGGGGCGGACGGACGCGCACCAGACGGGCGCGGCGCGCCGGGGCGGGCGCTGCTGGTGGCGGTCGGGGCCGGCGCGGAGGTTCCCGCGCTGCCCTGGAGCGCCTGGCGGAGCTTGCGGGCCACGGGGGGCTCGATGCTCGAGGACGGTCCCTTGACGAACTCGCCCAGTTCTTTCAGTTTCGCAAGTGCGACCTTGCTATCGACGCCGAGTTCGGCTGCGATCTCGTGTACGCGTGGTTTTGCCACTTCTCTCCTGTCTTGGGCCTGCGCCCAAGACGGGGCAGGCCATCACAAACGGACGGATCTCATTTCGAGCCGCTCATCAGTCGTTGCTCATGATCAGTTCACGGGCCGTTCTGCCTGTTCTCTCTGCGATGCGACCGCGCCCTGTGTCGGCTCCTCGTGGGGAGGAACCGGGCCGGTCGAACCGCGGGTGATGTACTGCTCCAGCTCGCTCGTATCCACGCTCTCGCGCGTCTTGAACGCCCTGGGGAACGCGTGGCGCTTCACCGCGCGTTCGTAGCAGTCGTACGTGTCGTGCAGCCACGCTCCCCGCCCAGCACGAACCGCGCGCGGATCGACCGCGAGGGAGTTCGAGTGGAGGACGAGCCTCAGAAGAGAGGCCCGGGGGGCGCGCAGACGGCAGCCGACGCACGTTCTGACGGGTTCCACTCTACTCCCTCGTCCGCGGGAGCGCTTCCCCGCACGGCCGATGCTCGGGGATCACTCCCCGTCCATCACCGAATCGGGCTGGATGTCGATCTTCGCTCCGGTCAGCTTCGCGGCGAGTCGCGCGTTCTGACCCTCCTTGCCGATGGCGAGCGAGAGCTGGTAGTCGGGGACGAGCGCACGCACGGCCTTGAGGCTCTGGTCGATCACGAACGCGCTGGTCACCTTCGCCGGCGACAGCGCGCTGGCGACGAAGGTGGGCAGGTCGGAGGAGTAGTCGACGATGTCGATCTTCTCGTTGTTCAGCTCCGCGGTGACCGCGCGGACGCGCTGTCCGAGCTCGCCGATGCAGGCGCCCTTGGCGTTCACTCCGGGCTCGGTCGCGCGGACCGCGATCTTGGTGCGGTGCCCCGCCTCGCGGGCGAGCGACACGATCTCGACGACACCGGAGGCGATCTCGGGCACCTCGAGCGCGAAGAGCTTCCGCACGAGCGACGGGTGCGTGCGCGAGACCTGGACCGAGGGGCCCTTCTGGCCGCGGCTGACGCTGGTGACGTAGACGCGGATCCGGCGCCCGTGGCTGTAGTCCTCCCCCGGGACCTGCTCCTCGGGAGCGAGGATCGCCTCGATCGAGCCGAGGTCCACGTGGATCATCTTGGGGTTCGGGCCCTGCTGGATGACGCCCGCGACGATGTCGCCCTCCCGGCCCTTGAACTCGCCGAGGACCTTCTCGTCGCCGATGTCGCGCAGGCGCTGGTTGATGACCTGCTTCGCGGCGAAGGCGGCGATGCGGCCGAAGTCGCGCGGCGAGTCCTCGGACTCGCCGATCACGGCCCCCTCCTCGTCGATCTCGGGGACGAAGACCGACACGTGGCCGGTCTTGCGGTCGAGGTGCACGCGGGCGTCCACGGCGGTGGCCTTGTCGGCGTCGTCCGCCTGCCCGATGTGCTTGAGGTAGGCGGTGAGGATCGCCTGCTCGATGATCTGCACGAGTTCCTCGAAGGGGATCTCGCGCTCGCGCTCCAGGAGGCGCAGAACGCTCAGGTCGATGTCCACGGCGGGCCTTTCTCTCTATTCACTTGGCGTCGCACAGTGCGACCACGTCGAAGTCTCGCCCGACGCCGGCGGTGCGCCGGCTCCGTCGGGAGCCGGTCCGCGCGTCGGGACCATTGATCTTAGCGGACCACGGCGTCGAGCACCCGGGGCCGGAGAGGGGAACCCGTCAGGCTCCGAGGCGTGCGAGCGCCTCGGCGACGGGGAGCTGCTCGCGCTCCCCCGTCCGGCGGTCCCAGAGCTCGACGATCCCCTCGGCCGCACTGCGACCGGCGATCACGATCACGGGCACGCCGATCAGCTCGGCGTCGCCGAACTTCACTCCCGGCGACACCTTGGGCCGGTCGTCGATCAGCACGTCGCGCCCGGCGCTCTCGAGCGAGGCGCCGACCGACTCCGCGAGGGCGAGGGCAGCCGCGTCCTTGCCGGTCGCGATCACGTGCACGTCGAACGGAGCGACGTTCTCGGGCCAGATCAGGCCGCGGTCGTCGTGGTTGCTCTCGGCGATGACGGCGAGGATCCGCGTGACGCCGATGCCGTAGGAGCCCATCGTCACGGTGACGAGCTTGCCGTTCTCGTCCAGGACCTTCAGGCCCAGGACCTCGGCGTACTTGCGGCCGAGCTGGAACACGTGGCCGATCTCCATGCCGCGCGCCGTCTCGATCGGGCCGGAGCCGTCCGGAGCGGGATCGCCGGCGCGGACGTCCGCGACCTCGACGACGCCGTCGGCGGTGAAGTCGCGCCCGGCGACGAGGTCGAGGACGTGCTTCCCCGGGATGTTCGCCCCGGTGATCCAGGCGGTGCCGTCGACCACGCGGGGGTCGAGCAGGTAGCGCACGCCGGTGGCCGACTCCTCGCCGAGCACCGCGCCCTCGGGCGACCAGGGGCCGATGTAGCCCTTGATGAGACCGGGGTGCTTCGCGAAGTCGGCCTCTGTGGCCGCCTCGACCTCGGCGGGCGCGAAGGCGACCTCCGCGCGCTTGAGGTCGATGTCGCGGTCACCCGGCAGGCCCACGATGACGAGCTCGCGGCTCCCGTCGAGGGCGGTGAGCGCGAGCACCACGTTCTTCAGTGTGTCGGCCGCGGTCCAGGCTCGGCCGTCGGCGCGGGGCTCGCGGTCGTTCGCCAGGTCGACCAGCGTCTGGATCGTGGGGGTGTCGGGCGAGTCGAAGACGCGCGCCTCGGGCAGACCCTCGAGGGGACGGGCTTCGGGCACGGGGGTGCGGTACGCCTCGACGTTCGCGGCGTAGCCGCCGTCGGAGCGGACGAAGGTGTCCTCGCCCACGGGGGTCGGGTGCAGGAACTCCTCGCTCCGCGAGCCGCCCATGGCGCCCGCGTCGGCCTGCACGATCACGTACTCGAGGCCGAGGCGGGCGAAGATCCGCTCGTAGGCGTCGCGCTGCAGCTGGTAGCTCGCATCGAGGCCCGCGTCGGTGTGGTCGAAGGAGTACGCGTCCTTCATGGTGAACTCGCGTCCGCGCAGGAGGCCGGCGCGGGGACGGGCCTCGTCGCGGTACTTGTCCTGGATCTGGTAGATCGACAGGGGCAGGTCCTTGTAGGAGGAGTAGAGGTCCTTGACCAGGAGGGTGAAGAACTCCTCGTGGGTGGGCGCCAGCATGTAGTCAGCATCCTTGCGGTCCTTCAGACGGAACACTCCGTCGCCGTACTCGGTCCAGCGTCCGCTCGCCTCGTAGGGCTCGCGCGGCAGGAGCGCGGGGAAGTGCACCTCCTGGGCGCCGGCCGCCTCCATCTCCTCGTGGATGATCCGCTCGATGCGGCGCTTCACCCGGAGGCCGAGCGGCAGCCAGGCGAAGACGCCCGGGGCCTGGCGGCGGATGTAGCCCGCGCGCACGAGGAGGCGGTGGCTCGCGACCTCGGCGTCCGAGGGATCCTCTCGGAGGGTGCGGACGAACAGGTGCGACAGACGGGTAACCACGAGGGACGATCCTATCCGGAGCCCGCGCGCCGGGTGGCGCCGTCAGTCGGGGATCCGCGAGAAGACCAGGCTCCCGCCGACCCCGTCCAGGACGACGTCCTCCGAGGTCCCGCCGATCTCGACCGGGGCCGAGAGGAGGGCCAGCAGGCGGTTCTCGGCGGGGCCGGGCTGCTCGCCGCAGCCGTCCGTCCAGACGGGCGGCTCCTCCGGCGCCAGCACGCCCGCGTCGATCGTGAACGGAGCGACGACGCTCGAGCACTCGGTGCCGATCACGAGGGTCTCATAGCCGTCCACGCGCTCCGTGCGCAGTCGGACCCGCGCGTCCTCCACCCAGGCGGAGTAGGGCCCCTCCCCCGACGCGGCCGTCAGCACCCAGCGGTCGCAGCCGAACGGATCCGCGGCGGTGCGGCGGTCGGTGCAGCCGTCGATGCCAGCGGCCGCGGCCGGACGGAGCGAGGCGACGCCGGCCGCGGCGAGGGTCGCGACGACGACGGTGAGCGCGAGGCGGAGGACGGGGCGGACCACGACGATCGCGCCCCGCTCCGACTCAGTTGGCGCCGACGGTGACGACCGGGGCGCCGGTCGAGGTGTCGTCCGCGGGCATCTCGGCGGCCAGGCGGTTGGCCTCCTCGATGAGCGTCTTCACGATCTCGGCCTCGGGGACGGTCTTGATGACCTCGCCCTTGACGAAGATCTGGCCCTTGCCGTTGCCGGAGGCGACGCCGAGGTCGGCCTCTCGGGCCTCACCGGGCCCGTTCACGACGCAGCCCATCACGGCGACGCGCAGCGGCACGCTCATGCCCTCGAGGCCGGCCGTGACGTCGTTCGCGAGCGTGTAGACGTCGACCTGGGCGCGACCGCAGCTCGGGCACGACACGATCTCGAGCTTGCGCTCGCGGAGGTTGAGCGACTGCAGGATCTGCAGACCGACCTTGACCTCCTGCGCGGGCGGAGCGGACAGCGACACGCGGATGGTGTCGCCGATGCCCTCGCCGAGGAGGATGCCGAACGCCGTGGCCGACTTGATCGTGCCCTGGAACTCGGGGCCCGCCTCCGTCACGCCGAGGTGCAACGGCCAGTCGCCGCGCTCGGCGAGCAGGCGGTAGGCCTTCACCATGACGACGGGGTCGTTGTGCTTGACCGAGATCTTGAAGTCGTGGAAGTCGTGCTCCTCGAAGAGGCTCGCCTCCCAGACGGCGCTCTCGACGAGGGCCTCCGGGGTGGGCTTGCCGTACTTCTGCAGCAGGCTCGGCTCGAGCGAGCCGGCGTTGACGCCGATGCGGATCGAGACGCCCGCGGCCTTCGCGGCGGCGGCGATCTTGCCGACCTGGTCGTCGAACTTGCGGATGTTGCCCGGATTCACGCGGACCGCGGCGCACCCGGCGTCGATCGCCGCGTAGACGTAGTTGGGCTGGAAGTGGATGTCGGCGATCACCGGGATCTGGCTCTTCTTCGCGATGATCGGCAGCGCCTCCGCATCGTCGCGGCTCGGCACGGCGACCCGCACGATGTCGCAGCCCGAGGCCGTGAGCTCGGCGATCTGCTGGAGCGTCGCGTTGATGTTCGTCGTCGGGGTCGTGCACATCGACTGCACACTGACCTGGGCGTCACCACCCACGAGCACCTTCCCGACCTTGATCTGGCGGGACTTGCGGCGGGGGGCGAGGGTCATGGGCACCTTGGGAAGACCCAGATTCACTGCTGGCACCCGCCCATCGTACGCGCGCCGCCCGACGCTCCGTCCGCTCGCCGCGTCTTCCCAGCCGCCGCCCGACTCCCGAGGCGCTCAGCGGACAGAGCCACCCGCCCCGAGCCGCCCGAGAAGATCCTTCGCCGTCGCCGAGGTGAACGGACGGATCGCGTGCCAGCGATCCGACCTAGCCGACCGCACGACGCTCCTGGCAACGCAACCACCCTGCGAGGCCGACCGCGGCACGCCGCCAGTGGCCTGCCGTCGCCGCAGGCGAGGCGAACGGACGGATCGCGTGCGAGCGATCCGTCCTAGCCGTACGCAGGACGCTCCCGAGAACCCAGCCACCTCGGAGAGCCGACCGCGGCACGCCGGGCAGGGACCGGCGTGCGAATCAGAACAGCCGTATCGGCTTCACGATGTCGGCGTAGATGAGCAGGGCGCTCATCCCGCCCAGCAGCAGCACGACCGCGTAGGTCAGCGGCAGCAGCTTCGCGATGTCCACCGGGCCCGGGTCGCGCTTCCCGAAGAGCTTCGCGATGCGTCGGCGCAGCCCCTCCCAGAGGGCTCCGGCGATGTGACCGCCGTCCATCGGGAGCAGCGGGACGAGGTTGAAGACGAACAGCGCCACGTTGAGCGAGGCGAGCACGCCCACCATGGTCTGCACCTTCGACACCACGGGCAGCTGGTCGGAGGCGGCGATCTCGCCGGCGATGCGGCCGACGCCGACGACGCTGATCGGCCCGTTCGCATCGCGCTCCTCCGGGCCGAAGGCCGCCTGCGCCACGTCGAGCAGCCGCTGCGGCAGGTTGAGGATCACGCCGGCGACACTCGCGACGTTCTGCCCGACCGTCTCCGGCACGGCGGTGATCGGCTGCTGGACCAGCGCCTGCGCGGGCGAGATGCCGATGAAGCCGACGGTCTGCGTCCGGACGGCTCCCGAGGAGTCGAGCACGGGGCTGCCCGCGTCGTCCACCACCGCCACCTCGTTCTCGGCCGGGGTGATCGAGAGGGTGAGGCTCGTGCCGTCCCGGTCGATCTCCACGGCGAGGGGCGTGCCGGCCGACTCGCGGATGATCGGGGTCAGGTCGTCCCAGGAGGAGACCGCGGTGCCGTCGATCGAGACGATCCGGTCGCCCGGAAGGAGCCCCGCCGCGGCGCCCGGAGCCAGCGGGTCGTCGGGCGAGCAGGTCTCCGCGCTGGACTGGGAGGCGGGGACGACGCACTGCGAGACGGTGGAGATCGTCGAGGTGTTCTGGGCCACTCCGATGCCGCACAGCAGGACGGTGAAGAGGACGGTCGCGATGAGGAGGTTCATGAAGGGGCCGCCGAACATCACGATCACCCGCTTCCAGACCGGGAGGCGGTAGAAGGCGCGGTGCTCCTCCCCCTCGCCGATGGTCTCGGCGCTGGCGGCCCGCGCCTCGTCGATCATCGTCGAGTAGGCGCCGCGTCGCGGTTCGGGTGCGGACTCGTTGCCATTCAGCCCGTTGAAGAAGCCGGTGCTCGACTCCGCGACCCGGTCGCCGGGGTGCTTCGGCGGGTACATGCCGATCATCGCGATGTAGCCGCCGAGCGGCAGGGCCTTGATCCCGTACTCGGTCTCGCCGCGGCGGCGCGAGTAGATCGTCCTGCCGAAGCCGATCATGTACTGAGTGACCTTCACCCCGAAGAGCTTGGCCGGCACGAGGTGCCCCACCTCGTGCAGGGCGATCGAGAGGGCGACGCCCACGGCGATGATGACGACGCCGAGGACGAAGAGCAGCACGGATTCCACCGCATCACTGTAGGCCGGAGCGGCGCGTGCACGCTGGGGTGCGCCTGCACGATCCCGATGAGTCGGGCCATCCGCGGGCGCTCACCGCGGAGCAGTCCGAACGGGGGGGCGCGACCGGTGATGCGGTCCGCGGAGGCGCCCGCCTAGAGTGCGATGGGCGAACGGTCGCCCTCCTCGAAGGAGCGACATGAAAAGACTGCCGACACTCGCGGCCGCTGGAGCAGTCCTGCTCGCGATCCTCGCGACTCCGCTGAGCGCTGCGGCCGCGCAACCCGCCGAGATCAGCATCTCCGGCGAGGTTCGGGTGATCGGCCCGACCGGAGCGGTCCTCCCCTTCGAGCGCGTGACCGTGCGCGCCTTCTCTCTGCACGGTGATGTGGTCGCCGAGTCGTACGGCACAGGGGGCTTCGCGCTGAACGGACTCGCCGAGGGGAGCTACGTGCTCCGCGCCGAGGCCGCGGAGGTCGCCCCCGGCTGGTACGGCGGCGCGTCCGCGCGGAGCGCGGCCACCGTCGTCTCCGCCAGCACGGAGACCGCCGACATCGTGCTGCGACCGGGGGGATCCGTCTCGGGGACCGCGCGGTTCTCGGGAGCACTGCCCGCCCAGCGCCCCGACATCGCCATCACGCCCTATTTGCAGGATCCGGCGACGGGAGGCTGGGAGCGGATGAGCACCAGCGCGTCGGTCGACTTCTCGGTCCAGGACGACCCGTCCTTCCGGCTCGAGCATCTCGCCCCCGGCCGCTACGCACTCCGCGCTCACCAGTGGACGGCGGAACCGGCCTACGGCGACGAGTGGTGGTCGGGCGCCTCTTCCTCCGACGGCGCCGCACTCGTCGACGTCGTCGCGGGAGCCGAATCGACCGGCGTGTCCTTCGTCCTTCCACCGTGGAAGTGGGCCCTTCCTCGCATCGACGGCCGTGACCGGTACGACACCGCGGTGCGCCTCACGGCCTCGGAGTTCGAGCCCGGCCTGCCCGTCGTGTACGTGGCCAGCGGGGCGACCTGGCCCGATGCCCTGAGCGCGGGCCCCGCCGCGTCGGCGCTCGGGGGTGCGCTCCTGCTCACGGACCCCGCCTCGCTGCCCTCGACCGTGGCAGCGGAGCTGACCCGCCTGCGTCCGACGAGGGTCGTCGTGGTCGGCTCCGAACTGACGGTCAGCGCACCGGTTCTCGACGCGATCGCGCGGGCGTCCGGAGCCCCGACTCAGAGGATCGGAGGGAAGGACCGCTACGACACGTCGCGCCTCCTCGTCGACGACGTCTTCGATCGCGATCGCACCGCCCAGGTCTTCCTCGCGACGGGCACGAACTACCCCGACGCGCTCAGCGTCGGACCGATCGCAGGACGACGGCACGAGGCGGTGCTCCTCGTGGACGGCGCTCAGCCGACGGCCGACGCACCGACCCGGCGACTCCTCGAGGACCTCTCGCCCGGCACCCTCGTGGCCCTCGGTGGAGAGCCGTCGATCCGGCAGTCCGTCCTCGATTCGCTCGCGCAGGGTCCGTGGACGATCGACAGGATCGCCGGCCGCGACCGTTCCGAGACGAGCTCCTGGCTCGTCGGCGAGTACCCGACGACGAGCGAGATGCGCTACGTCGTGACCGAGGGGGGATTCGCCGACGCTCTGGCCGTCTCGAGCGTCGCCGCCGCGAAGGGCGCGAACGTGGCCCTGACCCGCTCGGACTGCATGCGGGCAGCGATCCCAGGCAATGCGCGGCACAGCGCGATCGACACTCTCGTCCTCGTGGGCGGCCTCGGGACTCTCGGGCCCGAGGTCGCCGCACTCGCTCCGTGCCGTGGCTGACGTGGGGAGCACGATGCGCCTGACGGCACTCGGTGCAGCGCTGACGGTCCTCGCCGGGCTCTCGACCCCCGTACCCGCCTCGGCTGCCCCCCTCGACGAGCCGCCGACGCTCACGGTCGCCGTCCGGTACGTCGACGTCGACGGACGACCCGCGTCCGGCCCGGCGATGACCTCGTTCGAGCTCCGCGGTGCCGACCCCGATGGTGTCGGCTCGGACGGCCCCTGGAGCGGGTCCTCGACCTCCGTCTTCGGCGACACGATGACCTGGACGGGCCTGCGGCCGGGCGCGTTCACGGTCCGGGCCTCGGCTCCGTCGTGGGGTGCGGCGTGGTTCGGCGACACTCCGCTCGCGTCGCAGGCGCAGGTGATCGTCCTCTCCCCGGGCGAGGACGATCGGGTGGAGATCGAGCTGCGCCCCGGTGCCGTCGTCTCGGGCCTCGTCACGAGGGGCGGGAGCGTGGACGCTTGGCTCCAGGATCCCGACTCCGGCACCTGGGAGAGCATGGGCCGGGTTTCGAACGTCATCCGCGACGACGACACCTACACCCTCGAGTCGCTCCCCGCGGGGGACTACGTCCTCCGCGCCGAAGACAGCACCGACTGGAACCGGGTTTTCTCCGACCGCTATTGGAAGGACTCCCCGACTCTCGCGGGCGCCACGACTGTGCGCCTGGGCGCAGGCTCGACGACCTCCGGCATCGATCTGAGGCTCCGACCCTGGCAGACCGTCTCGGATCGGATCGCCGGCTCCGACCGGTACGCGACGGCGGTGGAGGTGTCGCGATCCGCTTTCACGGATCCCGTGCCCGTCGTGTACCTCGTCAGCGGAGCGAACTGGCCGGACGCCCTGAGCGCCGGTCCGGCCGCCGCCGTCGGGGACGGCGCACTCCTGCTTACCGACCCGCGGACCCTGCCCGGCGTGGTCGAGGACGAGATCCGCCGCCTCTCCCCCGAGCGCATCGTCGTCGTCGGATCGCCCCTCAGCGTGTCCTCCGCCGTCGAGGCGCGCGCTCAAACGCTCGCACCGGACGTCGAGCGGCTGGGCGGCCGCGACCGCTACGAGACGTCCCGCCTGGTCGTCGAGGACGCCTTCGCCGGTCGGCCGGTCGAGAACGTCTTCCTCGCCACAGGCACCAACTTCCCCGACGCGCTGGCGGTCGGGCCGGTAGCGGGGATCGACGGCGATCCGGTCGTCCTCGTCGACGGCGCCCGCGACCGTCTCGACGAGCCGACCCGCGAGCTCGCCACTGGGCTCTCACCTCTCGGCATCCAGGTGATCGGCAGCGCCGCGGCGGTCTCGGACGGGATCCTCCGCGAGCTCGAAACGGAGGAGACGAGCACCGACGTGCGACGTGTGGCCGGCGGCGACCGGATCGCCACGAGCGTCGCCGTCAATGAGGCTAATCGCGGCGATCCGCTGAACGACCGCGCCTTCCTGGCTCGCTCGGACGGGTTCGCCGACGCGCTCGGCGCGATCGCCGCCGCGAGCGCCCTTCGCGTCCGGACCTATCTGACCGACGACGACTGCGTGCGCCCCGCGGTCTTCGATTCCGCGCGTCGGGAAGGAATCGACCGGTTCACGCTCCTGGGCGGCTCGGGCACGCTCTCGCCGTCGGTCGCCGCGCTCACGCGCTGCAGTTGACCGCGCGCGCTCAGGCCGACGCGATCCGCTCGTCGGCCGTGCGCCGCGCCCAGGTCTCCGCCGCGGCGAGCGACTCCCGAGTCAGAGCCCCGTCGACGGAGTGCGCGTCGACGACGGCCTCCACCGTCGCGAGGATGTCGAGGTAGCCGATCCGGCCCAAGTGGAACGCCTGCACCGCCTGCTCGTTCGCCGCGTTGAAGACGGCCGGGTACGACGCCCCGGCGACGCCGACCTTCTTGGCGAGGCGGACGGAGGGGAACGCCTCCTCGTCGAGGGGCTCGAAGGTCCAGGAGTGCGCGCGGGTCCAGTCCAGCGGCGCGCCGACGCCCGCGACCCGGTGCGGCCAGTCGAGGCCGAGGGAGATCGGGAGCCGCATGTCGGGCGGCGACGCCTGGGCGAGCGTCGAGCCGTCGACGTACTCGACCATCGAGTGCACGACCGACTGGGGGTGCACGGTCACGTCGATCCGCTCGTAGGGGATGTCGAAGAGCAGGTGCGCCTCGATGACCTCGAGGCCCTTGTTGACGAGCGTCGACGAGTTCGTCGTGACGACGAGTCCCATGTCCCAGGTCGGGTGCGCGAGCGCCTCGGCGGGGGTCACGTCCCGGAGGGAGGAGCGGTCGCGCCCGCGGAAGGGCCCACCGGACGCGGTGAGGACCAGGCGGCGGACCTCCCGGTGCTCGCCCGCGAGAAGGGCCTGCGCGATCGCCGAGTGCTCGGAGTCGACCGGCACGATCTGCCCGGGGGCCGCGATCGAGGTGACCAGCTCGCCGCCGACGATCAGCGACTCCTTGTTGGCCAGGGCGAGGCTCCGCCCCTCCTCGAGCGCGGCGAGGGTCGGTCCGAGCCCGACCGAGCCGGTGATTCCGTTCAGCACGACGTCGGCGTCGACGCTCCGGACGAGCTGCTCCGCCTCGTCCGCGCCGAACGCGGTGTGCTCGACGCCGAACGCCCGGGCCTGCTCGGCCACCGCCTCCCGGTGGGAGCCGGCGGCGAGGCCGACCACCTCGAAGCGGTCGCGGTTCGCCCCGATGACGTCGAGGGCCTGCGTGCCGATGGACCCGGTCGAGCCGAGGATGATGACCCTGCGCATCCGCCCATCCTGGCACGGCGCGCAGAGCTGCTCCCGGGTCAGCTCACCGCGAGGATGTCGATCACGAAGACGAGGGTGTCGGTGCCGGAGATGCCGGCGTTCGCGTTGCCCGCCTCTCCGTAGCCCTGGGCGGGCGGGATCACGACGAGCACCTGCGAACCGACGGTCTGCCCGACGAGCGCCGCCTTGAAGCCCTCGATCACGTCGCCGGTGCCGAAGGAGGCGGGCGTGCCGGTCCCCCAGCTCTGGTCGAACACCTCGCCGGTGCCCCAGACGGTGCCCTGGTACTGCACGATCAGGCTGTCGCCGTCGGCGACCACCTGGCCGTCGCCCTTCTTCAAGACGCCCAGCTGCAGCTCGGTCGGCGGGTCGGTCTCGGGGATCGCGACGGTCGGGGTGCCGTCCTCGGCGAGCTCGACGGTGGGCAGGCCGTCGACCGGCGGCTGCGGAGCCCCGGTCGCGGTGGTCGGGACGATCGCCTCGACGTCGATCACCATGACGATCGAGTCGTCGGCCCCGACGCCGAAGTCGGCGCTGCCCGCGTCGCCGAAGGCGTCCGCCGGAGGCACCACGGCCACGACGCGGGAGCCGACGGTCGCGCAGTTCACGGCCTTCACGAGGCCCGAGAGGTACTGGTCGGTGTCGACGGCGAACGCGGCGCGGCCACCGGAGGCGTAGGTGCTCGCCGAGAACTCGGCTCCGCTCGTCGCGTTGTAGAGGGTGTAGTCGACCAGGACGGTGTCGCCCTCCTCGACCTCGTCGCCGGTGCCCTCGATCGCGGTCGTGCGCTCGGTCTCGTCGACGCTCAGCGGCGAGGGGAAGACGGTGACCGGCTTCGTCGCGAAGTCGCCGCTCGTCTCGACGGCCGCCGAGGCGTCCCCCTCCGACACGCAGGTCAGCGGAGTGGGCGACGCGCTCGGCGCCGCCTCCTCCGCACCGCCGGTGCAGGCCGTCAGGCCCAGGGTCGCGCCGACGACGGCGAGGATCGCGAATGCTCTGCGCACGGGGTGCCTTTCCTGTCCGGTGCTGCCGGACGACGTTCGGGAATGCCTCCATGGTCCGTCACGCGCCTCTGGACGACCTGGGCGCGGAGCGTCGGAGCGCCCCTGCAGGAGCGCCGCCTACGATTGGGGCATGCGTGAATTCTCGGTCCCCCAGTCCCGCGCGCTCGTCACCGAGCTCCCCGGCCCGCGCTCGATCGCCCTGCAGGAGCGTCGCGTCGCGAGCGTCTCGCGCGGTGCGGGCACCCTGGCGAACATCTACATGGACCACGCCTCGGGCGCCGTCCTGGTCGACGTCGACGGCAACCGCCTCATCGACCTCGGCTGCGGCATCGGAGTCACGACCATCGGTCACGCGCACCCCGCGGTGGCCGCCGCGGCCGCCGCCCAGGCCGAGAAGCTCACCCACACGCTCTTCACGGTGACCCCCTACGAGAACTACGTCAGGGTCGCCGAGAAGCTCGCCGAGATCACCCCCGGCGACTTCGAGAAGCGCTCGATCCTCGTGAACTCCGGCGCCGAGGCCGTCGAGAACGCCGTGAAGATCGCCCGCAAGTACACCGGCCGCCGCGCGATCGCCTCGCTCGACCACGCCTTCCACGGCCGCACGAACCTCACCATGGCGATGACCTACCGCCCCTGGCCCGAGCGCGCCGGCATGGGCCCCTTCCCCGGCGAGATCTACAGCCTCCCGATCAGCTACCCGTTCCGCGACCCCGAGGGCATGACGGGCGAGGAGGCGGCCGAGCGCTCGATCGACTACATCCGCACGCACATCGGCGCGCAGGAGCTCGCGGCGCTGTTCGTCGAGCCCATCCAGGGCGACGGCGGCATCATCATCCCGGCGCCCGGCTACTTCCAGCGCCTCTCCGAGTTCTGCACCGAGAACGGCATCGTCTTCGTCGCCGACGAGATCCAGGCCGGCATCGCCCGCACCGGCGCGTGGTACTCCATCGAGCACCACGGAGTCGTGCCGGACCTGATCACGACCGCCAAGGGCATCGCGGGCGGCTTCCCGCTCGCGGCCGTCACCGGTCGCGCCGAGATCATGGACGCCGTGCAGCCCGGCGGCATCGGCGGCACCTTCGGCGGCAACCCCGTCTCGACGGCGGCGGCGCTCGCGACCTTCGAGGCCATCGAGACCGAGGGCCTGCTCGAGGAGGCGCAGCGCGTGGAGCGCGCGCTGTGGGCGCGCATCGGCGACTGGGCCGAGCGCTTCCCGGTCGTCGGCGAGGTGCGCGGCAAGGGCGCCATGTTCGGCGTCGAGCTCGTCCACCCCGGCACCAAGAGGCAGAATCCGGAGGCGCTCACCGCGGTCCTGAAGCACGCGACCGCGAACGGCGTCATCCCGCTCGACGCGGGCAGCTGGGACAGCGTCCTGCGCATCATGCCCAGCGTCGTCATCAGCGAGGAGCTCATCGACGACGCGATGTCGGTCATCGAGGAGGCGCTCGCGCAGCTCGGCTGAGCCTCCCCTCCCGCCGGTCGCGCGCATGACCGGCGGGGCATGCGACCGCCGGTACTGTCGGGCGGATGCGGACCGACGACGACCACGACGCGCCGACCCCACCCGGCATCGGCCTCTCGGCGAGGTTCGCCCGCTTCGCGATCGGCGGGGTCGGCCGCGTGGTCTACCGCCCGATCGTCGAGGGGCGCGACAACGTTCCGCTGACGGGCCGCGTGATCCTCGCCGCCAACCATCTGTCGTTCATCGACTCCCCCGTGCTGACGCTCCTCGCGCCGCGCCCGGTGCAGTTCCTCGCGAAGGCCGACTACTTCACCGGCACCGGACCCCGCGGCGCCCTCTCCCGGTCCTTCTTCACGGCGGTCGGCGCCGTCCCGGTCGAGCGCGGGGCCGGACAGGCGGCGCAGGAGGCGCTCGACCTCGGTCGCGCGATCCTCGAGCGCGACGAGGCGTTCGCCGTCTACCCCGAGGGCACCCGCTCGCGCGACGGCCGGCTCTACCGGGGCCGCACGGGAGTGGCGTGGCTCGCGCTGACGACCGGTGCTTCCGTGGTCCCGGTCGGGCTGATCGGCACTCAGGAGCTGCAGCCCGTCGGCTCGGTGATCCCGCGCCTGCACCGCATCACGGTGCGCTTCGGCGACGCGCTCGACCTCTCGCGGCACGGCTCCGCCGACTCAGGTCGCGCCCGCCGTCACGCGACGGACGAGGTCATGACCGCGATCCACGCCCTCTCGGGGCAGGAGGCGGCCGGCGTCTACAACGAGTCGCCGCCGACGACCACGGCCGAGCGCATCCGGCGCGCGCTGCCGCACGAGCGCCGCTGAGCCCCGCGGGAACGGTCAGCCGGCGGCGACCGTCTCGGGTTCGTGCGCTACGGGGAAGGCGACGGAGTTCGCGATGAAGCACAGTCGTGCGGCCTCACCGTGCAGCGACTGCGCCAGCTCGATCATCGATGCGTCCGCGACCGTCACCCGGGGGCGCAGGGTCGCCGAGGCGAACCGCCCTCCGTCGCCCTCCTGCACCATCCGGCCGACCGCGTCGTCCGAGTAGTCGGTGACGACCACTCCGTTCTTCACGGCCACGTGGAGATAGGAGAGGAGGTGGCACTGCGCCAGGGCGGCGAGCAGCATCTGCTCGGGGTTCCACCGGTCGGCGTCCCCGCGGAAGGGCTTGTCAGCCGACCCCGCGATCGCCTCGCGTCCCTCCGCCCGCACCGTGCTCTGCCGCCCGTAGTCGCGGTAGCCGCTGGTGCCGGTGCCCCGGTTGCCGTCCCAGACGACGGAAACCGCGTAGTGGTGATCGATCTGCATCGGATTCCTTCTTCCCCTGGCTGGATCGGGCCGGTCTCGTCGGTCTGGACCCCTGCCCCCGGCAGTGCCGCGGGTAGGATCGCAGGACCATGACAGACACGCTCGCCCCCCAGGTTCCCACGTCGGCAGTCCCCCAGGAGAGGCTCGTCGCGACCGAGATCCCCGGACCGCGCTCGAGGGCCCTGCACGAGCGACGCCTGGCCGTGGTGCCCACGGGAGTCGGCACCGCCCTGCCGGTCTACATCGACCGCGCGCACGGCGCGATCCTGGTCGACGTCGACGGCAACCGCTTCATCGATCTCGGAGCGGGCATCGGAGTGACCACCATCGGCCACACGGACGACGCGGTCGTCGCCGCCGCGACCGAGCAGCTCGGCCGCCTTACGCACACCCTCTTCACCGTCACGCCGTACGAGCCCTACATCCAGGTCGCCGAGCTGCTCGGCGAGCACACGCCCGGCGACTTCGCCAAGAAGACCGTCCTGGTCAACTCGGGCGCGGAGGCGGTCGAGAACGCGGTCAAGATCGCGCGCAAGCACACCGGTCGCCCCGGGGTGGCGGTCCTCGACCACGCGTACCACGGCCGCACGAACCTGACGATGGCCATGAACTTCAAGGCCCTGCCCTACGGCCTCGGCTTCGGCCCCTTCGCGAGCGACATCCACCGCGCGCCGAGCTCCTACCCCTACCACGACGGTCTCTCCGGCGCCGAGGCGGCCGAGCGCACGATCTCCTACCTCGAGAAGACGGTCGGCGCCTCCGCTCTGGCCTGCCTCGTCGTCGAGCCGGTGCAGGGCGAGGGCGGATTCATGGTGCCCGCCGAGGGCTACCTCCCGGCGCTGCAGGAGTGGTGCACCGCGAACGGCATCGTCTTCGTCGCCGACGAGATCCAGTCGGGCATGGCCCGCACCGGCGCCTGGTTCGCGAGCGAGCACTTCGGCCTCGTCCCCGACCTCGTGCTCTCGGCCAAGGGCATCGCGGGCGGGCTGCCGCTGGCCGGAGTGACGGGTCGGGCCGAGATCATGGACTCCGCGCAGGCGGGCGGACTCGGCGGCACCTTCGGCGGCAACCCCGTCGCGGCTGCGGCCTCCGTCGCCGTCTTCGAGCGCATCGAGCGCGAAGGACTGCTCGCCGAGGCCGACCGGATCGGCGCCCGTCTCGGTGCCGCTCTGCGAGAGCTGCAGGAGCAGTACGACATCATCGGCGACGTGCGCGGGATCGGCGCGATGATGGCGATCGAGCTCGTCCTGCCCGGCACCGCCACGACCACGAAGATCCCGAACGCGGCGGCCGTGACCGCGATCACCGAGTACGCGGCCTCGCACGGCGTCCTCGTGCTCAGCGCGGGCACCTACGGCAACGTGGTCCGCTTCCTGCCCAGCCTCGCCCTCACCGACGAGCTGCTCGACGACGCGGTGTCGGTCCTCCGCGACGCCTTCGCCACGCTCTGACGGGATTCCTCCGCACTCGACGGCCCGGACCCCGTACGAGGGGTGCCGGGCCGTCGGGCAAGATGGGGGGATGTCTGCAGGAACCTTCACCGTCGCGGAGTCCGTCGAGCTCGCCGTCGTCGAGCGCTCGGGATTCGTCGAATCCCGCCACGCGGGCTCGGCCGTCCTCCTCGACAGCGACGGCCGGGTCGCCCGGACCCTCGGGAACCCGGCGGCGCCGATCCTCCCCCGCTCCTGCCTCAAGCCCTTCCAGGCCCTCGCCGTCATGACTGCCGGGGTCGAGCTGAACGCCGCGGAGGCCGTGATCGCGACGGCGAGTCACGCCGGCCTGTCGCAGCACGTCGCCCTGGTGCAGAACCTGCTCTTCCGCGCGGGGCTCGACCACACGGCGCTGCAGTGCCCCGCCGACTGGCCGAGCGACTCCGCGAGCCGGGCGCAGCTCCTCCGGGCCGGTGCGGCGAAGGACCCGCTCTACATGAACTGCTCGGGCAAGCACGCGGCGATGCTGCTCGCCTGCGTTCAGAACGGCTGGAGCACGGACGACTACCTCGAGCGCACCCACCCGCTGCAGCAGCACATCGTCGACACGATCGAGCGGCTGACCGGCGAGCGGATCGCGGGGACGGCGATCGACGGCTGCGGCGCACCCGTGCACGCGCTGCCGCTGACCGCACTCGCGAAGGGGATCTCGCGGATCGTCTCCTCCTCTCCGTCGTCGCCGTTCGGCCTCTACCGGCAGGCGGGGGTGCTGACGAACGCGATCCTCGAGAACGCCTGGGCGCTCGACGGACCGGGGCGCGACAATACCGTGGTGATCGAGCGGCTCGGACTCGTCGCCAAGCTGGGCGCCGAGGGCGTGCTGATCATGGCCTCGCCGGACGGCACGACCGTGGCGCTGAAGATCCTGGACGGCAGCCTGCGCGCGGCGACGGTCGTCGCGCTGAAGCTCCTCGTCGAGGCGGGCACGGTCGAGCGTGCCGCGGCGAACGAGGTGCTCGTCCGCCTGAACCCGGTCGTCACGGGCGGCGGACGTCCGGTCGGCGCGATCCGCGCCTCCTACGTCTGAGCCGCCCGCTCTACCGATCGTCCTCTCCGCTTCTCACTGCTCCTTCGCGAGCCGCTTGGCGCGCGCCGCCGACGACACCTGGGTGACGACGACGATCACGATGGCCAGCAGGAACACCGCCGAGGCGATGACGTTCGCCTCCGCCGGGATCCCGCGGGCCGCGGCGATGTAGATGTACTTCGGGAACGTCGTGACCGAGCCGGAGTTGAAGTTCGTGATGATGAAGTCGTCGAAGCTGAGCGCGAAGGACAGCAGCGCCGCGGCGAGGATCCCGGGGAGCAGCAGCGGGAACGTGATCCGCCAGAACACCTGCCCGGGCGAGGCGTAGAGATCGCGGCCCGCCTCCTCGAGCTTGGGGTCGAGGCTCGCGACGCGGGCCTTCACCGTCACCACCACGAAGCTGATGCAGAACATCGTGTGCGCCAGGATGATCGTGACGAGGCCCTTCTCCGCTCCCACCGTGAGGAACTGGGCGGCGAGTCCCGCACCGAGGACGACCTCCGGGGTCGCCATCGGCAGGAACAGGAGCAGGCTGATCGCGGACCGGTACCGGAACCGGAAGCGCACGAGCGCGATGGCGATCATCGTGCCCAGCGCCGTCGCGAGCACGGTCGCGACCGCCCCCACGAGCAGGCTGTTGCCGAAGGCGGTCATCACCTCCTCGCTCGTCCACGCCGAGATCCACTTGTCGAAGGTGAACCCGCGCCAGGCGATGTTGCTCTTCACGGAGTCGTTGAACGAGAACACGAAGGTGTAGCCGATGGGGATGAGCAGGAAAATCAGCGCGAGGGCGGTGTAGACGCCCAGACCCAGTCCCGTGAATCGGCGCGGGCCGCGCACGGGCGCCGGCGCCGGGGCCCCGAGGGCTTCCTGCGCGCTGGCGACGGGCCGATCGGCGGTAGCGGTCACAGCAGGTCCTCCGTTCCACTGCGCTTCACGTAGAAGCCGACGATGACGAGGATCACGGCCATCAGCACGATCGAGAGCGCCGCCGCAGCGGGGTAGTTCTCGAGCGTGAGGAAGTTGGCCTCGATCGCGTTGCCCACCATGGACGTCTGCGAGGATCCGAGGAAGTCGCGGCTGGCGTTGATGTAGTCGCCGGCCGCCGGGATGAAGGTCAGCAGGGTGCCCGAGACGATGCCCGGCATCGAGAGCGGCACGGTGACCTTCCAGAACACGGATGCGGGATGGGCGTAGAGGTCGGAGCCCGCCTCGAGGAACCGAACGTCGAGCCGCTCGAGCGAGGTGTAGAGCGGCAGCGTCATGAACGGGATGAAGTTGTAGGTGATGCCGAAGATCACCGCGATCGGCGTCCCGGTCAGGTGGCCGTCGGCCGGGAGGATCGCGACGGCCTTGAGCCCCTGCACGAGCGGGCTCTCGTCCGCCAGGATCTGCTTCCACGCAAGGGTCCGCAGCAGGAAGCTGATGAAGAACGGGGCGATGACGAGGGTCAGCAGCAGGTTCTGCAGCAGCGGCCACGGCCGCGCCTTGACGCCGATGAAGTACGCGAGCGGGTAGCTGATGACGAGGGCGAGGACCGTCGCGATCAGGGCGTACCCGAAGGACCGCAGCGCGTGGGGCCAGTAGTCGGCCATCACCACGAGGTAGTTCTGCCACGCGAACCCGGGGGCGTACTCGCCGATGTCGCCGTCCGGGATCTCGGCCTGGAACGACGTGAGCACCAGCGAGATCAGCGGCGCGAGGAAGAACAGCAGCATGTACGCGATGCCCGGCAGCAGCAGGACCAGCGCGAGGGTCGAGCGCTTGCGGACCGGCGCGTCCAGCGGATTCGCGGGTCCGGACGCGAACGCGGCGAAGGCCATCCCTACGCTCCCGCTCGCCCGGCGAGCAGGCCGCGCTTCTGCAGTGCGATCGCGCGGGTCGAGTCGTCGGCGTCGAAGCGCGGCACGGAGCCGGGCTCGTCGGCGAGGCCGAAGCCGTGCTCGGTGCTCCAGCTCACCCAGACCTGCGCTCCCTCCCCCACGACCGGGCCGAACACCATGTTCTGCGCGAACACGACGACGGGACCGAGGCCGGGGATCTGGAGGGTGTACTGCGTGCTGACCCCGCTGAAGGACACGTCGACGACGACACCGGGCCCGAGCACGTTCCGGTCGGGGAGGTCCCCCGGCGCCTCGGTGAGCAGCAGCAGCTTCTCGGGACGGATGCCGATCGTGATCTCGCCGCTCGTGCGCGCGGACCGGGCCGCCGGGACGGTGATGCGGTGACCGCCCGCCTCGACCGTGAGAGCGCGGTCGGTCGAGCCCACGACCTCGCCGGTGAACAGGTTGGACTGGCCGAGGAAGTTCGCGACGAACGCCGTGCGCGGCAGCTCGTAGAGCTCCTCCGGAGCGCCCATCTGCTCGATGCGGCCCTTGTTCATCACCGCGACGGTGTCGGCCATGGTCATGGCCTCCTCCTGGTCGTGCGTGACGTGGAGGAAGGTCAGGCCGACCTCCTCCTGGATCGACTTGAGCTCGAGCTGCATCTGCCGGCGGAGCTTGAGGTCGAGGGCTCCCAGCGGTTCGTCGAGCAGGAGGAGTGCCGGACGGTTGACGATGGCCCGGGCGAGGGCGACCCGTTGCTGCTGCCCGCCCGAGAGGGAGGCCGGGCGGCGCTGCGCGAGATGGTCGAGCTCGACCAGGCGCAGCGCCTCGTGCGCCTTGCCGACGGGGTCGTCGATCTTCCGGCGCTTGAGCCCGAAGGCGACGTTCTCGAGGATCGACATGTGCGGGAACAGCGCGTACGACTGGAACACGGTGTTGACCGGGCGCTGGTAGGTCTTCGTCGCCGTGACGTCCTCCCCGCCGATGAGGATCCGGCCGGCGGAGGGCTCCTCGAGCCCTGCGACGAGTCGGAGCGTCGTGGTCTTCCCGCAGCCCGAGGGGCCGAGCAGCGCGAAGAACGAGCCGGCGGGGATGGTGAGATCGAGCGAGTCGATGGCGGTGAATCCGGGGTACTGCTTGCTGATCCCGACCAGCTGGAGGTCGGCGCCGCTCTCGGCGAAGGTTCCCGTCGCCATCAGATGCCCAGCAGCACTTTCTGGAACTCCGCCTGGTAGTCCTTCTCCTCCGACGCCGTGAGCGTCCGGAACACGTGCGCCTGCGACAGCGTCTGCTCGTCGGGGAAGATCAGCTGGTTCTCGGCCAGCTCCGGGTCGATGCTCTCCATGGCGTCCTTCGCTCCGTCGACGGGGGTGATGTAGTTGACCCAGGCGGCCACCTCGGCGGCGACCTCCGGCTCGTAGTAGTAGTTCATGAGGGCTTCCGCGTTGGCTTTCCGCTTCGAGCCCATCGGCACGACGAACGTGTCGTTCCAGAGCGTGCCGCCGGAGTCGGGGAGAGCGAACTCCCACTTGTCGCCCGCCTCCGCGTTGATGAGCGTGATGTCGCCCGACCAGCAGATCGCCGCCAGGGTGTCCTCGTTCTGCAGGTCGTTGAGGTAGGCGTTGCCCTTGATGTTGCGGATCTGGCCGTCGTCGACCTGCTTGCGGAAGACGTCGATCGCGTTCATGAACTCGTCGTCGCCCCAAGTTCCGGCGATGTCCGTGCCCTGGGCCTGCATGATGAGTCCGATCGTGTCCCGCATCTCGCTCAGCACGCCGACGCGTCCGCGCAGCTCCGGGTCCCACAGGTCGTCGACGCTGCGCAGGCCGTCCGGCAGCTTCTCCTTGTTCCAGCAGATCCCCGCGAACCCCGCCTGCCACGGCAGCGAGAGCCGACGGCCCGGATCGAAGTCCGGGTTGGCGAGCGAGGCGCTCAGATTGGCGATGTTCGGGATGTTGGCGTGGTCGAGCTCCTGGACGAAGCCGCGCCGGACGAGCCGCGAGACCATCCACTCGGTCAGGCACACGGTGTCGGCGCCGATGTACTGGCCGAGGGCCAGCTGGTCCTTGACCTTGCCGTAGTAGGAGTTGTTGTCGTCGACCGCCACGTTGTAGGTGACCGAGATCCCGGACTGCTCCTCGAAGGCCAGCAGCGTCGGGTAGGCGCCGTCGTCGTCCTCGTCGAGGTAGGCGGGCCAGTTGTCCCAGACCAGTCTCGGGTCGGCGGCCGATCCGTCGGCAGCCGCCGTGGGAGCCGGGCGGCTGACCGGCGCGCAGGCGGCGAGCGCGAGAGCACCCGCTCCGAGCCCCAGTCCGCCGAGGACGGCACGCCGTGACAGCATCGCGCGCCGCTCGCGCTCTCGGGAGCGGGCGACGGCGATCGCCTCGCGGAGGACGGGATCCCTCGGGAGGGGACGGGTCATGGCTGCGGCTCCTGACTTCGTCGGTGCGCGTGCTCACCGGCGTGAACGTGGGGAAATACTGGCACAGCACCGATCGGCCTGTCGACGCGCGACGGACGGAATCGGGCATTCGGAAACATGATTGTCACGAATTCCGCGCTCATACGCCCTTCAGACCACGGATTCCCGAAGTCGCCGCCTCGTTCCTCGAGCTGTCGGGCCACCGCGACCGCCGTAACCGTCCGCCCTCCTCGAGCACGAGGCTGCCGGGCGTGCAGAGCGGAGCGACCGGCAGCGGGCCGAGGACGGTCCGCGCCTCGAGCGGCGGCACGTCCAGCACGACGGCCCCGTCCCTGCGGATCCCGGCGAGCAGTCCTCGGGCGGTCGCCCACTCGGCGACCGTCCCGAGGATGACCGAGGAGCGCTCCCCGCCGTCCGCGGCGAGCGCCTCCTCGACGGAGAGCACGGGAGCCGTACCGTCCAGCATCGTGCGGAGCGCTCTCGACGAGTTCGTGAGGATCGCCACCCGGGCGGCACCGACCGGTAGCGGAGGAGGGAGGCGCCGCTCACGCGCGAGAGCCGGCCGGCTGCACTCGAAGACCTGCAGCCGGTCGCCGTGCCACCATCCCCCGCCCGGAGGGAGCTCGGCGCGGAAAGGCTCGCCGTCGACGGCGAGCAGCTGATGGTCCTGTCTGCTCGCGGCCCTGAGCAGCAGCACGTCGTCGACTCCGTCGCGGAGCGCGGCGATCCCGTCGGTGGTCCGTCTCGCGGAGACGACGATCCGCCGCCGCCCCGATCGCACGGCGGTCTGCAGCGAGTCGAGCAGACGGCGCCGCTCCTCGTCCGAGCATCGACGCAGCAGCAGGTCCAGGTCGTCGAGCAGCAGAGGCGTCTCTCCCCCTCGATCGGACACCACCTCGTCCCAGATCTCCTCGGCGTCCTCGGCACCGAGCACCGGAGGAGCACCGAGCTGCTCGGCGAGCATCCGCAGAGTGCTCGTGCGGCCCGTTCCGGCCGCGCCGAGCACGAGAAGGGAGGGGCGAGTCAGGACGACCGCCTCCTGGGTCTGCTCGGTCGGCCGGTCGACGACGCCCAGCAGCAGACCGGCGCGGTCGTCGGGCGGGACGCCGAGATGCGAGGGAAGAGGATCGAGCCACGGCCGGTGGACCGGCACGTCGGC
The DNA here is from genome assembly GCF_003044275.1 of Rathayibacter caricis DSM 15933. NCBI lineage: Bacteria > Bacillati > Actinomycetota > Actinomycetes > Micrococcales > Microbacteriaceae > Rathayibacter > Rathayibacter caricis. Next base: position 2,606,108 of record NZ_PZPL01000001.1, on the reverse strand, counting down.
GTCGCCGGCCGCGATAGCGAGTGGGATGTCTCCCGGCCCCGCGAGCGCGGTCTGCACGAGCGTCCGTCGTCCACCGGCGGACACGACGCAGCGCCCCGGAGAGGCGTGCGGGATCCTCGCGGCCGCATCCGTGCCGAGCAGCGCCCGCGAGTCGGCGGCGTCGTGCACGCGCAGCGCGATCCGGAGCCCGCAGTTCGCCGCCACGGCGTCGCGCACGACCCCGATGGGACGCTGCGTGCACAGCACGAGGTGGACACCGAGCGATCGGCCCCGCGCCGCGATGTCGGCGAAGGCGCGGTGCAGGTCCGGTGACCGTTCGAGGACGACCGCGCACTCGTCGACCACCACGACCAGGCGGGCCAGCGCACCCCGCGGCAGACGTGCGATGTCCGGCACACCGTGACGGGCCAGGACCACCTCCCGCCTCCGCAGCTCCGCCGCGACGCTCGCGAAGGCGCGGTCGGCACCGTGCGGATCGAGGTCGGTGATGACTCCGGTGACGTGCGGCACGCCCGCGAGCGGAGCGAATCCCGCGCCGCCCTTGAAGTCGGCCAGCAGGAACGTCACGGCCGCCGGGTCGTACCGGGCGGCGAGCGCCAGCACCCAGGCCACGAGCAGCTCGCTCTTCCCGCTGCCGGTCGTCCCTCCGACGATCGCGTGGGGCCCGTCGGCGACGAGATCGACCTCGACCGGACCGTCCGCGCCGATGCCGAGGACGACCGGTAGACCGGGTCCGCCGCCGACGCGGCGGAGTGCCCCGAGTTCGACCAGGCTCACGGCATCGGGAACAGCGCGCGCGCTCACGGGGGAGCTCGCGCCGGCGAGAGCCTCGGAGTAGCGGCGCGCCTCCTGCGTCGAGACGTAGCCGACCGACAGGTCCTCCGTCCGACCGACGGCCTCCCTTCCGATCACCCGATCACCGCCCGGCCCGCCGAGCTCGACGACGCACCGGCACGCAGGCGGCAGGTCCGAGGAACGGCTCGCCAGGACGACGAGCCGCTCGCTCTCGCTTCCCACGCCGCCGTCGTCCACCTCGACCACGCGCCAGACTGCACCCGGAGCATCGCCGCGCGCGTGGGGTGCGCTGCGCAGGCAGTCCCACTCCGGACCCGGAGGGAGGACGACGGCGAGCTCCTCCGGCGGGACGAGCTCCAGTGCCTGGATCAGGAGCCCTCGGGCGAAGGCGCGGGTCAGCACCGGAGGACCCGCCACTCCGATCCCCACGGTCGCCGGCGTGCGCAGCGGCGCCTCCGCCATCGGCGCACCGGTCCCGGACGAGAGCACGCCCCTCCCCAGCACCACGGCGAATCCCTCCGCGCGTCGCCGCCACCTGGTGTCGGCGGGAAGCCCTCCTCGGAGGATCTCCCGCGCGTCCGGCGCCTCCGCCCGCAGCTCGGCGAGCCGGTTCCTCTCCCGCTCCGCGAGCGCCTCCCTGTAGGCGGCGGACTCCCGCGCGTAGCGCTCGTCCTCGGCGCGCTCGGTTCTGCGTCGCACGCGCTTCGCGTCGAGGGAGGAGGCGATGACGACGACCGGCCCCAGCGCGGCGAACGCCAGCACCGTCGGCGACCGCGTCACCGCGAACAGGACCGCCGCCGACAGGACCGGGGCGAGAGCAGCGATCCACGGGAACGGCGGACGCGGCGCGGGAGCAGGCGGTCGGGGCGCGGAGAGCTCGGGGAGGTGGTTCATCCCCCCATCAGAACGGAGGACGCCCGCCCGTGGAGCGTCAGCGGAGGATCGGCGGTCGCCCGGAGCCTGTGGAGGAGCCGTCCACCCGCTCGACCGCCATCTCGACGGAGGAGAGCAGCAGTCGGCTGCCGATCTTGGCGCGGTAGCGGCGCCCCGCCTCCAACGGCAGCGGTGCCTGGGCGGGAGCGACGAGGACCGTGCCGTTCGCCGACCAGCGGTCCCTCACCCAGAGCCCGACCTCGTCGAAGCCGAACTCGAGGTGGGTCTTCGACAGCGACCTCGTCTCGTCGGGGATCGCGAGGATGTGACGGACGGTCTCACCCGGATCCGGCAGCGGCTGCCGGCCGACGAGACCCGTGCCGGTGACGATGGCGTGGTGCCCGGTGGCGAAGCTCAGCCGGACGAGCCCCTGCGCCGGCGGTGCGAGAGGTGCTCCCGGGGCCGGCCGTCGGTGCCGCCCGGGCGCCAGGCCCGGCAGCCACGCGCGCCGTGACGGATCGAGGACCGCCGTGTCCCCGGACGCGGTCGGACCGGACGTCCCGCGGGTCGCGTGCGTCGCCACCGGGGAACCGCACTCACCGCAGAGGATCGCCCCCGGGGCGAGGGTGGAGCCACACGTGCTGCAGATCACCGAGAACGCCCTTTCCTCCGTCCATGCTATCCGGCGACGGCGCGGCACCGGCCGGGTGGCCGCGATCAGCCGGGGTCGCCCACCACGTCGAGCACATCGACGACGATCGCCGTCACGTTGTCGCGCCCGCCGTTCTCCAGCGCCGCATCCACGAGCGCGTCGACGGCGTCCTGGGCACTCGTGGTCGAGGACAGCAGGTGCTCGAGCCCCGCGTCCGTCAGCTCCTTGGTCAACCCGTCCGAGCACAGCAGGAGGCGTGACGGAGCGATCACCGGGACGAGCCGGTAGTCGGGGACAGGCGCCTCGTGGAAGCCGACCGCCCGGGTGATGACGTTGCTGTGGGGGTGCACGTCCGCTTCGTCCCGGGAGATCAGCCCAGCGTCCACCAGCTCCTGCACCACGGAGTGGTCCACCGTCAGCTGCACGAGCGATCCCTGCACCCACAGGTAGACCCGGGAATCGCCGATGTTGAAGATCGACCAGTACGGCTCTCCCCCGACGGCGGTGAGCGCGGCTCCGGTCACCGTGGTGCCGGTTCCACGGTCGGCCGTCTCGGAGTGGCGCGCGATGTCGCTGACCGCGTCGCGGAGAGCACGATCGATCTCCTCGGCTCCCACGGTCGTCCCCGTCGCGGCGATCGACAGCCGCGAGACGACGGCCTCGCTGGCGATCTCCCCGGCCGCGTGCCCGCCCATGCCGTCGGCCACGGCGAAGAGGGGTGTCTTCGCGAGGTAGCTGTCCTGGTTCGCGCTGCGGACCCGACCGGTGTCCGTGCGGGCCGCCCACCCCAGGGTCACCTCGGCCGCCGGGGTGTCCGAGCTCCAGGCCGAGACGGGCACGGTGACGCTGGCGCGGCTGCGGCCGATCTGCGTCATCGCGACTCCTCGTCTGAGCTCCCCCGCAGCCGTCCGGGCGCGGGGAACCCTCCGATGCTACTTGCTGCCCGTGCTCCACCCCGCTCGCACGCGCTCCGCTCCGTTCCGACATGCGGCGTCGACCGTCACGGACAGCGGGAGCACGCTGGATCGACGGGGGAATCCGTGATTCCACACCCCTGCTGCGTGCGGAATCACTTGCTGCGAGCCTTCCGCACTGCCAGGATCGTCGCATGAGTCCCAACCGCCCTCCTGCGCAGCGCCCGGTCCAGCTCGACGACGTGTCGAAGGCGATCATCGAACAGCTGCAGGCCGACGGGCGGCGCTCCTACGCCGAGATCGGCAAGGCGGTCGGCCTGAGCGAGGCGGCCGTGCGCCAGCGCGTCCAGAAGCTCACAGAATCCGGCGTCATGCAGATCGTCGCCGTGACGGACCCGATGCAGTTGGGCTTCTACCGTCAGGCGATGATCGGGGTGCGCGTCACGGGCGACACCCGCGAGGTCGCGGATCGCCTCGCCGCCATCCCCGCCGTGGACTACGTGGTCCTGACGGCGGGCACGTTCGACATCCTCGCCGAGGTCGTCTGCGAGAACGACGACGACCTCATCGCACTGCTCAATCAGGAGATCCGCTCGCTGCCGGGCGTCCTCTCGACCGAGACCTTCGTCTATCTCAAACTCCACAAGCAGTTCTACAACTGGGGAACGCGGTAAGCCATGACTGACACAGCCTTCTCGACCGACGCGGTCGACGCCGGAGAGACGTTCCGAGCAGACGACGCACCCGCCCCGATCGACGACGCCGACCTCCAGAAGAAGGCGAAGGACCATCTCTGGATGCACTTCACCCGGCAGTCCGTCATGGACTCCGGCGCAGGGGTGCCGATCATCACGCGCGGCGAGGGTCACCACATCTGGGACAGCACGGGCCGGAAGTACATCGACGGCCTCTCCGGCCTGTTCGTCGTGAACGCCGGCCACGGTCGCCGTCGACTCGCCGAGGCCGCGGCCAAGCAGGCGTCGGAGCTGTCCTTCTTCCCGCTCTGGTCGTACGCCACGCCGAGCGCGATCGAGCTCGCCGACCGTCTCGCCGACCACGCTCCGGGCGATCTCAACAGGGTCTTCTTCTCCACCGGCGGGGGCGAGGCGGTCGAGACCGCCTTCAAGCTCGCCAAGCACTTCTGGAAGCTCCAGGGGAAGCCGGGGAAGCACAAGGTCATCTCTCGGTCCGTGGCCTATCACGGAACTCCGCAGGGAGCGCTCGCCATCACCGGCATCCCGGCGATGAAGTCGATGTTCGAGCCGCTGGTCCCGGGAGGCTTCCGGGTGCCGAACACGAACTTCTACCGCGCTCCCCAGCACGGCGACGACCTCGAGGCCTTCGGCGTCTGGGCCGCCGATCGGATCGAGGAGATGATCGAGTTCGAGGGGCCGGACACCGTGGCCGCCGTGTTCCTGGAGCCGGTCCAGAACTCCGGAGGATGCTTCCCGCCCCCGCCCGGCTACTTCCAGCGCGTCCGCGAGATCTGCGACCGCCACGACGTCCTCCTCGTCTCGGACGAGGTCATCTGCGCCTTCGGTCGCATCGGCCACATGTTCGCCTGCGACGAGTACGGCTACGTCCCCGACATGATCACCTGCGCGAAGGGCATGACGAGCGGGTACTCCCCCATCGGCGCGACGATCGTCAGCGACCGCGTCTACGAGCCCTTCCGCCACGGCCAGGTCTCCTTCCCCCACGGCTACACCTTCGGCGGCCACCCGGTCTCGGCCGCCGTCGCCCTCGAGAACCTCGACATCTTCGAGGAGGAGAAGCTTAACGAGCGCGTCCGCGAGAACTCGCCGGTCTTCCGCTCGACCCTCGAGAAGCTGCTCGATCTCCCGATCGTCGGAGACGTGCGCGGAGCCGGTTACTTCTTCGGCATCGAACTCGTGAAGGACAAGGCGACGAAGGAGACCTTCGACGACGACGAGTCGGAGCGCCTGCTGAGGGGGTTCCTGTCGAAGGCGCTGTTCGACGCGGGTCTCTACTGCCGAGCGGATGATCGCGGCGATCCGGTCGTCCAGCTCGCTCCGCCGCTGACGACGGGTCCGAAGGAGTTCGACGAGATCGAGCAGATCCTGCGAGGCGTTCTGACGGAGGCCTGGGCCCGTCTCTGAGGGCACGCGTGCGTCGCCGACTCAGGCGGCGCGCTCGTGCGCGAACTGCCAGGGCGGGCGCTCGCCGCACTCGAGTGCGGCGAGGAGACGGCGTGCTCCTTCCTCGTGCGGGTCCGTGCGGCCCGCTTCCTGGGCGACACGGAGTGCCGCGCCGGAGTCGCCGGACGACCAGTGCAGCGCTGCGAGAAGCACGAGGACGCGAGCCCGCTCGGTCCGGGGAGCGAGATCCGCCACGCGCGCGATCGCCTTTACCACGTGATCCGGGTGCGCCTGCGCCCGTGGTGCCAGGAGGATCGTCAGGGCGTGCTCGACCCAGCCCGGACGCTGCGCGCTCACGATCAGTGCGGCGGTGAGCTCCGGTCCGGGCGGGATCTCCCGACCGTCCGCCGTTCGCCGGAGCAGCTGTTCCACCCTCGCACGGTCCCCTCCTGGCAGCTCGGCCCGCGGATGCCGATCGAGCAGCAGGTCGACCTGCTCCGCCACCGCCTTCCGCGCTGAACGGAGTCCTCCGGCCGGGTCGACGATCGGTGCAGGCTCGGGCTCGGCACCGATCGCCTCGAACGAGGTGAGCGACGTCTCACGGGCGCGAGCCCGCAGTGCCGAGGCGACCGCGCCGGATCTCGCCGGATCGTCCGCGTACAGCACCGCGACGACGGAGTCGGCGCGACCGAAGCGACCCAGCGCACCGAGGAAGGCCCGGGCGGAGAGCACCGGGTCTCCTCCGGGCAGGTCGAATCGGAGCGCACCGGTCGGAGCACCGTCACGCACAGGGACGAGCACGACACTCTCGCGCGGGTGGAAGCCGACGAGCTGCGGGATGCGGGACAGGAGCGCTCCGTGGTGGAGGGGCGGGGACGTGTCGAGAGGAGTCATGGGAGCACAGTGGCGCCCCGGTACGACCCTCCGGCGGCTCTCCTCCCGCAGTGGAGGAGAGCCGCGTCCGGCCCGCCGCTGTGGAGGACCGAACGGCTGCCTCCTCCCCAGTCGCGGCCTCGTCGATCGGTCCACCGATGTCCGTTTTCCGCCGGTCGGTCTCGCGGCCGGCGGATACCCTCGGGGCATGAGAACGACTCCCCTCCACCTGCGCCGCACGGCGAGCCCGCTCGGCCGGATCGAGATCGGCAGCGACGGCCGCGCGATCGTGTCGCTCGCCATCGCGCGGGCCGACGTGCTCCCCCACGACCACCTCGAGGAGAGCACCGATCCGGTGCTCGATGCGGCCGTCGACCAGCTCGACGAGTACTTCGCCGGAGCGCGCCGCTCCTTCGACCTGCCGGTGAGCCTCACCGGCACCGCCTTCCAGCTCGAGATCTGGACGGCGCTGCAGTCCCTCCGCTGGGGCGAGATCACGTCCTACGGCGCACTGGGCCAGGCGACGGGACGGCTCCGCTCCGGGCGCCCGATCGGCGGCGCCGTCGGCCGCAACCCCGTTCCGATCATCGTCGGATGCCACCGTGTCCTCGCAGGGGACGGCCGGATCACCGGGTACAGCGGTGGTGAGGGGATCGCGACGAAGAAGTGGCTCCTCGACCACGAGGGGATCGCGCACCGATGACGGTCGACGAGGGGATCCTCGTCGACGAGGACGGCACGGCCCGCTGCGCGTGGGCCGGCCGGGATCCGGAGTACCGCCGATACCACGACGAGGAATGGGGCGTTCCCCTCCACGGCGACCGGCCGCTCCTCGAGAAGATCTGCCTGGAGGGTTTCCAGTCCGGCCTCTCCTGGATCACGATCCTCCGGAAGCGTCCCCGATTCCGAGAGGTCTTCCACGACTTCGACCTCGAGTCGGTGGCGGGGTTCGGTGAGGACGACGTCGAGCGCCTCATGGCCGATCCGGGGATCATCCGCAATCGCCCGAAGATCACGGCGACGATCGAGAACGCCCGGGCCACGCTCGCCTTGCGTGACAGAGACGGCGACGGCGCCCTCGACCGCCTGGTCTGGTCGTTCCACGACGACCGGTCGGGAGGCAGGCCCGTGACCCTCGAGCACGTGCCGACCAGGACGGCCTCGTCACTCGCCCTGTCCCGCGCCCTCCGCTCGGCCGGCTTCCGCTTCGTCGGCCCCACCACGATGTACGCCCTGCAGCAGTCGGCCGGCATCGTCGACGACCATCTCGCAGGATGCTTCCGAGCCGCCGACTGAGCGTCACGCCTCGGGAACGACCAGGTCGAGCTCCCCTGACTGCGCGTTGACCCCGAGCTCGAAGCCCCGGCCCGCGGACCACTCCACGAGTTCCTCGATCGAGTCGGTCGCGAAGTCGTCCTCCGCCAGTGCTCGGACGAAGAGCCCCTTGCTCTGCTTGTTGAAGTGGTTCAGATTGCGGAGCGACCCGTCGGCGCCCCGCGACCGCACGCGCACGAAACGCTGCGAATCCCCCGAGAGCGGTCCGAGCGCCGCATAGGCCTCGCTGCGCAGATCGAGCACGAGACCACCCAGCGACGCCAGAGCGCGACCCGCTTCCCCCGCCCACCAGCGCCTCAACGGCATGCCCGGGACTCGTGAGTCGTGCGAGAGCCGGTACGCCGGGATCGGGTCGGATGCCCGTACCGGCCCCCAGAGGGCGGACTGGACGAGGACGGTTCGGCCGAGGAAAGCCCGCCCCGCCGCCCCCAGACCCACCGCGTCCAGCGAGTCGTAGAGGACCCCGTCGAAGCGGTCGACCGCAGGCATCGCGGGTGCCGTCATCAGCGCCGCATTGCGTTCGATCTCGGAGAGCTGCCGCGGCCCGAGCTTCAGAGCACGCGCCGACGCGTCGCGATCGTGCGCGAGCCGCACCAGCGCGTCCCGCAGCTCTCGTCGGCGCCCCGCGAGTTCCGGGAACGCCAGGTCCTCGAGTACGAAGACGGAGGAGCCGCCCGAGCGCTTCGTCTCGGACGGCGGCAGCACGACGTGCACGGATCTCCTCGCAGGTTCTCGCGCCGCGGACGGCGCACGACGGAGGGGCCGGGCGATCGTGATGATCGCCCGGCCCCTCCGGTGCCGCGGAGTGCGGCGGGTGTCTCAGACGAGCGCCGCCTCGCGGGCGACGACCGTGACGACGTCGTTCTCGACGGACAGGAATCCGTCGTCGGCCTGCGCGGTGATGCGCGTGCCGTCGGCCGCGGTGACGCGCACCTCGCCGGTGGCGAGGATCGCGAGCAACGGCTCGTGGCCGGCGAGAATACCGATCTCACCCTCGACGGTGCGGGCCGTGAGCTGCTTCGCCTCTCCCGACCACACCTCCGCGTTGGCGGAGACGACGCTGACCTTCAGGGTCCCGGCCATGGTCAGCCGTTCTCCTTCTGGATCTGGACCCACTTCTCCTCGACGTCCGAGATCGAACCGACGTTGAAGAACGCCTGCTCGGCCACGTGGTCGAACTCGCCCTTGGTGATCGCGTCGAACGACTCGATCGTGTCCTTGAGCGGCACGGTCGATCCCTCGACACCGGTGAACTTCTTCGCCATGTAGGTGTTCTGCGAGAGGAACTGCTGGATGCGGCGCGCGCGCGACACCGTGATCTTGTCCTCTTCGGAGAGCTCGTCGACACCGAGGATCGCGATGATCTCCTGCAGCTCCTTGTTCTTCTGCAGGATCTGCTTCACGTTCGTCGCCACGCGGTAGTGGTCGGCGCCCAGGTAGCGGGGGTCGAGGATCCGCGAGGTCGAGGTGAGCGGGTCGACGGCCGGGTACAGGCCCTTCGACGCGATCTCACGCGAGAGCTCGGTGGTGGCGTCGAGGTGCGCGAAGGTGGTGGCCGGAGCCGGGTCGGTGTAGTCGTCCGCGGGGACGTAGATCGCCTGCAGCGAGGTGATCGAGTGACCGCGGGTCGACGTGATGCGCTCCTGGAGCACACCCATCTCGTCGGCGAGGTTCGGCTGGTAGCCCACCGCGGAGGGCATGCGGCCCAGGAGGGTCGACACCTCCGAGCCGGCCTGCGTGAAGCGGAAGATGTTGTCGATGAAGAGCAGCACGTCCTGCTTCTGCACGTCGCGGAAGTACTCCGCCATCGTGAGCGCCGACAGGGCGACACGGAGACGGGTTCCCGGCGGCTCGTCCATCTGGCCGAAGACGAGGGCGGTCTTGTCGAAGACGCCCGCCTCCTCCATCTCGGCGATGAGGTCGTTGCCCTCACGGGTGCGCTCGCCGACACCGGCGAACACGGACACTCCACCGTGGTCCTGCGCCACGCGCTGGATCATCTCCTGGATGAGGACGGTCTTGCCGACGCCCGCTCCACCGAACAGGCCGATCTTGCCGCCCTGCACGTACGGAGTGAGGAGGTCGATGACCTTGATGCCGGTCTCGAACAGCTCGGTCTTCGACTCGAGCTGGTCGAACGCCGGCGGCTTGCGGTGGATCGGCCAGCGCTCGGTGATCTCGAACGACTCGCCGTTGATCTTGCCGTCGGCGTCAGCGTTGAGGACCTCGCCGATCACGTTGAAGACCTTGCCCTTGGTCACGTCGCCGACGGGAACCGAGATCGGCAGGCCGGTGTCGTGGACCTCCTGGCCGCGGACGAGTCCGTCGGTCGGGTTGAGCGAGATGGCGCGGACGAGGTCGTCGCCCAGGTGCTGCGCGACCTCGAAGGTCAGCTTGCTCGAGACGCCCTCGACCTCGACGTGCGTGTAGAGCGCGTTGTAGACCTCGGGGATCGCGTCGTGGGGGAACTCGATGTCAACGACGGGGCCGGTGACGCGGGCGATGCGGCCGATGGCCCCGCCCGAAGTCCCGGTCGCCGCCTCAGGTGCGGTCAGTGTCATTGCTTCTTCCTTCTTGGTCTCACCGCACCAGGGGCGCGGAGTCTTCGTGTCTGGGAGGTGAGCCGTCTACTTGGCGGACGACAGGGCGTCGGCGCCGCCGACGATCTCGGCGATCTGCTGCGTGATCTCGGTCTGGCGCGCGTTGTTGGCCAGTCGCGTGTACGTCTTGATCAGCGTGTCGGCGTTGTCGCTCGCCGACTTCATCGCCTTCTGACGCGCCGCGTGCTCCGACGCCGCCGACTGCAGCATCGCGTTGAAGATGCGGCTCTCGACGTAGACCGGGAGGAGGCGGTCGAGAACCGTCTCGGGGTCGGGCTCGAACTCGTACAGCGGGTAGAGCTCGCTGTTCTGGTCCTCCGCGCCCTCGACGACCTCGAGCGGCAGCAGACGGACGACCGTCGGCTGCTGCGTCACCATGCTGACGAAGCGGTTGTACACGAGGTGGATCTCGTCCACGCCGCCCTCCTCGTCATCGAGGTTGTACGACTCGACGACCGCGTCCGCGATCTCCTTCGCCGTCTCGAACACGGGCTGGTCGGTGCCTCCGGTCCAGACGCGCACGCTGGGGCGCTTCCGGAACGAGAAGTACGCGTTGGCCTTGCGGCCGACCAGGTAGAAGACGACCTCCTTGCCTTCGCTGCGCAGCAGCGAGGCCAGCTCCTCCGCCTCCTTGAGCACGCTCGAGGAGAACGCTCCCGCGAGTCCGCGGTCGGAGGTGAAGATCACGATCGCGGCCGTGTCGAGCTTCTCGCGCTCGGTCGTGAGCGGGTGCTCGACGTTCGAGTAGGTCGCGACGGCCGACACGGCCCGCGTGATGGCGTTCGAGTACGGAGCCGCGGCGGCGACGCGGTTCTGCGCCTTCTGGATGCGCGAGGCCGAGATCAGCTCCATGGCCCGAGTGATCTTCTTGGTCGTCTGGGCCGAACGGATCTTCGACCGGTAGACCCGAAGTTGCGCTCCCATGTGTCTCCTGTAGTCCTTGTGTGACGAATCGCCGGGGTGCCGCTGTTAGCGACGGCCCTTGACGATCTTCTCCTGGCCGACCTCGTCGGCCGAGATCGCCTGGTGCTCCTCGCGCCCGACCGAGGCGAGGGGCTTGCCCTCGCCGGTCTGGAACTCGAGCTTGAAACCGTCGACGGCACGGGACAGCTCGGCGACGACGTCGTCCGAGAGCACGTTGGTGTCGCGCAGCGTGGAGAGGACCTGCGTGTTGCGGCCCAGGTAGTCGAGCAGCTCGCGCTCGAAGCGCAGCACGTCGGGGACGGGCACCTCGTCGAGCTTGCCGTTCGTGCCGGCCCAGATCGAGACGACCTGCTCCTCCACGGGGTACGGCGAGTACTGCGGCTGCTTGAGCAGCTCGGTCAGGCGCGCGCCACGAGCGAGCTGGCGGCGCGAGGCCGCGTCGAGGTCGGACTCGAACATCGCGAAGGCCTCGAGCGAGCGGTACTGCGCGAGTTCGAGCTTCAGCGTTCCGGAGACCTTCTTGATCGACTTGACCTGGGCGTCGCCGCCGACTCGCGACACCGAGATGCCCACGTCGACCGCCGGACGCTGGTTGGCGTTGAAGAGGTCGGACTGGAGGAAGATCTGGCCGTCGGTGATCGAGATCACGTTGGTCGGGATGTACGCCGAGACGTCGTTCGCCTTGGTCTCGATGATCGGGAGACCCGTCATCGATCCGGCGCCGAGCTCGTCGGACAGCTTCGCGCAACGCTCCAGCAGGCGGGAGTGCAGGTAGAAGACGTCACCCGGGTACGCCTCGCGTCCCGGCGGGCGGCGCAGGAGGAGCGACACGGCGCGGTAGGCCTCGGCCTGCTTCGACAGGTCGTCGAAGATGATCAGGACGTGCTTGCCGCCGTACATCCAGTGCTGGCCGATGGCCGAGCCGGTGTAGGGGGCGAGGTACTTGAAGCCGGCGGGGTCGGAGGCCGGGGACGCGACGATGGTCGTGTACTCCATGGCTCCGGCGTCCTCGAGCGCGCCCTTCACCGAGGCGATGGTCGAGCCCTTCTGGCCGATGGCGACGTAGATGCAGCGGACCTGCTTGTTCGTGTCGCCCGACTCCCAGTTGGCCTTCTGGTTGATGATCGTGTCGATCGCGATGGCCGTCTTGCCGGTCTGGCGGTCGCCGATGATCAGCTGGCGCTGGCCGCGGCCGACGGGGATCATCGCGTCGATGGCCTTGATGCCGGTCTGCAGCGGCTCGTGGACCGACTTGCGCGACATGACGCCGGGTGCCTGCAGCTCGAGAGCGCGGCGACCCTCGGAGGCGATGTCGCCGAGGCCGTCGATCGGGTTGCCGAGCGGGTCGACCACGCGACCGAGGTAGCCGTCACCGACGGGGACGGAGAGGACCTCGCCCGTGCGGGTGACCTCCATGCCCTCCTCGATGCCGGAGAACTCGCCGAGGACGACGACGCCGATCTCGTTCTCGTCGAGGTTCTGGGCGAGGCCCAGGACTCCGTTCGAGAAGCGGATGAGCTCGTTGGCCATGACGCCGGGGAGTCCCTCGACGTGGGCGATGCCGTCGGCGGCGTCGATGACGTAGCCGACCTCGGTGGTGGAGGCCTTGCCCGGCTCGTACGACGAGACGAAGTCCTTCAGCGCGTCGCGGATCTCATCCGGGCTGATGGTGATATCTGCCATGGGAATTCCTATTCGTTGGGTCCGTGCGAGCCGAAGCGGTCGTCGGGGCCTGACCTGGTGGTGCGGAGGTCGGAGGCGGCGCGAGCCGCTTCCTGAGGATACGTGCGTCCGTCAGGACGCGAGCTGGAGCTTCAGGTCGGAGAGCCGTGCGGACACGGTCCCGTCGATGACCTCGTCGCCGACCTGCAGTCGCATGCCGCCCAGGAGGGACGGATCGACGAGCATGTTGACAGAGACGGGCCGGTCGTACTGCCGCGAGAGCGCGGACCGGAGGCGGTCGAGCTGGTGCGGCGGGAGCGGGGACGCGACCGAGACCGTGGCGATGGTGAAACCGCCCTGGTCGGCGACGACGCCGGCGGCGAATCGCACGAGCTCCGGGATGCGACGACCGCGCGGGTGCGCGATCAGCTGCCGGAGGATCGCGAGGGTCTCAGCCGAGGCCTTGCCCTCGAGTAGGCGCTGGACGAGCGAGACCTTCGAGTCGGACGCGGCCAGCTTGCTGCCGAGAGCCAGCTCGAGCTCGGCGTCGGACGAGACGACCGCGCCGAACATCTGCAGCTCGCGCTCGATCGAGACGCCCTCCGGAGCGGACGTCGCGATCGCACGGACCCCGACCTCCTCGATCCCGGCGACGAGGTCGCTCGGGCTCGACCAGCGGTGGCCCGCGATCACGGTCAGCAGGCGCTTCGCGTTGACCCCGAACGGAGCGAACACGCGAGCCACGAGAGCCCGCTTGGTCGCCGCGTCCACGCTCGGGTCCGAGAGGGCCGAACGCAGCTGGGCCTGCGAGTCGATGACCCGCGCCGCTTCGAAGAGCTGCTGAGCGTCCTCGAGCGACACGTGGCCGTGGAACGCGGACAGCTCCGCCTTCGCGGCAGCCAGGGCCTGTCGTGACGCGCTTCCCATCAGCTGTTCGCCTTCTCCGAGGCCTCGAGGTCGGCGAGGAAGCGGTCCACGATCGCGGACGCCTTCGCGTCGTCGTTGAGGCTCTCGCCGATCACGCCGGAGGCGAGGTCGATGGCGAGGGTTCCGACTTCGGAGCGCAGGGCGACGACGGCGGCCTGACGGTCCGCCTCGATCTGAGCGTGCGCGTTGTGCAGGATGCGCTCGGCCTCGGCCTGAGCCTGCTCCTTCTTCGCCGCCACGATCGCGTTGCCGTCGGCGTTGGCCTTCTCGCGGATGACTCCGGCCTCGGCGCGCGCTTCCGCGAGCTGAGCGGTGTACTTCTCGAGAGCGGCTTCCGCCTGGCGCTGAGCCTCGTCGGCCTTGGCGATGTTCCCCTCGATGGCGGCGGACCGCGCGTCGAGCAGCTTCTGGATGCGCGGCAGGACAAGCTTCCAGAAGAAGAACAGGAGGATGAGGAAGATCACCCCCGACCAGAAGAAGTCGTAGAACTCCGGGATCAGAATGACCGCGGGGACGTCACCTTCTTCCGCAGCGATGTTCACAGCGGTGCTGAACACGACTACGCCGCGAAGATGAAGTAGGTGGCGAGGCCGATGAGGGCGAGCACCTCGGTGAACGCGATGCCGAGGAACATCGTGGTCTGGAGGCGGCCGGCCATCTCGGGCTGGCGCGCCATCGCCTCGACGGTCTTGCCCGCGACGATGCCGACACCGATGCCGGGGCCGATCGCTGCGAGGCCGTAACCGACCGTCGCGATGTTGCCGGTGAGTTCGGCGAGAACGGTGACTGAGTCCACGAGTGGGTCCTTTCAGTGGGGTGATCGTATGAACGGGTGGGAGCCCGTGAGTTGAGGTGTCAGTGCTCCTCGGCGACGGCCAACTGGATGTAGACCGCAGCGAGAAGAGTGAAGATGTACGCCTGGAGGACGGCGACGAGCAGCTCGAAGAGCGTGAAGGCGCCTCCGAAGGCGAAGGTCACGACACCGAAGAGCTTGAAGCCCGGGTCGACCTGCGAGCTGAAGAGGAAGAACTGCGTGGCCGAGAAGCAGAGGACCAGCAGGAGGTGCCCGACGATCATGTTCATGACCAGTCGCAGGGCGAGCGAGAGCGGACGGATGATGAACGTCTGCAGCAGCTCGATCGGCGTGAGGATGAAGTAGATGAGGAACGGGGCTCCGGGCGGGAACAGGGCGTTCTTGAAGAAGCCCATCCCGCGGTCCTTGATGCCGGCGTAGATGAAGGTGACGTAGGCCACCAGACCGAGGAAGAGCGGCATGCCGACGACGGAGGTTCCCGCGATGTTGAGGAACGGCACGATGCCGGTGAGGTTCATCGCGATGATCGCGAAGAAGATCGTCACCAGGATCGGCAGGAAGCGGCGTGCGTCCTTCTCGCCGAGGATGTCCTTCGCGATCGTGACGCGCACGAAGTCGAAGGCCATCTCGACGACGCTCTGGAAGCGTCCGGGCACGATGCGCATCTTGCGCGTCCCGAGCCAGAAGAACAGCATCAGCGCGATGACCGCGATGAAGCGGACCATCATGACGCGGTTGATCTCGAAGGGGGTGTCCACGAAGAGGAAACCGGGCGGGAAGAACTCAGAGATCGACGGGGTGTGGAAGTCACTCTCACCGGTCGAGGCAGAGACCAACAGGGTCACAGCGTTAGCAAACAGCGCTAGCTCCTGGAATTCGGGGCGTGGCACGCGGCAACCGGATGATCTTCATCATTCGGACACAACGCTCTCGCGACGACGAAAGGTGGGGGTCTTTCCGCTCGGACGACGCTCGTACTCGACGACCGACATCAACGATGAGACGACCTGAGGACGGGCACACGTTCGCCTGCGGATTCGTCCCTACTGTAGCAACAGAACGGCCTGAGAGCCGAATCGTCTCGTTCTCAGACAGTGCACGGGTGGCGTTCACCTGCCGATGTCGCTCACGTTTGGCATCCGCGAGCGCGACACCACGAGGACGTCGATCGCGAGTGAGCCGAGCACCGCGACGATGATCGTCACGAACATGGCCGTGCTGTTCAGCCACGGCTGGTCGCGGAGGACCAGGGCCGCGATGACGAACAGCACGAACTTGGCCAGCCACATGCCGAGGACGACGGCGAAGAAGCCGCCGATGTCGAGCCGGTTCGCGACCAGGATGCTCACCGCCGTGAGCGCGACCATCACTCCGCCGATGACCGCCCCGACGAGCGCGCCGATCGCACCCTCTCCCCCGGCGACGAGGGCGCCGACGATCGCGCCGACCACGGCGAGAGCGGCGATGAACACGCCGCCCAGCACGAGGGTGCGTCGCAGGATCGGCACGGAGGCGGGCTGGGGACGGGTGGCGGCCGGGGTGTCTCCGGTCATGATGCTTCCTTCCGCGCCGCGGAGGGCGCTGCGGTGTCCAGGCCGATCGGCAGGCCGACCGGAGGGTCGACCGGGTCTGCTGCGGACGCGCGGTCGAGGGGATCGAGTACGGGGGACGCCTCCGCCGACTGGGCGGCGGCTTCGAGCTTCTTGCGGCGGCTCAGTGGAGCGAGCGTGACGACCGTGCAGGCGAGCAGCCCGACACCGAGGAACGCGAGCGGGATCCAGATCACGTCGACGACGAAGATCAGGAGGCAGCCGAAAGCGACGACGGCTGTCCAGGAGTAGAAGATCAGGACAGCGTGCAGGTGCGAGTGCCCCATGTCGAGGAGACGGTGGTGGAGGTGCTTGCGGTCGGCGCTGAACGGCGACTTCCCCGCGCGGAGCCTGCGGATCACGGCGAGGCCGAAATCCATCAGCGGCACGATCAGCACCGCGAACGGCAGGATGATCGGGATGAACGCCGGCAGGAGCTCCTTCGCCTTCAACTGAGCGGGGTCGATCTGCCCGGTGACGGCGATAGCGGCCGTGGCCATCAGCATCCCGACGAGCAGCGCTCCCCCGTCGCCCATGAACATGCGCGCGGGCCGCCAGTTGATCGGGAGGAAGCCCGCGCACGCCCCGACCAGCACGACCGCGATCAGCGAGGCGAGGTTGAAGTAGTCGGTGGGCGAGGTCCGCTGGACGAGCAGGTAGCTGTAGAGGAAGAACACGCCGTTGGCGATCAGTGCGACGCCGGCGACCAGGCCGTCCAGGCCGTCGATGAAGTTCAGGGCGTTGGTCACGAGGACGATGGCGAGCACCGTGATGATCAGCGACATCCACGGCGATCCGACCGTGAGCCCGCCGATGGGCAGCGACACGATCTGCACGCCCTTCCAGGCGATCAGACCGGCCGCGATCAGCTGACCGGCGAGCTTCGTGGTCCAGTCGAGGTCCCAGATGTCGTCGGCGACCCCGATCAGCACGATGAGGAGGCTCGCCCCGAGGATCGCGAGGATCGGCTCGGGGTTGGCGAACACGAGCCGGAAGTACGGGACCTGCGAGGCGATGCCGAACGACGCCACCATGCCGAGGAACATGGCGATGCCACCGAGACGGGGCGTGGGCCGCGTGTGCACGTCGCGATTGCGGATCTTCGGATAGAGCCGGTAGCGCAGAGCCAGCCGCCAGATCGCAAAGGACAGAATGAAGGTCACGACCGCGCAGGCGAGCGAGACGAGGACGAAGGCGATCACGGGCTACTCACCCGGGGCGGAGTCGGAGCGCGCGGTGCCGCTCGGCTCGTCCTGCAGGCGCGCTCCGGAGGCCCAGTCGGGTCGAGCGGACGGAGCGGGCTCGTCACGCGCCTCGGTCGGCTCCGTCGAGACGGAGTCGTCCGACGCCTCGGCCGTGTCGCCGGACGGCGGCACGTCGTCGGTCTCGTCGGGCAGCAGTGCGCCGACCACCTCGCGGATCCGCTCCGCGGACACGACGCCCTGACGCAGGACGCGCAGAGTGCCGCCGTCGAAGCTGAGCGCCGTGGCGTCGACGATCGTCGACGACTCGCTCGCTCCCGCTGGGCGATCGCCGTATCCGGTACCCGCAGTCCCCGCATCGAGGTACACGTCCACGGCGTCGCCGAGCTGATCGAACGCCTCCTGGGCGGTGGTGGCGGAGGGACGGCCGGTCCGGTTCGCGGAAGAGACGGCGAGCGGGCCCGTCTCGGCGAGGAGCTCGAGCGTCACGGGATTGTCGGGCATCCGCAGCGCGACGGTCCCCCGGGTCTCCCCCAGGTCCCAGATGAGCGACGGCTGCGCGTGCAGCACGATCGTCAAACCACCGGGCCAGAACGCCTTGGCGAGTTCGCGGACGGCGTCGGGCACGTTCTCGGCCAGCGCGTCGAGCGCAGCGACGTCCCCGATGAGCACGGGCGGAGGCGACTGCCTCGTGCGCCCCTTCGCGTCGAGCAGGCGCTGCACGGCCGCGGCGTCGAAGGCGTTCGCGGCGACTCCGTAGACCGTGTCGGTCGGCAGGACGACCAGTTCTCCCCGCCCGATCGCCGTCCGCGCGAGACGAGTGCCGGTGAGGAGGTCCGTGTCGACGGAGCAGTCGTAGATGCGTGCCATAACAAGCCGATGATACCGGCGAGGACGCGGGCGTCCTCCGCCGATCTCGCTCCGGCCGCGAACTTCACGTTCTCGACGCGGCCATCGCGCCGCGCCGTCCGATGCAACGCGCCATCGAGGACCTGCTGGTCTCCGACCTCCCTACCATCCGAGAATCCGTCGTTTTCGCGCCCATCGGCGCGGCACGGCTCCTGCCGTGCGACCGCCGCGCGGAGCACGATCCTTCTTGGAGGCCGCCCCTTGCCCGGAATCATCGTCCACGAGTGGCTAGAGGCGTTCGGCGGTGCTGAGAAGGTCGTCGATGCGATGACGGGCGTCTATCCGGACGCCGACCTGTACTGCCTGTGGAACGACGCGCCGGGACGCTACCCGGCTCATCGCGTCATCGAGTCGCCGCTGGCATCCTCACCACTTCGATCGCGGAAGATCGCCGCTCTGCCGGTCGCGCTCGCGACGTGGCGGAACCTGCCGTACGACGACTACGACTGGGCTCTCGTCAGCTCGCACGCCTTCGCGCATCACGCCCGCTTCAGGAAGCAGCCGGACGGGTTCCGCAAGCTCGTCTACGTCCACACTCCCGCTCGGTACATCTGGAACCCGGAGCTCGATCACCGAGGCGCGAGCGCTCCGGTCCGAGCTGCAGCGCAGGCGCTCCAGCCGCTCGACCGGCGCCGAGCCGGCGAGGCGACGTCGATGGCTGCGAACAGCGCATACGTGCGCGAGAGGATCCGGCGAGCCTGGGGACGCGACGCGGCGGTGATCCATCCACCGGTCGAGATCGAGCGCATCGTCGCCACGAAGTGGGAGGACGCTCTGACTGCCCGCGAGGGCGCCCTCCTCGAGACCCTTCCCGAGGACTTCCTCCTCGGAGCGTCGAGGTTCGTGCCCTACAAGGCCCTCGAGCTCGTCATCCGCTCCGGTGAGGCGGCGAGAACTCCCGTGGTCCTCGCCGGATCGGGTCCGGACGAGCAGCGACTGCGGGCGATCGCGCGGACCGCCGCGGTGCCGGTCCACTTCGTCGACAGACCCTCCGACGCTCTCCTGTACTGCCTGTACGAGCGGGCGATGGCGTACGTGTTCCCCTCGGTCGAGGACTTCGGGATCATGCCGATCGAGGCGATGGCACTGGGCACGCCGGTCGTGTGCGGCACATCCGGTGGCGTCCTCGAGACGGTGGCCGACGGGGTCAGCGGCGTCCACGTCGCGGACTGGAGCGCCGACCCGCTCGCCACCGAGATCGACCGGGCGGTCCGGCTCGATCCGAGCGGTGTCCGCGCTCACGCACAGCAGTTCTCGCGACAGGCCTTCGACGCGCACCTCGCCGCCTGGGTGGGAGGGGCTGCGTGATGGCCCGGATCGCCGTCAATCGAGCTTTCCGCGATCAGAGGATCACCGGTCAGCAGCGCTACGCCACCGAGATCTCGAATCGACTCCTCCTGCGCGAGGGCGTCCGATCAGTCGACCCTCCCCGGTTCTCGAGCCGCTCCTCCCTTGCCAGCTGGGCGTGGGTGCAGTCGCCGGCGCTCAGGACGAGGAGGGGCGAGTTCCTGCTCTCCCTCACCAGCAGGGCTCCGCTCGCGCATCCCCGGCAGCTGCTCGTCGTGCACGACCTGTTCGTGCTCGAGCACCCGGAATGGTTCTCGCGCAGGTACGCGGCGACCCACTCGCGAGCACTTCGAGCGCAGCTCGCGAGCGCTGCCGCAGTGATCACCGTGAGCGAGCCCACGCTCGCTGCCGTGCAGCGGTGGATCCCCTCGACCACTCCGTCGATCGTGGCACCCAACGGCGTCACACTGCGGTTCTCCTCGTCGGGGGGCTCGGACGAGTCCGCGCGGCTCCTGAGGTCACTCGGAATCGAGGGGACGACGTTCCTCCTCGCCGTGGGATCTCTCGATCCCCGCAAGAACCTCCGACGGCTCCTCGCTGCGCACGGCTCGCTCGATCACGAGTGGCGCAGACGGCACCCCCTCGTTCTCGTAGGGGGCGGTGGTCGTGCCTTCCGGTCTGAGCAGCTCGTCGCCCAGGACCACGTCGTCCACGCCGGCTACGTCGACGAGGACGCCCTGGCAGGCCTCTACCGGGCTGCGCACGCGGTCGTCGTGCCGAGCCTCTCCGAGGGATTCGGGCTGCCCGTCGTCGAGGCGATCGCGTCGGGCACGCAGGTCGTACTCGCCGACATCCCCGCCTTCCGCTGGGTCCACGGATCCGGCGGGCTGTGGTTCGACCCGCTCGACACCGCATCGATTGCCCGCGCACTCGAGCGCGTCTCCGCGATCTCCCCGGACCCCGCTGAGGCGGCGAAGCTCGCCGCCGGCATCAGTCGGAGGTTCGACTGGGACAAGAGCGCCGATGCGATCGAGCAGCTCGCCGATCGAGTCGGGGCGGCATGACCCGCGACCAGTACACGGGCTCGACGCCGACGGACCCCGCCCGGTCGGCATCGAGCCGCCTCTGGCGGCGCTCCCCGTCGATCGCCCACGTCGAGACGCCCGGCAGGTCCGTGATCCTCGACCTCGCAGCCCCGGCTCCGGTCCCTCTCGTCCTCACCGGTACGGCGGTCTCGATCTGGCAGGCGCTGGACGGCGTCGTCTCCGCTCGACAGCTCGTCGAGGGAGCCGCGATGTCCGCAGGGGCGCCCGAGTTCTCCGTCGTCGAGTCCGCAGTCCTCTCCTTCCTCGAGGAGCTGCGCGCCGCGGGCCTCATCGAGATCCACACAGACCCTTCCGACCCCGACCGTTCCGCGCGACCGAAACAGCCGGCGCCCGGCGAGGAGACCGACGAATGACGAACGACGACGCCCTCCATGTGGGAGTGGTCATCGCCTCAGCAGGCCGACACGAGATCCTCAGCAGGACGCTCGATCACGTCCTCGCGCTCGATTGGACAGAGCTCGTGGTCGTCGTCAGCGTTCCCGACGAGGAGAGCCGACCGTCCCAAGCGACCTCGGATCGCTTGCTCGTCGTCGAAGGGGTCCGCGGCGCCGCGGCTCAGAGGAACGCGGGCATCGCGGCGCTCCCCGCGGGAACGGACGTCGTCTTCTTCTTCGACGACGACACCGTGCCCCGCGCCGACTACGTGAGTCGCGCCGTCGCCCTCCTCGACGAGCGCCCCGACATCGTCGCGGTGACCGGGCACGTCGCCGCCGACGGCGCTCCGTCGCGCCGCGAGATCTCCGTCGACGAGGCTCTGCGGATCCTCGAGTTCAGCGATCGTGGAGCGGACTGGGTCGACGCGAGCTGGAAGCAGCTCTACGGCTGCAATTTCGCCGTGCGCCACAGGATCCTCACCGTCGAGCGCTTCGACGAGCGATTGCCCTTGTACAGCTGGCTGGAGGACCACGACCTCGCTCGTCGAGTGCTCGACCACGGTCTCATCGCACGCTTCGGAGGAAGTGTCGCCGTTCACCTCGGCGCCTCCAGCGGCGGCAGGGAGGCGCATAGCCGTTTCGGGTACAGCCAGCTGATCAACCCGTACTACCTCTGGAGGAAGGGGAGCTTCCCGCTCGGTCTCGCTCTGACCGAAGCCGGACGTCCCGCTCTCATGAACGCGGCTCGGAGTCTCAGCAGAGACCAGGGTCCCTGGCGTCGCCGACGCCTCCGCGGGAACATCGCCGCCCTCGTCGCCATCCTCCGCGGGCACGGCCGTCCGGAGGACATCATCGGAATGGACTCATGACAGTCACGTGCGTCATCCCCACTCACGACAGGGACTCCCTCCTGCCCCGCGCAGTCCGTTCCGCCGCGGCGCAGACCCTCCCGCCCGAGTCGATCATCGTGGTCGACGACGTCCCCCGGGCCGAGACGCGCGCCCTCGTCGAGGGTCTCGCCGCCGAGACGGACGTGCCGGTGATCTACCTCGACGCGAGTGCATCCACCCGCCGCACCGCCGGCTCCTCGCGGAACGCCGGAGCAGCGCTCGCCGAGAGCGAGCTCCTCGCTTTCCTCGACGACGACGACATCTGGGACCCCGCTTTCCTCGAAGAGGCCGTGGCCACGCTCGAGTCGGAAGAAGTCGATTTCGTCGTCGGATGGACGAAGTACCGCCGCGAGGATCGCGAAGGGCGGGGCCTCTCGATGCCCGGAGGATTGTCTCCTCACCAGGCACTCGCCGTGAACCCCGGTCTGACGGGGAGCAACACCGTCGTTCGGACAGTCGACTTCCGACGCATCGACGGATTCGACCCAGAGCTGCCGGTCGCCAACGATCTCGACTTCCTCTACCGCCTCCTCTGCTCGGGCTCGACCTACGCCGTCCTCCGCGAGCGCCTCGTGGTCCAGGTCTTCCACAGGCACGGCCATCTCTCCTCACGAACGGCGGCCAGAGCCGAGGGACTGCGCCGTTACATGCGGAAGCACTCCGCCGCTCTCACCTGGTCGGACCGGAGGAAGATCCGTCGGCTCATCCATTCGGCCCTGCGTGGTCACGACCGTCCGATCGCCGTCCGCGCCTTCCACTTCCTCCTGCAGACTGCCAACACCGACGTTCGCCAGTTCTGGTGGGCGCTGGAGCACCGACTCCATCGGAGGCCCACGCATTGGGAGGGCACGGGCGATGAGCGTTGAGATCCTCCTCGTCCTTCTGGCCGGAGTGATCGCCCTCCTCGTCGTGCTGCTCCTCTCGCTCTCGGCGAACTGGTCGATCATGACGATCCTCGCCGCGGTGAGTCCGCAGCCGGTCACGACGATCATCCACTTCAGCCAGATGTGGGCGCTCGGAAGCGTGCCGCGGACCTGGGGACGCGCGAGCAACGCCCTGCTCCACCCAGTCACCCTCCTCGTGCTCGGATACGCCCTCGCGGCGCTGGTCGCGACCGACTGGTCGCAGCGGCCGGCTTTCGCCGTCGGGCCGGCGATCGCCGCCCTGTCGATCGTCGCGGCCATCGCCCTCGCCGATGCGAATCGCGCCGCCGGTCGGGACATGCTCCTCGTCACCGTGCGCCTCTGCGCCCCGCTCATGTGCGTTCAATCGCTCTCCACGATCGTGTTCCAGCTGTTCGACGACGTGAAGGAGACGTACCTCCACAGCGCCTTCGCCGGATGGCTGATCGGCGATCAGGCGCGACTCCTCTTCACGACTCTCCGGAACAACGTGACCGACCCGACCAAGTCCGGTGGTCTGCTCTTCGTCAACGCCAATCGGGCGTCGATGGTGATGGCCGCCGTCGCCCTCTGCTGCTGGGCCGCGTCCTACCGGTCGCGCCTCGCACGCGATCGCGCCGCCGCCCTGATCTGCTTCGCCGGAGCGCTGAGCACGGGATCCAAGACCGCGGTGATCCTCGCCGTGGTCCTCCCGCTCCTGGCGTTCCTCCTGCCCTACCTGCTCGCTCCGAGCCGGTCGCAGCTGCAGCTCGCCGGGGCGCTGATCCTGGTGCCACTGGTCTCACTCGGTGCCGCGCAGGTCGCGAGTCGCGCTACCGACTTCACGACCAACGCGACCGAGGCGACCGAGGCGCGGGACGCCCTGTGGACCGCTGCGTCGGCCGCTTTCGCGGATTCGCCGTTCCGAGGACTCGGCTGGGGCGGTTGGGCGCCCCTCTGGAGTGCTTCTGCAGAGAGGGGCGAACTTCCCGCAACTCTGCAGCCGCACAACTTCCTCATCTGGGCCTGGGCGAACACCGGACTACTGGGGGCGCTGTGCCTCGCCGGACTGCACCTGATCCTCATCGTGGCGGCACTGAGGCGGATCAGGCGGGCGGCGGACGCCCGCGAGGGGCATGTCGCGTCGTTCGAACTTGCCGCCCTGCTCTGGATGCTGCTCCACGGGATGTACGACAACACCGAGTACTTCGGAACCGAGCACACCATCCCGCTCTTCGCGATGCTGGTGGTGAACAGCTTCCGCCCGAAACCGGATGCGGACGGAGCCCGACCTGGCACGCGGGGCCGAGCGGGAAGCACTCTGCAGCGACCCCGCACTCGAGAGGCCACTCGGACGACGGCGACGCAGGTAAGCCGGGGAGCACGTTCCGGCAGAGCGACGGTTCCCCTCCGCTCTTCGCGACCCGCTGCACTCGGCACTCGCTCGAAACACGGGAGATCGACCGGTCCCTGGCCGTCGCGAGCGTCGAGGCCCGAGCAGGACGGGACGGTGTCGTGATCGGGCAGGCCGTCGAACGACTCCAGCAAGGCGAGGCGGTCGTGCTCGCCCACGCGTTGGCGCACCGAATCGCCGCGGAGTCAGGGATCCGCGCCCTGATCATCAAAGGACCCTTGGCGGCTCGTTCCGGTCTCCGTCCCGAACGGGACTCCACGGACGTGGACATCTGGGTGGATCCCGCCCGCTTCGACGACTACCTCCGGGCACTGGAGCGCGCGGACTGGAGACCACGGCCGGACCCGGCGATCCCGCGGATCATCGCACTCCACTCGCTCACCTACCTCCACCCCGGTTGGCCCTGCGACATCGACGTGCACCACTCCTACCCAGGGTTCTTCGCGGATGTCCACGCGGTGTTCGACGCTCTCTGGGCCCGACGGCGCACCGAGGTGATCGGCGGTGTGGGCGTCGAGACGACGGATCGGGTCGGCGGAGCGCTCGTCGTGGCGCTGCACGCCCTGCGCGATCTCCAGGTCCCTCGGAACGCGGCCGAGTTCGGCTTCCTCGCTGACGCCGTTCGCGATCGGTTCACCGCGGCCGAGAAGGAGCAGCTGTGCGCGGTGAGTGCCGAGATGGGGGCGAACACGGCGCTCGCACCGTTGTTCACGGAGACCGGCCTGGTCCCTTTCGCGCAACCGGAGCTCCCGGCTCGCGCCGTGCTCGACCTGTACCTCTGGCGTGTTCGGACGAGGGGCGTGAACAACTCCACGACCGCCTGGCTCCTCGCCCTCTCCCAAGCACAGGCTCGTGAATGGCCGATGCTGCTACGCGAGGCCGTGTACCCGGCGAAGGAGTCGTTCCTCCGCAGCCACCCCGAGAGCACGTCGCAGCGGCTCCACCGAGCGCGGCTCGCTCGGCTCCGTCGCGGTCTTCTCGCGCTGCCGGCGGCCTCCGCCGCGATCGTCGCCCCGATGCTGCAGCGCTCAGCGCCGGGTCGTCGGACGCTGGCACTCGTCAGCCTCCTGCGACGACGCTCGGGCTGACCTCTCTGCGCCGCTCCGCGCCTTGCCGGATGCGGGAGTGCCGAGGACCGCTCAGCGCCGGCGGAGGAGCACGACGACTCCTTGAAGCTCGAGGCGGCTGGCACGCTGAGCGCACGCGATCGAGCCTGCTCCGAGCAGCCAGCACGCGAGGTACACGACCAGTCCCAGCCACCCGTCGATGTCCAGTCCGAAGAGCATGCACCCGCGGACCAGGAGGAAACCCGACCCGACGGCGGACACGATACGTGCCGAGGTGAGGAGGAGGGGGCGTGGGTCGATCCCGGTCCGCTTGACCGTGAGGAACGAACCCACCGCCCAGATGAGTGCGGTGCCCGCTGCGGATGCCGTCGCGACAGCGGCGGGGCCGTCCTCGATGAACACGATCATGCCCGCGATCATCACGAGGCGACCCGACAGCTCCGACACGAAGAGGAGGCCGGTCCTCGCGGTGGCGAGGAAGACCCAGTAGTAGACGTAGGAGAGCACCTGGAACGCTCCGCCTACAGCGAGGATCGGCAGGAGGTCGGCCGCAGCGGACCATCCGGGGCCGAGGACGACGCTCGTCACCTGCTCGGACATCGCGGCGAGCACGCTCAGGATCGAGAGAAGCGCCCAGAGGAGCGCCGCGTGAATCTTGGTGGCGACACGGGTCAGTTCTGCAGGCTCCGTGATTCGTGAGAGCAGAGGCAGCGCGATCCGCGTCAACGGCGATGCGAGCTGCTGCACGGGCAGCGAGACCAACTGGAAGGCTCTGTTGTAGAAGCCGAGGACGGTCGCCCCGAAGCGCTGACCGAGGAGGACGGAGTCGGCATTGGCACTGATGTAATTGACGACCTGCGTCAGGAACGTCGAGCCGCCGTAGGACAAGAGTGCGCGCATCGGCTCCGCTCTCGATGGTCTGCTCGGACGCCAGCGGGACCACGACACGACGAGGACGCCGGAGACGACCGCGAACACGATCTGCTGCAGGGCGAGCGCCCAGTACCCCGCTCCCGCCCATGCGCTCAGGACCGCGGTCGCGAACGCCGCGGCCTGCCCGAGAACGTCCGAGAGCGCGAGCGAGGTGAACCGGGTGCGGCGCGTGAGATCGGCGCGATGCTGAGTGGTGAACCCGGCGACGACGAACGAGCTGCCCAGCGCGATGGTGAGCAGGGTCAGTCGGGGGTCGTTGTAGAAGGAGGCGAGCAGCGGAGCGATCGGCACGAAGGCCAGTGCTGTGATCGTCCCGACTGCACCGTTCAGCCAGAACAGATTCGACCGCTGCCCCTGGGACAGCTGACGGGCCTGGATCGCGGCGAGGCTGAGACCGAAATCGCCGAGGACATTGGCGATCCCGATCACCGCGGTGGTCATGGCGATGAGCCCGAAGTCGGTCGGAGTCAGCAGCCGAGCGAGGACCACGAGGGACGCCAGCTGAAGGGCGTACTTCGTCCACTGCCCGGCGAGCGTCACCGCCGCGGCCCGTGCGCCGCCCGCGTCACGGCCCCGCTCCTCGTCTCCCTCATCTGCTCGCACGAGAATCGACGCTACGAGAGGCGACACGGGCGAGTAGCTGTGGCGCGTTCCGTCGGCGCATCAGGTACGCCGCCGTCGGATTTCGCAAGACTCTCACGACCATGATTACTGCGAGAAGAACCTGCGCGAGGGACCGCCCTTCCGCCCGCATCGAGGTACTCCAGTCGTTCGGCGAGCTCGATCCCGAGGGCGGGAACCCCTACCTCCATCAGCTCGTCAGCAGCCTGCCGCCGCTGATCCGGTGCTCGTTCTTCCGCTGGCGCACGGCGCTCTTCGGTTGCTACGACGTCTTCCATCTGCACTGGCCGGAGCACCTCCTGGTGGCGCAGGGGCCGAAAGGACTCGTCAAGTCGGCGCTCTTCGGCCTGCTCCTGATCCGCCTCGCAATCAGTCGTGTGCCCGTCATCCGCACGGTGCACAATCCGCAGCCGCACGAGGGCGTCGGCCTTCTGGACCGGTGGCTGCTGTCTCGGGCGGACCGCCTCACGTCCTACTCCATCGTGATGTCTCGGAGCTCGGTCGCTCCCCCGTCGAACCGGCGCCTCATCCCCCACGGTCACTACAGGGACTGGTACGGGCCCTCCGAAGCGCAGCAGCGCGTTCCGGGCAGACTGCTCTTCTTCGGGCTCATCCGGGAGTACAAGGGCATTCCCGAGCTCATCGCCGCTTTCGGCGAGACTGCGAATCCGTCGAGCACCCTCTCGATC